>NZ_JBQQCB010000021.1:0-129810 GCF_052246675.1 Nonomuraea sp. KM90 | reverse complement strand
GGATGTACGCCTTGTCCACCGCGGCCATCGCCCTGACGGCCTGCCGCATCTGGTGGACGGGTACCCCGGTGATCCGCTCGACGCGCTCGGGCCACCAGGAGGCCAGCGAGGTGCGTACCTCGTCGAACCCGGTGGTCCTGGCGGCGACGTACTCCTCGTCCACCAGCTCGTCGGCGATGGCCAGGTGCAGCATCCCGAGGGCCAGCGCCAGGTCGGTGCCGGGCGTGGGCTGCAGGTGCAGCCAGGCCAGCTTGGCCGTCTGGGTGCGGCGCGGGTCGATGACGATCACGCGCGGCCCGGACAGGTGGCGGACGAAGGGCGGCATGGTCTCGGCCACGTTCCCGCCGGCCAGCATGACGACGTCGGCGTCGTCCAGGTCGGTGATCGGGAACGGCATGCCCCGGTCCATGCCGAACGCCCTGGTGGAGGCGGCGGCGGCCGAGGACATGCAGAAGCGGCCGTTGTAGTCGATCTGGCTGGTGCCGAGGGCGACCCTGGCGAACTTGCCCAGCGTGTACGCCTTCTCGTTGGTCAGCCCACCCCCGCCGAACACGGCCACGGCGTCGGGGCCGTGCTCGGCGCGGATGGCGGACAACCGGTACGCCACGTAATCAAGCGCGACGTCCCATTCCACGGGCTCGCCGTGCAGGAGGGGGGTGGTCAGGCGCTCGCCGTTGGTGAGCAGCTCGCCCGCCGTCCATCCCTTCTGGCACAGCGCGCCCGAGGCGTTGGCCGGGATGTCGGTGCGCGGGCTGATGGTCAGCTCGCGGCCGGTCTCCGTGACCTTCTCCGCGGTTATCTCCATGCCGCACTGCAGGGCGCAGTACGGGCAGTGCGTCTTCGTCGCCACATCAGACCCGGGCATGGGCGAGGCTCGCCACCACGTTGACGCCGACCTTGCGGGTGTAGCACCACCAGGTCAGGGCGAAGCAGGACACGTAGAAGAGGCCGAAGGTGAGGAAGGCGGGGGTCGGGGTGCCGGCCGCGGCGAACGACATGCCGAACGCGCGGTTGATGAGGAACCCGCCGAGCGCTCCGACCGCCGAGATGATGCCGATGGCGGCCGAGGCCTGGCGCTTGCCGTACAGCAGGGCCTCCTCGCTCTCGCCGCGCTCGGCCACCGCCTTGGCCTGGAAGATGGCCGGGATCATGCGGTAGGTGGAGCCGTTGCCGATGCCGGCGGTGAGGAAGAGCAGCTGGAAGGCCAGGAAGAACAGCCAGAAGCTGCCGGAGGTGCTCGCCGCCCAGACCAGCAGCACGCCGCCGCCCATCGCGGCGAAGTTCCACAGCGTGACCGGGGCGCCGCCGAGCCTGTCGGCCAGCAGGCCGCCCAGCGGCCTGATCAGCGACCCCACCAGCGGGCCGACGAAGGCCACCACCGCGAAGGGCGCGTCGGGGAAGAGGCTCTTGCTCAGCAGCGGGAAGGCGGTGGAGTAGCCGATGAACGAGCCGAAGGTGCCGATGTAGAGGAACGACATGATCCAGGTCTGGGCCTTGCCGGCGACCGCGAGCTGGTCGCGGGGGTTGGCCCTGGCGCTGGTCAGGTTGTCCATGAAGAACCAGGCGCAGGCGGCGGCGACCACGATGAGCGGGATCCAGAACCAGCCGGCGGCGGCCAGGCCGAGTGAGCCGATCACCAGGGGCATGACGAGCTGGACCGAGCTGACGCCGACGTTGCCGCCGGCGGCGTTCAGGCCGAGCGCGACCCCCTGCTTGTTGCGGGGGTAGAAGTAGGTGATGTTGGCCATGCTGGAGGCGAAGTTCCCGCCGCCGACGCCGGCCAGCGCCGCGATCACCAGGAAGAGCCAGTAGGGCGTGTCCGGGTTGTTCACCGTCACCCCGAGGAGCACCGCCGGGATGAGCAGCAACGTCGCGCTGACCACGGTGAAGTTGCGCCCGCCGAACTTCGCGGGCCCGAACGTGTAGGGGACCCGCAGGACCGAGCCGATCAGGTTCGGCAGGGCGACCAGCCAGAAGAGCTGGTCGGTGGTGAACTCGTACGACCCCATCTTGGTCGCCACGATGCTCCACAAGGTCCATACGGTGAAGCCGAGGTGTTCGGCAAAGATCGAGAAGATCAGGTTGCGCCGTGCGACGCGCTTGCCTGTCTTCTCCCAGAAGGCTGGGTCATCGGGGTGCCACTCGGCGATCCAGCGCGCCATCGACCTCTCCTACGCTCGGCGTCCGGGGATCTCCAAGGTAGGAAGCGCTCGTTACGCACTTTGACCGTGCGTGGCTGTGCGTTCGTTACGTGTGATTCACCTCGGTAACAAGCCACGCACAAGCGTCACGCCGGAAACATGCTCGTAATGATCGGTTACCAGGCCCTTCCTGGGGTAACAGCACTCACAGCAAGGGGGGAAACATGATCAAAAAGCTGCATGACATGGGTGTGCGCTCGAACCACATGTACACCGCGGGGGTGGTGTCCATCGCGCTGTCCTGCGCGAGCTGGTTCGTGTCGAGGAACGCCGAGTCGGCTGGGCTGGACCGGGCCGACCGGTGGGGGATCTTCATCGGGGAGTGGGCTCCCACGTTCTTCGCTCTCGGGATCGCGCTCCGCATGGAAGAGACCCACCGTGACCTCGAAGAGTCGGGGACGGGGATGTTCGACGAGGCGGAGCGCGTACGCTCGCGGTCGCACGCCGGCGTTTAACGGATATGTCACGCAGGTCACGTCACTGTGCGTGACCTGCGTGACGTGTGTGTGCGGTCAGTCGCGGCGCTCGGCCAGGCGCAGCAGCGGCTCGTCGGTCAGCCGGTAGCGGAACCAGTCGTCCTGGTTGACCGCGCCGAGCTTCTCGTAGAAGCGGATCGACGGCTCGTTCCAGGTCAGGACCGCCCACTCCAGGCGCTGATATCCCCGCTCGGCGCAGATCTCGGCCAGCTGCCGCATCAGGGCGACGCCGTGGCCGCCGCCGCGGTGCTGCGGGCGTACGTACAGGTCCTCCATGTAGACGCCGTGCACGCCGCGCCAGGTGGAGAAGGTCAGGAACCACAGCGTGAAGCCGACCACCTCGCCGTCCTGCTCGGCGATGTGGACGTAGGCGGCGGGATTGTCGCGGAAGAGCGTGTCGCGCAGCTGCTCCTCGGTCACGCGCACCTCGTGGGCGGCCTTCTCGTACGTGGCGAGCTCGCGGATCATGCTGACGATCTCGGGCACGTCAGCGGGCGTTGCAGGACGAATCATGGGAGCCAGGGTACGTGCCGCTGAACCCTGCCCAGTGTGCAATACGTCCTATACCTAGAACGGTATTCCACGAACAGTTGAAGCGCTCAATCAAGACAACCGACAGGGGAGCGGAATCGTGAGCGTTGCACAGGGGCTGGGGGTGCACCCGCCCTCATGCGCGGATCTCAAGCTGGCCCTCACGCTGGGTGAGCGCGCGCTGTTCGTGAACGGCGACCTGCAGACCGCGCGGCGCTGGTTCGACACGGCCTACCGGTACGCGGAGGCGTGCGCCGACCCGCCGGCGCTGGCGCGGGCGGCGCTGGGGCTGGGCGGGATCTGGGTGCACGAGCACCGGACGTGCGCGGAGTCGGAGATGGTGCGCGCCCGGCAGCGGCACGCGCTGTCGCTGATCGACCCGGTCTCCTCGCTCGCGCTGCGGCTGCGGCTGCGGCTCAGGGGCGAGGAGGACTACCGTGCCGGCGGGCACGAGGAGATCATGCGCCTGCTGGCGCGGGCCAGGGGCTCGGGCGACGACCTGGCCCGGGCCGAGGCGCTGAGCCTGGCGCACCACTGCCTGCTCGGCCCCGAGCACGGGGCGCTCCGGCTGGAGCTGGCCGGGGAGCTGATCGGCCAGGCGGCGGTCACCGGGCGCAGGGGCGACCTGCTCATGGGGGTGCTGTGGCGCACGGTCGACCTCTACCTGGCCGCGGACCCGCACGCCGAGCGCTGCCTGGAGGAGTTGCGCCGCCTGCTCGACGGCCACGCCCACCTGGCGGTCGGCTACGTGGTCAGCGCCATCGAGGTCATGCTCGCCATCCGCGCGGGTCGCTTCGACGAGGCGGAGAAGCAGGCCGGCGAGTGCTTCGAGCGCGGTGTGGCGGCCGGCGACATGGACGCGACCGGCTGGTACGGCGGCCAGCTCGGCGCCATCCGCTGGTACCAGGGCCGCGCCGCCGAGCTGCTGCCCGTCCTGTCCGACCTGGTCAGCTCCCCCACGCTCAGCCCCATCGACCACTCCTACGCGGCCGGCCTGGCGCTGGCGGCGGCCGTGGCCGGCGAGCGGCGCCTGGCGGCCGGGCACCTGGCCCGGTTACGCGGCCGGGACCTGGCGGCCCTGCCCAGCTCCAGCACCTGGCTGATCTCGATGTACTGCGTCGTGGAGACCGCGTACCTGCTGCGGGACGCCGACACCGCCGCGAGCGCGTACGCGCTGCTGAGCCCCCACGCCCACCTGCCGATGATGGCCAGCCTCGCCGTGGCCTGCTTCGGCTCGGTCCGGCACTCGCTGGGCATGGCCGCGCTCACCACCGGCGACCTGGACCTGGCCGTCGGACACCTGCGCGCGGCCGTGCACGACAACCTGGCGCTGGGCCACTGGCCGGCCGCCGCGCTGTCCCGCTGCCGGCTCGGGCAGGCGCTGGCGCTGCGCGACGGGCCGCACGACGAGGTGGCCCGCGCCGAGCAGGCCGGCGCCGCGCGGGAGGCCAGGGAGCTGGGCATGGTGCTGCCGGCGGTGGTCGGGCGGGCGTCCGCGGCGGACGGCGCGTGCCGCTTCCGCCGCCACGGGCGGCACTGGCAGGTCGAGCTCGGCGGGCGGCTGGCGCTGGTCGACCACAGCGTCGGCATGCAGCACCTGGCCACGCTGGTGGCCAACCCCGGCCGCGAGATCCTCGCCTCCGACCTGGCCGCGGGCACCTGGCGGCCGGAAGGGGAGGGCGAGTCGGCGCAGCCCGTCCTCGACGACCAGGCCAGGGAGACCTACCGGCGGCGGCTGGCGCAGCTGCGGGCCGAGATCGACGAGCTGGAGTCGCTGAACGACCTCGAACGGGCCTCGGCGCTGCGGCTGGAGCACGAATGGCTGGTGGCCGAGCTGTCCGCCGCGACCGGGATCGGCGGGCGGGCGCGGCCGTTCGCGGGCAGCGAGGAGCGGGCCAGGATCGCGGTCGGCAAGGCGATCAGGCGGGCGCTGGGCCGGATCGCGGCCGTGGACCAGGTGATCGGTGAGGAGTTGCGGGGGTCGGTGCAGACGGGGGTGCGCTGCTCGTACCGTCCGCGGTGACCGCGGAACGCGGGTGGAACGGGATGTCACGCCTCCAGTGAGGGGGCCGCTTTCCCGTTCTTCCACCGCGTACCTTCACTGGGGGACATTCCATGCGCCATCCGCAAAGGCTCGACGTGCCGATCCAGCTCGCGCGCGATGTGCCGGAGCCGCTGCAGGACCAGCTCGCCGCCCAGCTCCGCTCGGCCATCGCCCGTGGGCGGCTCGCGCCCCGCACCCGGATGCCGTCCACCCGCACCCTGGCCCTGGTGCTGGGGATCTCGCGCGGGGTGGCGCTGGCGGCGTACGAGAGGCTGCTGGCCGAGGGGCACATCTCCAGCCGCTGGGGCTCCGGCACGTACGTGTCGGACCCCGATCACCACTCCGACGCACCCGTGCCGAACCAGGTCCGCCACTCCGGCGCACCCGCGCGGGACCAGGTCCGCCACTCCGGCACACCCGCGCCCAACCAGGTCCGCCGCTCCGGCACGCCCGCGCCGGACCCGGTGCCCGGCTCCCGCCCGCACGCGCGCGATGCGTCTCACCGCCGGCCGGCGGGCCTGATCGCGGCGGGCGGCGGTGAGGCAGTCATCGACCTGCGGTCGGACCGGCACAGTGCACAGGGGTTCCCGTCGACCGCCCGGCGGGCGGCCTGGCTGCGTGCCGGCCGCCAGGCACCTCCCCTCGACGCGCCGCCCGCCGGGCTGCCCGCGCTGCGCGCCGCGATCGGCGCGTACCTGCGCGACACGCGCGGCCTCGTGCTGGACGGGCACGAGGTGATCGTCACGGCCGACGTGGGCGACGCTCTGGAGCTGGTCCTGCGCGCGCAGGGCGGCCCCGACCCGGTGATCGCGCTGGAGGACCCCGCGCCGCCGGCGTTACGGGCGGCGCTCGGCCGGCTCGGGACCGTGCTGCCCCTGCCCACGGACGGCGCGGGCGCGCGCCCCGACCGGATCCCCGGCTCCTGCGACATCGTGGCGGTCCTGCCGGAGCGGGGCGCCCCGCTGGGCACCCGGATGACGGTCGAACGGCGCCGCGCCCTGGCCGCGTGGGCACGTGACAGCGGCGGCCTCGTGCTCGAACCCGCCTTCGACGGCCTGTTCAACGCCGCGCTCGGCCCGCGCCCCAGCGTCCTGGCCCTCGGGGACGCGTGGTCGACCGCCATGGTGGGCTCGTTCCGCGACGTCCTGACGCCGACGCTGCGGCTGTCGTTCGCGGTGGTGCCGCGGCGGCTGGCCGGGGAGATCGAGGACGGCATGTCCGCCGGGCCGTCGTTCAGCTGCCAGCTCGCGGTGACCGACCTGCTCACGTCGGGCTGCGTGGCCGGGCGGGCGGAGCACCTGACGACCCTGTACGCCGTCCGGCGGGCGATCGTCCGCCAGGCCCTGGGGGCGTACCCGGGCACCCGGCTGCTCGGCGCGCACACCGGCGCGGCGGCCACGCTCCTGCTCCCGGCGGACCTGCCGGCCACGTCCGTGATCAGGCTGCTGCGGGCCCGGCGGGTGCAGGTGACCGAGCTGGCCGCCTTCCACCACCCGGACGGCGCCCCCGGCAACGGGATCGTCTTCAGCTACGGCCACCTGAACGAGGTCTCGCTGTGCCGGGCACTGCACGCCATGACGCGCACGCTGGACGACCACCGCCTGGCCCGCCGAACGGCCGCGTAGAGGGGCGCGGACGTCGCCGCCGGGTTCCGCGCCAGGCGGCTGCCGCTCGGATCGGGCCCGGCTCACACGAGAGCCACCCCCCGCCGAGCCGGGCCGGTCACCCCTCGGACTCGCCCCGCACGAAGGCGTTGACGATCATCGGCAGCGACGCGTCGAGCCCGACCACGTTGAGCACCCGCTCGTCCTGCGGGTCGCCGACCGTGTAGCCGGCCGCCGTCATCGCCGCGATCACGACGTTGACCTGCGGGTTGAGCGCCCTTCGGTACGCCTCGAGCGCCTGCGCCGGGTGCGAGCGCCCGGCCCAGGTCTCGTTGTCGGTCAGCACGACGACGCCGTCCACCTCCATCCGCTCGCCCAGCGCCCACGTGAAGGGCAGCGACAGGTCGGTGCCGCCGCCCGAGGGCCGTCAGGAGGCGATCTCGCGCAGGTTGGTGCGCGGGGTCACCTTCGAGGCGTGCACGAAGGTGTCGACGTCGATGACGTGGACGCCGCCCCGCTCGATCCTGGCCAGCATGACCGCCATCGCGCACGCGACCTCGTACGCGCTGCCCACCGGCGAGCCGCCCAGGTGGACCCGGTCGTAGCTCATGGAGCCCGAGGAGTCGACGGCGACGAGCAGCCGCTTGCCCGTGGGCGCGACGTTGCCGAACGACAGCTCGTACGCCTCCTCCAGGGCGTCACTGATGGCCGGCAGCGGGTGCCAGCGCTGGATCTCGGCGTGCGGGTGCGGCTGGGCCTGCCCCGAGCCGTACACGCGCAGCGCGAGGAACACCTCCATCGGGTGGATGCGCGCCCTGGCCAGCGCGTCGCGGTCGGTCAGCCGCGCCACGGCCCGGCGCGTCGCCCCGCCTGCCCGGTCGAACGCCCCGATACGGGTCATCCGCGCGAGGTTGCGCAGCAGCGCCGTCATCCCGACGGTGTCGACGAGCTCCTGCCAGACTCGGCTCTCGCCGAGCACCGCGTCCGGCAGGAACTCCCACGGCACCTTCCGCTCGCGCACCACGGTCACGGCCTCGTCCGCGCTGGTGACGGCCTTGGCGGTGAGGAACCGGTCCACCGCCGGCAGGACCTCCCGCGCCGACTCGTCGGGCACGTTCCCGGCGATCCACCCGAACAGCACCGCGCGCTGCTCGTCGTCCGGCACCGGGTGCGCGACGCGCAGCACGTCCCGCAGCGAGAAGCTCTCGCCCTGGGGCGTCCGGCGCTGGGCCGCCTTGCACGCCTTGAACGCCACGTCGTCCGCGGTCCCCTCCAGGAACCACGACCCGAGCGCGGTCCGCAGCGACCGCCCGCTGACCATCGACACGCCCTGCGCCGTGGGCTTGCCGCCGAGGTTCTTGTAGTAGCCGAAGAACTGGGCGAGATGGTCGGTGGTGCGCGCCACCTTCGGCAGCGCCGCCTTGGCGGCGCGGCGCGTGCCCTCGTCGCCCATGGCGTACGCCGCCGCCAGCGCGAACAGCACCGGCCGCGGCTTGGGGGCCCGCGGCGGCCGCGCGGTGGAGATCTCGGTGAGCAGCCCGACGACCCGCGGGCCGTCCGCGTCGATCGCCTCGTCCAGCACGCTGGTGTTCTTCCTGGTCAGCTCCCACTTGTGCACGTAGTAGGTGCCGCCCGTGGTGCCGAGGATCAGGAAGTCCGTCAGCTTCGTCCACAGGTCCTTCGGGAAGACGTAGCCGCCCTCGGCGTTGGGCACCTGGTCCGCTCGCCCCGGCATGCGCACGCGCTGCGGGGTGGAGAGGGCCGACACGGAAGCGAGCGGATCACGGGCCACGAGGACCTCCTTCACGTGGATCGAGGGGCGCGGATGTGGGATCGCCCACCGGCTTTCTTCGGTTGCTCTGCCATCTGAGCTACGTCCGGCGACGCCGGGGCCACCGTGACGGCGGGACTCGAACCCGCGACCCACTGATCCCATGACCGACGGGCTTCGACCCGCGCCCCTGCCGACGGTACTGAAGGGATGACCCCGGCCACACCTGGTTTTCCCTGCGCACGGCACACTGGTGCTGGTCACGTACGAGAAAGGTTGACACCCATGGAAGAGCGCGTTTTGGGACGTACCGGGCGCCGAGTCGGCGTGGTCGGCCTCGGCGCCTGGCAACTCGGCGCCGACTGGGGCCAGGTGACGGAGGACGAGGCCGTCGCCACCCTCCAGGCGGCGGTGGACGGGGGCGTCACCTTCATCGACACCGCCGACGTGTACGGCGACGGGCGCAGCGAGCAGATCGTCGGCCGCTTCGCCAAGGACCGCCCGGAGCTCACCGTGGCCACCAAGATGGGCCGCCGGATGGAGCAGATCCCCGCCAACTACGTGATGTCCAACTTCCGGGCCTGGAACGAGCGCTCCCGGCGGAACCTCGGCGTGGACACCATCGACCTGGTCCAGCTCCACTGCCCCCCGACGCTGGTCTACTCGACGGACGCCGTGTTCGACGCCCTGGACACGCTGGTCGCGGAGAAGAAGATCGCCGCGTACGGCGTCAGCGTCGAGACCTGCGAGGAGGCCCTGACCGCCATCGCCCGGCCGGGCGTGGCGACCGTGCAGATCATCCTCAACGCGTTCCGGCTCAAGCCGCTGGAGCGGGTCCTGCCGGCCGCCCGCGCCGCCGGGGTGGGCATCATCGCCCGGGTCCCGCTGGCCAGCGGCCTGCTGTCCGGCAAGTACGACGAGCACACGACGTTCGCGGCCGACGACCACCGCAACTACAACCGGCAGGGTGAGGCGTTCGACGTCGGGGAGACGTTCTCGGGCGTGGACTTCGCCACGGGCCTGGAGGCGGTCCGCCGCCTGGCTCCCCTGGTGCCCGCGGGTCTCACCATGGCCCAGTTCGCGCTGCGCTGGATCCTCGACCAGGAGGGCGTCTCGGTCGTGATCCCCGGGGCCCGCAACCCGGCCCAGGCCGCGGCCAACAGCAGCGCCGCCTCGGTGCCGCCGCTGGACGCCGCCACCCTGGACGCGGTGCGCGCCGTCTACGACGACCTGATCCGGCCCCAGGTCCACGACCGCTGGTGACCATTGACGCCGCCGCCTATGCTTAGGAAACTTTCCTAAGCATTCTCGCCAGCTCCACCCTTCCCCCCAAGGAGCCATCATGCACGCGAGAAAATGGGCGGCCGGCGCCACCTCGGCCCTCCTGACCTCTGCCCTGCTGGCCGTCGCCGCCCCCAGCGCCGCCGCCACGCCCACCGGCTGCACCGCACAACTCGACACCCAGACCCGCGGGGCGTGGAGCCTGTGCACCTCGGGCACCGGCGAGCACCGGATCCGCGTTCTGCAACGGCACTTCCTGCCGGAGGTCGGCCTGATCCCGATCGAGGGCCCGTGGCAGCCCGTCGGCACGGTCTCCTACACGGGCATCACCCCGCACACGACGGTCAACATCTGGGTCGAGACCCGAGGCTGACCACCGACAAAACACCGCCCGCCCCCACCAGGGGACGGGCGGGGCTCGGCCCTACAGGCTCTGCTGCGGGTTGGCCGGCAGGTAGAAGTTCCAGCTACCGCCCCCGTCGTGCGACCCTCCGGCGGGGCAGACCCCGTTCGTCGGGGCCCCGTTCCACCAGAGACCGAAGCACTTGCGGCAGTGCCGCCAGTTGTCCTGCTTAGTCGTGTCCGCCATGACTTTCCCCCCAGGGTGACCAGCAATGTGGCGCCTGCGCGCCCGCCCCACCAGAGTCGCCCCCGGCGTGACGAGGGTCATGAGTACCCCCTACTCAATCCGGCCCGGCCCGATCGCCCGGCCAGCAGGCTGATCACTCCGAGTCCGGCGATCGCTGGCGACACACCCGCCGACCCCCGAGCGGCCCCGCCCATAGAGGTACGGGGCCGCGAGGTGACACGTTTCAGCAGGTGACCGTCTTGTCGTACGACCCCACCTTGAACGTCCATTCGCGCGAGCTGCCGTGGGCGAGCGTCGCGCAGGGACCGTCGGGCCCCCAGCTGATGACGACCTTGACCCGCACGGTCCTGCCGCACTCGTTCCGCAGCCACACGATCAGGCCGTGCGGCTGCTCGTCCACCACCCGCGCGACGCACCCGGGAGCCGTCCCGGCAGCGGCGGCGCGCCCGGCGACCGCCCCGGCCGCCGAGGCGGGCCCGCCCGCCCCCAGCAGCAACCCACCGGCCGTGACGACCCCCGCCAGTACGGCGAGCGACGATCTGACGATGCGCAACCTCTCCATCGAGCGATCCGCCCTTTCCGCGCGTCTCTTGAACTGCTTCCCTCGCACCCCCGGACGCTACTACGCATCGCACATGTAAAGTAACTCTAAGTTACAGAACTATCCCCCGCCAGCTCAGACCCGCCAGGTGAGGCCCCGTCAACGCGACCCGCACCGAACCGGCAAGGCCATTCATCCAAGCTACGGAAACGCACATCAATAGCCGCGGACCTCCCGCCAAAACCCCCATCGCTATCGCTCTGATACCGGGTACGGCCTAAGCTCCTTTCGGGATTCCAAACGGGGCGACGGGGGGCTCGGCGATGCGACGGACTCGGCTGTTCGCGTTCCTTCTCGCCTGCATACTGCTGTCCGCGGGAGCCTTCTATCTGGGCCACGACGACGAGCCGCCGAGCGCGGCACCGGAATGGAATCCGGGCCCGTTCGACCCACCGGTTCAGTACGCATTCATTCCGGAGAATACCGACTGCCACAACGACCTCACCGCGGCACCGGAGGAGAGTGCCGAACCCGCCATCATCACGTGCAGCGAATGGCGACTGCACGTCAACTACACGCTGGGCGAGGGAAGACAGGACCTGGACATCACCTATGGCGCCGGCTGCAGCGGCGCCGACGCCGAGCCAAACGAATGCTCAAGCGATGTCCAGCTCCCCGACGCCGTCAGCCAATTCCAGGTGGACGCCGATCGGCGCCGGCAAACTGTACGACTCGCCGTCACCCCTGATGGCCACTTCATCGCGTACTTCAGCAAGTCGTGGATGCGCTACGTCGCGTGGGACCTGCGCACCGGACAACGCGCGGCCATCTCGCCCCGGCTGGACGCGAAAGCGCTCGCAGACGTGAGCGGCGTGGAAATCTCACCCGACGGCCGCTTCTTCGCGGTCGCGTTCACCGGCGCGCGACCCCGGCTCCTCCTCACCGAATTCGCCACCGCCCGAACCGCCACTTTCCCCGGCTTCTGCGGCGTACTCGGCCTGAGCCGGGCCGCCACCGCGACAGCCGCCCACCGCGTTTGTCTTGACGCCGGAGAGGACGACCCGGCCGGCCGTACCATGACCCTGCTGAACCGCCAGGGCGCCACCATCGGTGAATGGACCGGCGGGGAATTCACCGGCTCCCTTTCCCCGGACGGCCGCCGGACGGCCGAGGTGCTCGCCACCTACGGCGAGGACGGCCAGGAACACCTCGTCCTCCGGGACGCCGGGACCGGCAAGGTCAAGCGCAAGCTCGGACTCCGGCTCCTCTCGGAGCCGAGCGACGCCATCGCGTACGGCTGGCTCGACGACGACGAGTTCCTCGTCCAGGCCGATACGCCGGAATCCGTCGGCTCGTTCGGCTATTACGCGGTCAACGTCCGGACAGGCAGGTCCGCCCGGCTCGAACATCTCCCGCTGGACCTGGGCGCACACATGGTGCCCGGCAAGCTCCGCGTCGAGAAGCAGCGACCCGCCCTGTAGTTGATCAGGCCGCGAAAGCAAAGCCCTGGCAAGCGCTTCCCAATGCCGACAGTCACGCGGCCTGAACGGCCCCCGCCTTCGGTCACGGATCCGAGTGTCCACAGGGACGCCATGGGGAGCGCTCGGAGCGGCGGGTCGGAGGTGTGCGGCAGCTCAGCTGTCTAGCGTTGCTTGAGGCGGAGCGCTTCCTTGCGGTTCTCCGCCTGGACGGCCCGCTCGCGCTCCAGCCAGGCCGGGTTCTCCGCCTTCAGCGCGTCGATCTCAGCGGTGGTGAGCGGTTCGGTGATCCCGCCTCTGATCAGGCCGGAGATGGAGACCCCGAGCTTCGCGGCGATGACCTGCTTGGGGTGCGGGCCGTTACGGCGCAGGTCGGTGAGCCACGCGGGCGGCGTCGCCTGCAGCTCGTTCAGCTCGTCCCTGGAGACGACACCCGCCTGGAACTCGGCGGGAGTCGCCGAGAGAAGGACACCCAGCTTCTTGGCCGCGGTCTCGGGCTTCATCGTCTGGATGGTCTTCGATTTGGACGAGGTCATAGCGCCAAGCGTAGTCAGTCGGAACGGGTTCTCTGACATCGGTACGCTGAGGAAGTGACTGATGGGGAGACCGGCAGAGAGTTCCGGCTGGCGTACGTGCCCGGGGTGACACCCGCGAAATGGGTCAACGTCTGGACCGAGAGGATGCCCGACGTGCCGATCACCCTGGTCACGGTTCCCGCCGCCGAGGTGGTGGCACTCCTGCGGGACGGCGGCGCCGACGCCGCGTTCGTCAGGCTGCCGGTCGACCGGGACGGACTCAGCGTGATCCCCCTCTACGTGGAGACCACGGTGGTCATGGTGCCCAAGGACCACGCGGTCACGGCCGCCGACGAGGTGACCTTCGCCGACCTGACCGACGACGAGGTGTTCCATCCCCTGGACGACACCATCGAGTGGACGGCCCGGCCCGGGCTGCCCGCGTTCACCCGCCCGCCCACCACAGCGGCCGCGGTCGAGCTGGTGGCGGCCGGCACCGGGCTCGTCCTGGTTCCGCAGTCGCTGGCCCGCCTCCACCACCGCCGAGACCTCACCTACCGCCCGGTGGCTGACGCGCCGCAGTCCCAGGTCGCGCTGGCCTGGCCCACGGACGCGACCACTGACCTGGTGGAGGATTTCATCGGCGTCGTCCGCGGCCGGACGGTGAACAGCTCGCGAGGCCGTACCCCGGCTTCCCCTGCGGAGAAGCCGGCGGAGAAGCCTGGGAAGAAGCCTGGGGAGAAGCCGCCGCAGCGGCAGGCGCGAAAGCCCGCACAGAACGGCTCCGGCCGCCGGGCCGCGCCGTCGTCCAGCCGCAGGAGGAAGGGCAACCGGCCGAGGTGACCTGCCGCCCCGACCCGCTCCGCGGCAGATGGGAAGATCTGAGGACCGTACCCGCTCGACGGAAGAGAATCCTCGGCATGGCCGTCATCCACAACACCGCCCTGAAGCCGACCAAGCTGGAACTGCTCACCGCCTGGCTGCCCTCCCGCCCGTGGTACTCCGGCGGCGCGCATGTACCCGAACTGGCCAAGGCCGGCGGCTTCCGGCTGGACGACCCGCAGGGTGCGGTCGGGATCGAGTTCATGGTGGTCACCGACACTTCCGGCGCTGACCCGGCCGGCTACCTGGTGCCGCTCACCTATCGCGGTGCCCCGCTCGACGGGGCGGAGCACGCCCTGATCGGCACCATGGAGCACGGGGTGCTGGGGCGGCGCTGGGCCTACGACGGCTGTCACGACCCGGTGCTGGTCACCCAGTTGCAGGCCCTGATCGAGGGCCGGGTCCAGGCCCAGGACCAGAACGCCAGCGACACCCCCGACCGGGAGGTCACCCGCTCGTGCCTCGGCGACGGCCTCGCCCCCGCCGACTTCACCACCACCGCCACCGACGACCAGGAGGGCACCGAACTGCCCGCACCGCGGGGTATGACCCTCCGCCTGCACCGGCTCCTGCGCCCTGGCGCCCCGGACAACACGCCTGCCCTCCCACCGGACGCGATAGGCCACGTCGCCGGCTCCTGGCACATGCCGGATGGCACCCGCACGCGAGGGCTGTTCGCCGTCTTGCGCACCGTCCCACGCGCCTAGGCACCCTACGGACGGCCAGGGCCGCTCTCCCGATCATCCGGGAGCCGAGTCCCCGCCGGAGGCGTATGCATCTGATCATTTCGTTCCACCAGCGCCATGACCCCTGACGCCAGCATGAAGGCAACCCCGATGAGGGCGAAGGTGACGCCCGAAGTGCCTCCAGACGTGAACGCGGCGACAACGAGGGCGAGCAAGCCAAGCCCGACGAAGCAGAGCAGTATGTCGCGGTTCTTCATGGCGAGCGATCGTAGGGCTGCGGGGCGCCTGGTGCATGGACGGGCCCCGCCGGCGTCCGCTCCTGCAGCAGTACGGCGAAACCGTCGAGATGGCGGGCCAGGCTGTACTCGAACAGGCCGTCCAGATCTGACACCGCCTCCCCAGGAATCGTGGCCAGCAGGGGAAAACGTCCACTGTCGAGGAGTTCGTCGGATCGGTGCTGCTGTTCGAGCCACCACCGCGTGAGGGTCACACCGGTCTCCTGCTCCGCCTCGACCTCGTCGGCCCTGGACAGGGCGACGGTGACGACCAGGGCGTGCAGCGCGAGTGCCTCTCGTATCCGTGTCGTCATGGACAGCCCCAGCCCGTCGAGCGCGCGCAGGGTCCACTCGGTGTGGGCCATCATGTTGGGCACGAGCAGCGGGCGGGTGAACGAGATGGCCCTGGGCAGCCAGATGTGCCGCTGCCCCAGCTGCCATTGCCGGCGGGAGACCAGTTCGAGCTTGGCCCGCCACCCCTCCGGCCCGGGGGTGGGCAGTTCCGATTCGCCGAAGACCTGGTCGACCATCTGCGTCACCAGCTCGTCCTTGTTCGCCACGTGCCGGTAGAGCGACATCGGGCCGACGCCGAGTTCGGCCGCGAGCCGCCTCATGGACACGGCACCGAGCCCCTCGGCGTCGGCGATCTCGATGGCGGTGCGGAGCACGTGCTCGCGGTTCAGTGCCTGCCTGGGAGGTGGTTCCGGCTGCTGGAGGTCCGGGCGGGCGGCGACCACCGTACCGGCGCCGACCCTCGCCACGACCAGCCCCTCGTCGCGTAGGGCCGCCATCACCTTGGTCGCGGTCGCGATCGCGACGCCCCAGCGCTGAGCGATCTGCCGGATGGACGGCATCCGCGCGCCTGACCGCAGGTCGCCGGAGAGGATCCGGGCACGGAGCTCTTCGACTATGCGCCGGTAAGGCGGATCCTGGCTCGACGACTGCATGAGGCCCCTTGGTGTACTAGTTCACTTCTTCAGGCTACTAGTTCACTTTATAGCGTTAGCCAGCTGTATAGCGGAAATACCGCGCATACGCTGTACGCATGACACTTGTTACACCGTACGCAGTCAGATTGTGGCACCGGCCGTTGATGGTCATGGTGGCGGCGATGTCGGCGCTCATCGTCGTCGCGGGTTTCGGTCTCTTCGCGGACGGCCGCGAGCTCATGGAGCAGTCGGTCTGGGCGAAGCCGTTGAAGTTCGGGGTCTCGTTCGTCATGTACGGCGCCACGCTCGCCTGGATGCTGCCGCAGCTCCGCAAGGCAAGGCGCACGATGTGGACCCTCGGAACGGCCTTCGCCGTCGCCGGTCTGATCGACGTCGGCTTCATCGTGGTGCAGGCGGCCCGCGGCACGTACAGCCACTTCAACGCCGAAACCGACGCGTTCAACGCGATCGGGCAGCTGGTCTTCTCCACGGGCGTGATAGGGCTGTTCGGAGCGACCCTGCTCATCGCCGTCATGCTGCTGTTCCAGCGGACCGGTGACGCGGCTCTCACCTGGGCCCTGCGCGCCGGGATCGGGCTGGCCGTCCTGGGCATGGCGCTGGCGTCCTTCATCACCGGGTCGACCTCGGCGAACGGACCCCGGACGGCCAAGGACGCCTACGGCAACCCGGTGTCACTCGTGGGGGGCCACGGGGTGGGCGTGCCGGACGGTGGCGGCATGCCGATCACGAACTGGAGCACCGTGGGCGGCGACCTGCGCGTTCCGCACTTCATCGGCCTGCACTCCGTCCAGGTGTTCGTGCTGGCGGTGCTCATCCTCACCACCCTCGCGACCCGGATCACCCGGCTCCGCCACGAACGCGTACGCGCCCAGCTGACCGGGGTCGTCATCCTGGGATACACCGCGCTGTTCGCCATCACGGCGTGGCAGGCGCTGCGCGGTCAGGCCCTGATCCACCCCGACGCGGCCACGTGGACCGCACTCGCGGTGACGATCTTCGCGACCACGCTGCTGGCGGCCCTGGCCCTCGCAGCGGCCCGCCGCCGCATCGATACGGCACCCGCCCCATCCACCGGCCGGGACCGGATCGCGATCCGGTGATCAGCCGAGGAGGTCGGCGCGCCGACGCCGAAGCATTCTCTCATGCCGGAAGACCGAGCCCCGGCCGCTTCCGGCCCTGACTGCGCCACAAAGGCGTAGATCCACTGCGGGGATTCGAAACTCTGGCATGTACGGAAGCGCATGAATCAGTCACTCTGAGTACAAGGCCCAATCGGTCAATGGAGGAGGCACCGAATGATCCCAGGCTGCGGAAGCTGCAACTGTGACGACGTGATGTACCAGGGCACACCGTCGCACTGGACGCAGTTGCACGTCGAGTAGGAGACGCGGCAGGAGCCCCGCCGAACCGTGATCGCCGGGGCTCTCGCCAACTGACGGAACCCATGCCCCTACGCGCGCCTCGAAGCCAGGTGACGAGAACCGCCCGCCAGCGTGTAGTCAGGTGATCTCAGGCGAGCATCGCGCCGGGACGCCGAACCGTTCGTAGAACGGAAACGGGTGCCTGCGAGTTCCTCAGGATCTGCCACGTGAGCAGCCCCGGCCAGTATGTGCATGGTCATGTTGTGGTGGGCGACTTCGATGTCACTCAGCTTGTCGCTCAAAGATGATCTAGGAGGGTGGGATCACGGGATTCTGACGCTCCGAGACGTATCCGGGAGCGGTTCCATACCCACCCCTCCTTGAGCTGCGGGCCCCAAGGCGCTCTGACCAGACTCCAAACAACCCGAAGCTTAGATTTTGAGGCCTAAGCGCCACAAGGGATGTGCCCTGGTCTGCCCGTATGCCGTCGCCCCACCCGAAGGGACAGCGGGACAGCCGCGGGGGCTGCCCCAGCCGCGCGCCGGCGCCAGGATCATGACGGAGAGAAGGCGGCCCCGCGGCCGGTCTTCTAGGGCTTGCCCTGGGACGGCGGTGTTCTCCACCCGTAACGCCTCCAAGACTGCGACACAGCTTTGTGTCTCTGCTTTCGGATCGCGACATCCCGATCGAGGACATCTCGTGCCTGCTCAGGCACGCCAACACGGTGGTTGCGGAGACGGTCTACCGTCAGCAGATACGGCCAGTCATCGCGCGGACGACGAGGCATAGCCGTTCAACATGTCACTCAGTTTGAACTTTCTGCTGGTGGGCGTTGCTGGGTTCGAACCAGTAACCCGCATCTAACCTCGGTGAGAACGTTCCTCCCGAGTCCTCAGCCCTGCTCGCTCGTCCAGGGCCGTTGCCACGCAAATAGTCACTCAGCGGGGACGTTGACAGGAGGCGGGGCTCCAGATAGGCCGTCTCCCAGCGAGCCGGCGGTGGCGGCGGCTTTGAGATGACTGGCCGCCACTCGTTCAGAAGGCTCGTGACGTCGGCGGCGCCGGATGGGACACCCCGGTATCACGTCGATCAGGAGTTCGCCAGGCCGCGCGATGCTCCGACCGCCGACTCCGCGACGCCGGGTCTCTCGGCCGCCACGCGTCTGGGGCGCCGAACGGAAGAGGACCGAAATGTAACCAGACCCCGAGAAAATGTAACCAGCACATGGTTACATTTGGCCTATGAGCCAGCACGTGAACGAATTGGTCGCGCGTCTTCGAGCGACCGGGGGCGACTATGACGATGTCGAGGTCAAGTCGGCGGCAGGAGGGCTGCCGCAGTCGCTCGCCTCAACCCTGAGCGCGCTCGCAAACCATCCAGGCGGCGGGACGATCATCCTCGGCCTCGACGAGGCCACCGGCTTTCGTCCGGTGCAGCTTTCAGATCCGCAAGCTCTCAAGCAGGGCCTCGCTCACAAAGCTCGCTCGTTCTCGCCACCGGTCCAGCTCACGATCAGCGATGCGGAAGTGGATGCGGCACCGGTCATCGTCGCCAGAGTGCATGAATGCGATCCGTCCGCCAAGCCGTGTCGGATCGCGGCGTCGGGCACGGCATACATGCGGGGGTACGACGGAGACTTCCCACTGTCGGATCTGGAAGAGCAGGCATTCCTCGCCGCCCGGAAGCCACCACTCTTCGACCGGCAGCCCGTGACAGGCGCGACCCGCGAGGACCTGGACAGCGACCTTGTCACAACGTTCCTACGTTCGGTGCGCGAACGGGATCCCCACGGCCTGGGCCGTTTCCCTGACGATGCCGAGTTGCTCCGGCGTGCTGGAGTGACTCTGCCCGACGGCACTCCGACCGTCGCAGGGCTGTTGGCTTTGGGGGTTCATCCACAGGAGTGGTTTCCGCGCTTCGTCATCCAGGCTTCGGCGGAGCCATTGCCGACCGATCCCGCAGGATCGCGGGCTCGGAACCAGACGACGATCACGGGGGCGATTCCACGAATGCTGGAAGAGGCCCTGAGCTGGGCCCGGCGAACCTTCGACACGAGCGTCGTGTCAGCGCCGGACGGGACTGTTCATGATCAGCCCGCCTATCCATACATCGCATTTCGCGAGATCATCGCGAACGCTCTTCTCCATCGCGACCTCGATCATTGGTCCGCTGGCATGGCCGTCGAGGTTCGGCTCCGCCGTGACCGGCTAATCGTCTCCAACCCGGGCGGCCTGTACGGCATCACGGTCGATCGGCTCGGTCGGGACGCCGTCACCTCCGCACGCAACGCGCGACTCGTGGCGATCTGCCAGCACGCTCGCACACCAGAAGCAGGCGCGCGAGTGATCGAGGCTCTGGCGACCGGCATCCCGATCGTGGGTGATGCCCTGGCAGAGGCCGGGCTCCCACCTGCGCACTACATCGACGCCGCTATTCGATTCACCGTCGTCCTAAGGCAGCAGGCGGTTCCCGTCATCCGCCCAGGCGACGACCTGAACGAGACGGAGCTACGCGTCTACGACGCCTTGGCGACCGGTACGCGCAGTGTCGCCGACCTCAAGCAAGACCTGAACCTGTCCGCACCCAACATCCGCAAGGCACTCCGCGAACTGAGATCGAGGGGGCTCGTCGAACAACTGGGGGGCCAAGGACGGCCAACAACCTACCGCAAGCTCTCGGAGTAACAGGGGCTGCTGATGTCCTCGCACGCCGGTTCGCCCAGCGAGACAAGATGACCACTGACCCCAGCAACTGCCCCAGGTTCGAACAGCGACTGATCAGGCCAATCTCGTCGATGACAGCGAAATTCGCATGCCTGCTTGCGCGAGCCAACAGCGCGACAACCCCGCAACATGATCGCTTCGGAGCTTCTTGACGCAGGTGGGCGGTACTGGGTTCGAACCAGTGACCCCTCGCTTGTAAGGCGAGTGCTCTACCGCTGAGCTAACCGCCCCTGATCGGCACTACACCTTACGACACCAAGGGCCCCGATCGCACATCCATCGCCCACCCAGGCCCCAGCTCAGGCCGCCCCGCCGCGCGCCAGCCGAGCAGGGACGCCCCGAGCATCCCGGCGTCCACCCCGAGGGCGGCCGGGATCAGCGGTGGCGCCTCGCGGAAGGCCAGGCGCTTGATCAGGCGCGTACGCACCGGGTCGAACAGGGCCGGGCCGGCTTCCGCCAGGCCGCCGCCCAGGACGATCACCGAGGGGTCCAGCAGCAGCGTGTACGTGGCCAGCGCCAGCGACAGCGCCTCCACGGCCTCGTCCCAGACCTCTATGGCGATCGGGTCGTCCGACGACACCACCTGCTCGGCCTTGACGCCGTCCAGGCCGGCCCGCTGGCTGTAGCGGCGCCCGACCGAGGCCGCCGACGCGTACGTCTCCAGGCATCCGAACTGGCCGCACGCGCACTGCTCCCCGTCCGGGAACACCGGCGTGTGGCCGATCTCGCCGGCCCAGCCGGAGGCGCCGCCGTACGGCTCGCCGCGGATGATCGAGGCGCCGGCGATGCCCGTGCCGATGGGGAGGAAGAGGAAGTCGGAGACGCCGCGGCCGGCGCCGAGGATGCTCTCGGCCAGGCCCCCCGTGCGTACGTCGTGCCCCAGCAGCACCGGGATGTCCAGGGTGGTGAAGTCGGTGGCGGGGACGTCGCGCCAGCCCAGGTTCGCCGCGTACACGGCCGAGTTCTCGGACACCAGCCCCGGCACGGCCAGCCCGACGCCGGCGGGGATGCCGTCGCCCGAGGCGGCCAGGTGGCTGATGAAGTCGGAGATCGCGGCCACGACCGCGTCCGGCCCCTCCGTGCGGGGAGTCGGGCGCCGCTCGCTCAGCAGCACCGCGCCGGACTCGCTGACCAGGCCGCCCTTCATGGACGTGCCACCGACGTCGAGCGCGACGACGAACGAACTCATTGCGGACACGATAGGAGACGATAGCGCAGCTCAGTAAATGTCCGGGAAAGGTGTGGGAGAGCGGGCGGCCTCAGCCGCTCACCAAGCCCCGAAACCCCCGGTGAGCCCCCAGTGCACCACGACGGCCCGCCGACGCCTCCTGGGGCCGCTACGCCCGCCCCAGCACCCGGTTGAGCGCCGCCTCCACCTCCGCCGACAATCCGGGCGGTGGAGCCACCGAGGCCGGGCTGAGCGTCTCCGACGAACGGGCCATCCGCACGGCCCCGCAGGACCGGCACTCCACCTCCCCCAACCGGCAGATCAGCGCCGTGGACTTGCAGGTGGCGCAGGAGTCGAGGTCGAGGTCGTGCAGCCGTTGACAGTCCGGGCAGATCAGCACCTGGGACTCGTTGCGC
Source organism: Nonomuraea sp. KM90 (assembly GCF_052246675.1). Taxonomy (NCBI): domain Bacteria; kingdom Bacillati; phylum Actinomycetota; class Actinomycetes; order Streptosporangiales; family Streptosporangiaceae; genus Nonomuraea; species Nonomuraea sp. KM90. The sequence continues at coordinate 108,318 of NZ_JBQQCB010000021.1, read as the reverse complement.
ACCCCGCGCTGCCACGGGCTGGCACCGCGCACCGGGTCTGTCTGCCGGGCCCCGCAGCGGTAGCAGGGCATCCTTCCCTCCGAGGTCATGAAATGTCGGCGAGTGCCTTGACGTAGTCGGCGACGTCACGTGCCGAGGAGATCGGATTGACCACCGACCACCGGATCACGCCCTCGCCGTCGATGATGAAGGTCCCCCGCTGAGCGAGCCCCTTCGCCTCATCGAACACACCGTACGCCCGCGCGACCTGTCCGTGTGGCCAGAAATCAGAGAGCAGGGCAAAGGTATAACCCTCGCGATCCGCCCATGCACGGTGCGTGAACACGGAGTCCACGGACACGGTGAGCACCCGCGCCCCCTCGATCGGATGATCGCGCAGGGCGGACAGCTCACCGTGACAGATCCCGCTGAACGCCAGCGGGTAGAAGACCAGCACGACCTTCTCGCCCCGAAAGTGAGCAAGGCTCACCGGAGTGCCGTGCTGGTCCTGCAGCTCGAAATCCGGAGCCAGGGCGCCGACCTCGGCAGGATGTGCGTTCACACCAACATCCTGCCGTACGGCTGACGCTCAGGCCCCTATCGGCGGCTGCCCTTCGGCGGGACGAGCCTGGTGCCGGACCAGTCGGGTGCGGCGGAGATGCTGCTGGTCTGCGAGAGACCCGCGGTAGCGGCATCCTCCCCGATGTCGCTCGGCTCCACGTGGCCATCGCGCCCGGCCTTGGGAGTCAGCAGCCAGATCTGGCCTTCGTTGGCGAGTGCTCGCATGGCGTTGGTCAGAGCGTCGAAGAGGTCTCCGTCGCCGTCGCGCCACCACAGCAGCACCACGTCTACGACGTCGTCGCTCTCCTCGTCCAGCAGCTCGTTGCCGGTCAGGTCCTCGATGGAATCGCGAAGCTCGTCGTCGACGTCCTCGTCCCAACCGATCTCCTGCACCACCTGACCCGGCTTGAGGCCGAGTCGTTCGGCCAGGCCGCGCTCGCCCTGCGCCTGACCCGCGGTCGCGCTCACGTTTATCCCTCCTGCTTGAGTGGCCCCGCTTATGCGGTTTATCGCTTCGGCACAGTCCACACGCTGTGACCCTCAGTCGTCAACGGTCGCCACGGGTCCGGCCTGTGCCCAGGCAAAATCAATCAGACAAAAACGACAGGCGAACCTGACGTTGCGGGTTGTCGACGTTGAGGTCCACCAGCGCGATCGACTGCCACGTGCCCAGTGCCATTCGCCCGCCCAGCACGGGGATCGAGGCGTACGGCGGGATCAGGCCGGGCATGACGTGTGACCTGCCGTGGCCGCGCGAACCGTGGGCATGACGCCAGCGGTCGTCGGCCGGCAGCAGATCGCGCAGCGCGGCCAGCAGATCGTCGTCACTGCCCGAGCCGAGCTCCAGCAGGGCGACGCCCGCGGTCGCGTGCGGCACGAAAATGTGCAGCAGCCCGTCCTCACCCTGGGCACGAACGAAGTCGGCACATTCTGCCGTGATGTCGTGCACCGTCTCTCTGGAACCAGTGGCCACAGAGATGATTTCAGATCTCACAGGGAAATCTTACTTAGGCACAACGACGGCATCAGGGCCGGGAAACACCAGCCCGGTGTGCCCGTCGTCGAACCTCACCATGTACGGGGGCCCGCCGTCCATGCCCTGGACCTCCGTGATGACTCCGCTCCGGTCCCTTTCGCCAACGGTATTCCCGTGCACCAGGAGCCGGTCTCCTACCGTCGCATTCATACCTCCCACATTGGTACGCGGAATGCCGGAGGAAAAGACCGATTCATAAGTTTTGCTCCCCCTAGAGGGGGAGGAAGAAAGATGACCAGACCGTTACGCTGCGCGGATGTGGCGTTTCGGCCTGCGCGGCAAGATGGCGGCCTCGTACGTGCTGGTCACCGCGACCGCGGTGTTCCTGGTCGAGGCCGTGATCGCGGCCATCTACCTGATCCCCTGGGCCAACGCCACCGATCTGGCGGCCGTGCTGCAGGAGCAGGCGGCCAACGACACCACTGTGCTGAACCTGGAGGTGGCCAGGATCTCCACCACCCGCCCCGGCCTCTCGCCCGCCGAAGTCCTGGCCGCGGTCGCGGCGGGGACGCGGGACAGTAAGGTCGCGGACGACGCCCGGCGGCGGGCGGTCCCGGGCGAGGTCCAGCCGCGGGCGCTCCCGAGCGAGGTCCAGCCGCGGCCCGTCCCGGGCGACGACCCGCCGCAGGCGGTCCCGAGCGCGCCCCCGCCGCGGACGGACGTCCCGCCGCGGACGCTCGTGGGCGGCGCCGAGCCGCTGCACAAGCAGGGGCTGGCCATGCTGGCCGCCCTGGTGGACATGTCCGGCGCCGTCGTCGAGAGCTCGGCGCCCGCGATCTACCCCGTAGGAGGCACGCTCGACGTCTCCCCGCCGGGACTCCGGGGCGGCCCCGGAGTGGGCAGCACCAGGACGGGGCCGACGACCTGGCACTTCAGCCCGGTGCTGATCAAGTCGCCGGACGGCTCGGCGGGCTTCGACGCGATCGGGTACGTCTACGTACAGGCCCCCTCGGACGCCGCGCCCACCCCCACGGTCGGGGAGCTGCTCCCCCTGGTCGCGGCCGGCGGGCTGGCACTGGCGCTGGTGGTGCCGGTGGGGCTGGTGTTCGGGTTGCTGAGCACGCGCCGGCTGACGAGCCGGGTGCGCCGCCTGGCCGGCGTGACGACGGCGGTGGCGGCCGGCGACTTCCGCCCGCGGGTCCCGGTGGCGGGCTCCGACGAGGTGAGCACGCTCGAACGCTCGGTCAACCTCATGGCCGACCGGCTCGGCGCGGCCGTGGAGGCGGACAGGGCGACCGCGCGCGCCGAGGCCAGGCAGGCCGAGCGCGGCCGGATCGCCAGGGAGCTGCACGACTCGATCTCCCAGGACCTGTTCTCGCTGAGCCTGCTGGCCGCGGGCATGCGCCGGGCGGCGCCGGGCGGCCTGCGCGAGCAGTCCGAGGCGATGGAGCGCACGGCCGCCCGCGCGATGCGCGAGATGCAGGCGCTGCTGCTGGAGCTGCGCCCGGTGGCGCTGGAGGACGCGGGCCTGCTGCCCGCCCTGCGTGAGCTCTGTCACGCCTATGAGGAGCGGCTCGGCGTCGCGGTCGAGGCGGAGCTGGACGAGGTCACGCTGCCGCCCGCCGCCGAGCACGCGGTGCTGCGCCTGGTGCAGGAGGCGGTCGGGAACGCGGTCAAGCACGCGAACCCGAGCAGGATAGAGGTACGCCTGCGCGAGCGCGACGGCGCGATCACCGTGTCGGTGTCGGACGACGGCACCGGCTTCGACCCGGCGGACGTGGCCACCAGGCACGGCATGGGGCTCAAGCTGATGCGCGAGCGGGTCACGGAGCTCGGGGGCCGGCTGGACCTCCACAGCGACGAGAGCGGTACGACGGTGACGGCGAGGCTGACATGACGATCGGCGGCGACGGGGACGGCGGGCCTGACCCGACGGCCCACGGAGACACGACGGCCCACGGAGACACGACGACCGGTGGCGACGCGCCCGGCACGACGATCCGCGTGCTCATCGTGGACGACCACCAGGTCGTCAGGCAGGGCCTGCGTTTCGTCCTGGAGCAGGAGGACGGCGTCGAGGTCGTGGGCGAGAGCGGCGACGGCGAGGGCGCGCTGCGCGCGGTGGAGCGGTGCCGGCCCGACGTGATGCTGCTCGACCTGGTGATGCCGGGGCTGGACGGCCTGGCGGTGCTGGAGCGGCTGCGCGGGCTGGAGCGGCGGCCGGCGGTGATCGTGCTGAGCTCGTTCCAGGAGGACGACAGGGTGGTGGCGGCGGTACGCGCGGGCGCGCTGTCGTACCTGTCGAAGACCTCCGCCGTCGACCGCGTGGTGGAGGCGGTGCGCGTGGCCGCGCGCGGCGGCAGCGTGCTGGAGCCGGGGGTCGCGGCGCTCCTGCTGGGCCGCATGCGCCGGCCCCTCGACACGCTGACCCCGCGCGAGCGGGAGGTCCTGGTCGCCCTGGCGCGCGGCCGCTCGAACGCCGAGATCGCCAGGGACCTGCGCATGGGAAGGGAGACGGTCAAGACGCACGTCTCCAGCATCCTGGCCAAGCTCGGCGTGGCCGACCGCACCCAGGCCGCGATCTACGCGCTCCAGCAGGGGCTAGTGCCGCTCGACCAGGCACTCTAGGCCCACTCGAGGCAGGCGGGAGGCACGGCGGCTAGACTCGCCCGCCGCGGGTGAGAACCCTCTCCCGCGGGGGAGGGTAAGGCTACGGAGGCGGCATCCGGGACGCCAGGACATTCGAGCGAAATTTCGTTCGTTTTCCTGTCTTGTTAAATTGCTCCCGCGAGGTAACCTTTGGTGGCGATTCGTCCTACCATCGGTGGTCTAGGCCATCGTAGATGGCCCTGCCAGCAGGGACACTCTGGTTACTGGCTAGTAGAGATGCGTTTTCTACGGCTAGCGACCAGGATGGAAGGCGACCCAGACCAGACATCAGTCCATCTCGGAAGGCGAGACCCAGTGGCTTCCGGACGCCAGCGTTTCTCGATCATCAGCGACGGCCTACCCAGCCAGCTGCCTGATGTCGATCCCAGCGAGACCAACGAGTGGCTCGAGTCTCTCGACAACGTCGTCAAGACCGAGGGCCGCACCAGAGCCCGCTACCTGATGCTCCGCATGCTGGAGCGGGCGCGCGAGCACCAGGTCGGCGTGCCGGGCCTGCGCAGCACCGACTACATCAACACGATCCCGCCGGAGCGCGAGCCCTGGTTCCCCGGCGACGAGCATGTCGAGCGCCGCATCCGCGCCTACATCCGCTGGAACGCGGCCATCATGGTGTCCAGGGCCAACGCCCGCACCAACGTGGGCGGCCACATCGCGACCTACGCCTCGGCCGCCTCTCTCTACGAGGTCGGCTTCAACCACTTCTTCCGCGGCAAGGACCACGGGGAGTCGGGCGACCAGGTCTTCTTCCAGGGCCACGCGGCGCCGGGCATCTACGCGCGCGCCTTCCTCGAGGGCCGGCTCAACGAGGCCCAGCTCGACGCGTTCCGGCAGGAGCTGTCGCACGGCTTCCACGGCCTGCCCTCCTACCCGCACCCGCGGCTCATGCCCGACTTCTGGGAATTCCCGACGGTCTCCATGGGCCTGGGCCCGATCGGCGCGATCTACCAGGCGCGGTTCAACCGCTACCTGCTCAACCGGCAGATCAAGGACACCAGCCGCAGCCACGTATGGGCGTTCCTCGGCGACGGCGAGATGGACGAGCCCGAGTCGCTCGGCGCGATCGGCCTGGCCGCTCGTGAAGAGCTCGACAACCTCACGTTCGTGATCAACTGCAACCTGCAGCGCCTGGACGGCCCGGTACGCGGCAACGGCAAGATCATTCAGGAGCTGGAGTCGTACTTCCGTGGCGCCGGCTGGAACGTGATCAAGGTCGTGTGGGGCCGCGACTGGGACCCGCTGCTGGCGGCCGACGTCGACGGCGTGCTGGTCAACCAGATGAACACCACGCCCGACGGCCAGTTCCAGACCTACTCGGTCGAGTCCGGCGGCTACATCCGCGACAACTTCTTCGGCTCCGACCCGCGCCTGCGCAAGATGGTCGAGCACCTGACCGACGACGACATCCGCAAGCTGTCGCGCGGCGGCCACGACTACCGCAAGGTCTACGCCGCGTTCAAGTCGGCCCGCGAGCACGTCGGCCAGCCGACGGTGATCCTCGCCCAGACCATCAAGGGCTGGACGCTGGGCAAGGACTTCGAGGCGCGCAACGCCACGCACCAGATGAAGAAGCTCACCAAGGCCGAGCTCAAGGAGTTCCGCGACCGGCTCTACCTGCCGATCCCCGACTCGGCGCTCGAAGGTGAGCTGCCTCCCTACTTCCACCCGGGCGAGAACGACCCCGAGATCCAGTACATGAAGGAGCGCCGCGCGGCGCTCGGCGGCGTGCTGCCCAAGCGGGTCATGCGCGCCAAGCCGGTCAAGCTGCCCGGCGACGAGGTCTACGGCGGCTTCGCCAAGGGCTCGGGCAAGCAGCAGGTCGCCACCACGATGGCGTTCGTGCGGCTGCTCAAGGACCTCATGCGCGACAAGGAGATCGGCCACCGGTTCGTGCCGATCATCCCCGACGAGGCCCGTACGTTCGGCCTCGACGCCATGTTCCCGACGGCCAAGATCTACTCGCCGCACGGCCAGACGTACGAGGCCGTCGACAGGGAGCTGCTGCTGTCGTACAAGGAGGCCGTGCAGGGGCAGATCCTGCACGAGGGCATCAGCGAGTCGGGCTCGATGGCCTCGGCCATCGCGGCCGGCACGGCCTACGCCACGCACGGCGAGCACATGATCCCGATCTACATCTTCTACTCGATGTTCGGGTGGCAGCGCACCGGCGACCAGATGTGGCAGATGGGCGACCAGATGGGCCGCGGCTTCCTGCTCGGCGCCACCGCGGGCCGCACCACGCTCAACGGTGAGGGCCTGCAGCACGAGGACGGCCACACCCCGCTCATCGCCTCGACGAACCCGGCCGCCGTCTCCTACGACCCGTCCTGGGCGTTCGAGGTGGCGCACATCGTCAAGGACGGCCTCCGGAGGATGTACGGCGACCAGCCGGAAGACATCTTCTACTACATGACCGTCTACAACGAGCCCTACCTGCAGCCCGCCCAGCCCGCGGACCTCGACGTGCAGGGCCTGCTCAAGGGCCTGTACAAGTTCGCCGACGGGCCGCAGACGCAGGGTCCCAAGGCCAACATCCTCTCCTCGGGCGTGGCGGGCCCGTGGGCGATGGAGGCGCAGCGCCTGCTGGCCGAGGACTGGGGCGTGTCGGCCGACGTGTGGTCGGCGACGTCGTGGTCCGAGCTGCGCCGCGACGCGCTGGCGTGCGAGGAGCACAACCTGCTCAACCCCGACGCCGAGCCGCGCGTCCCCTACGTCACCCAGGTGCTCTCGCCGGCGCAGGGGCCGTTCGTGGGCGTCAGCGACTACATGAAGGCCGTGCAGGACCAGATCGCGCAGTGGGTGCCGGGTGACTGGTCCTCGCTGGGCACCGACGGGTTCGGCCTGTCCGACACCCGCTCGGCGCTGCGCCGCCACTTCCACGTGGACGCGGCGTCGATCACGCTGGCCGTGCTGACCAGCCTGGTCAAGCGGGGCGAGCTCGACGGCGAGGTGCTGCGCGAGGCCATCGCCCGCTACCACCTCAAGAACGGCGTCACCGAGGCGGGCGGCGCGGAGAGCAACGACACCCAGTCCATGGGGGTCTGAGTCATCCGAATGAGGCGCTCCCGCGAATGAGTTTTCGCGGGAGCGCCGTCATATCCGGCCGTCCGCGCCGTTGGGCCTGTGAGGCGGCACGTTCAGGAGGGGTACGTGCCGCCTCACCCAGGTTTGGTGCAGGGTCACGTATTGTGGGCACTACTTCCCCCTGAGAGATGTGAGGGGAAGTTCGTCATGCGTCGCCTTCTAGCCGCCGCCCTGCTTCTGGCGGCCGCCGGCTGTTCCACCGCACCCGCCGAGCCGGCCACGGAGTCCACCGCCGACCCGAACAAGATCGCCTGGGGTCCCTGCACCGACATCAAGCGCCCTGACGGCGAGCCGCCGGCCAACAAGGACGCCACGGTACGGTGCGGCAAGCTCGCGGTGCCCCTCGACTACGCCAAGCCCGACGGGGACAAGCTGGACCTGGCGCTCATCAAGCTGCCGGCCACCGGCAAGGGCAAGCGGCTGGGCTCGGTGGTGTTCAACTTCGGCGGCCCCGGCGCCTCCGGCGTCGACACGCTCGACCAGGCCGCCAAGGCGCTCACGGCGCTGCGCGCCCGCTATGACCTGGTCAGCTTCGACCCGCGCGGCGTCGAGCGCAGCTCCGGCGTACGCTGCGGCGACGGCGCCGAGATGGACCGGTTCACCTCGCTGGACACGCTGCCGCCCGACGCCCAGACGCACCAGGAGGCCGCGGCGGCCAACAAGCAGTTCGCCGCGCTCTGCCAGCAGAACTCCGGCAAGATCCTGCCCTACATCGGCACCGTGAACGCCGCCCGCGACATGGACCGCATCCGCGCCGCCGTGGGCGACCCCAAGCTCAACTACGTCGGCATGTCGTACGGCACGCAGCTCGGCGGCGTCTACGCCACCCTGTTCCCCAAGACCGTGGGCCGCATGGTGCTCGACGCGCCGCTCGACCCCACGGTCACGTTCGAGCAGCGCACGCTGGCGCAGACGCGCGGCTTCCAGAAGGCGTACGAGAGCTTCCTGCGCTCCTGCGTCAAGAGCACCTGCGACGTCGGCAAGGACCAGGCCACCGCCAACGCGAACGTCGAGCGGCTGATGAACCAGCTCGCCGGCAAGCCGCTGCAGGTCAACGGGCGTGCGCTGACCCAGGGTCTGGCCTCGACCGGCGTGGCCGCCGCGCTCTACTCGGAGCTGACCTGGCCGTTCCTGGAGGAGGCGCTGAGCCAGGCGCTCAAGGGCCAGGGCGAGGCGCTGATGTACCTGGCCGACTCCTACACCGGGCGCGCCCCGGACGGCAGCTACTCCACGCAGATGACCAGCTTCCCGGCGATCACCTGCGTCGACTCCGCCGAGCGCCCCGACGAGGCCGCGCTGCGGCGCACCGAGGCGGCCGCGATGAAGATCTCGCCGCTGTTCGGCAGCGAGGGCTCCGGCGGGCTGTGCCGGGTCTGGCCGGCCAAGGGCAGCAACGAGGCACGGCACGTGGACGCCACCGGGTCCGCGCCGATCCTGGTGGTGGGCGGCAAGGGCGACCCGGCCACCCCGTACGAGTGGGCGCCCAAGCTGACGGCCCAGCTCAAGACCGCGACGCTGGTCACGTACGAGGGCGAGGGGCACGGGGCGTACCTGTCGGGCAGCAAGTGCGTCCAGGGGCTGGTGGATTCGTACCTGATCGACGGGAAGGTGCCGAGCAAGGGCACGAGTTGCCCGGCGGCCTAGTCTGGGCCGCGTGACGGACTACGAATCCCAGATCCAGACCGAGGTCGCGCGGCTGGCGGACCTCTCCGGCGACCTGTCCGTGCCGGTGCCCACGTGCCCGGGATGGACGCTCGCCGAGCTGGTCACGCACGTCGGCCAGACCCACCGCTGGGCGGTGCACGTGCTGCGCGATCAGGTCCAGGAGCGGATCTGGTCGCGGCAGGTGCCCAGCGGGCTGGCCGAGGGCCAGAGCGGCGACGCCGGCTGGCTGACGGCGGGGGCCGCCGAACTGCTGGAGACCCTGCGCGCCACCGATCCCTCGATGACGGTGTGGACGTGGGGCCCGGACGGGACGGCGTCCTGGTGGCCGCGCCGGATGCTCTTCGAGCTGGTGGTGCACCGGGCCGACGCCGAGCTCGCGCTCGGCGTCGACCCGGAGATCCCGGCGGGAACGGCGATCGACGGCATCGAGGAGTTCCTGCACAACCTGCCGTACGCCGCCTGGGTCACCCGGCCGCTGGCCGAGCTCGGCGTGGAGGGGGCCACGATCCACCTCCACGCGAGCGACACCGACGGCGAGTGGACGATCACGCAGGGCCCCGCCGGGAAGATCACCTGGACCCGCGGGCACGCCAAGGGCGACGCCGCCGTCCGGGGCCCGGTGAGCGACCTGCTGCTCCTGCTCTACGGCCGCCGCTCCCCCGAGGGGCTCACCGTGCACGGCGACCGCGCGCTGCTGGAGCGCTGGCTGGCCACGGCCGCCTTCTGACCCTGTCGTGAAGGTGTCGTGAAGGTGCCCTGGACGCGCCGCCGCTCGGCGATCGGCGGCGAGTCCAGGGCGAGGGGGTGAACCGCTCCGGGGATCTGCCCTCGGGAGCGGCCCGCTCGCCTGCCGGGGTGTTCGCGGGGAAGGCGCATGCCCCGGCCCGCGAGCGGGTGATCACCTGCGGTGGAAGACGCCGAAGACGCTGCCGGAGACGTCGTGGATGTAGGCGAAGTCGGTGCCGGCGCCGTCGTCGATCACCTTCGTGATCACCTTGCCGCCCAGCGACTCGCTCTTGGCGCAGGTCTGCTCGACGTCGGCCACCTGCACGTGGAAGATCGCGTGGCTGGGGAACTCGCCTCTGGTGTTGAAGAGCCCGCCGGCGGGCTGCTCCCCGCCCGGGTAGCCGATCATCCGGTAGTCGAGCGGGCCGTCGTCGCCACGGTCGAACGTCCAGCCGAACAGCCCGCCGTAGAAGTGCTGGGCGCCTTCGGGGTCGTCGGTCGCGACCTCGAACCAGGTCACCGTGTTGTCCATCATCGTCTCCTCTTTCTCGAACAAGACAACGATGTATCCCTATGGCGACAACCCTATGTCGGTGTTTCCGCATCATTAATCGAGCAAAGTTCCGTGTACGACCATCTCGGGCACGTCGGTGGCGAAGCCTTCGAGCGGCCGGTCGGGGCAGCGCTCGGCGGTGACGGTGGCGGCCGCGATGCGGTCGAGGCGGAAGACGCGCACGTCGTCGCGCAGCCGGCACCACGCCACGAGATACCAGAAACCGCCGCGCCCGCCCAGGAACACCCCGGGCTCCACGTCGCGCGAGGTCAGCGCGCCCTTGGCGTCGGCGTAGTCGAGCCTGAGCACGCGGCGGCGCAGCAGCGCCTCCTCGATCGCCCGCGAGATGCCCTCGCCGCCCAGCGGCCGGATCTCGCCGCCCGGCTCGGGTGGCAGGTGCACGAGCTGCACGCGCCGGGCCAGCTCCCGGGCCAGCTCACCCTCGGGCCCCGGCATCGCGGCCACGACCTTGCGTAACGCGCTGCGCGCCTGCCGGCCGAACGGCTGGTCGCCGGCCCGGCTGAGCGCCACCGCGATGGCCACGGCCTCGGCGGGGGTGAAGTTGAGCGGGGGGAGCGACATCTTCTTGTCGATCGCGTAACCACCCTTGCGCCCCGGCTCGGCGTAGATCGGCACGCCCGACTCCTGCAGGGCGGTGATGTCGCGCTCGATCGTGCGGACGCTCACCTCGAACCGCTTGGCCAGCTCGCGGGCGGAGCGGCAGCGGGGCGAGATGGCGCGCAGGTCCTCGACTAACGCGTAGAGCCGGTCGGTACGGTTCACAGCCGAGACGCTACGCCGCGCCACCGACAATCGCGGGGCGCCCGGCAGCCCCGGGACACCCACGTAACCGCGCGGCCACAGGGGTCTCACGCTTCGGTCACTGCCCCAGGGCCCTCTGCCGGGGAGAGTACGCCGAGGCGGGCTTTCCCGCCACGCAACGACGGCCGCTTTTTCCTGACCGGGACGGGAGGTGCCGGGATCTCACCGGGCGGCGCCGATCCAGCCCAGCAGCCGGTCGAGCGGCCAGGTGTTGACGACGCGCTCGGCCTCGATCCCGCACCGGGCGGCGCGCTCGCACCCGAACCGCTGCCAGTCGAGCTGCCCGGGGGCGTGCGCGTCGGAGTCGATCGCGAACACGCACCCCATCTCGTACGCCAGCCGCATCAGCCGCTTGGGCGGGTCCAGCCGGTCCGGCCGGGAGTTGATCTCGACAGCCACCCCGAACCGCCGGCACGCCTCGAACACCAGCTCCGCCTCGAAGTCCGACTCCGGCCGCTTCACGCCGCGCTTCCCGCCGGCCTGCACCACCCGCCCGGTACAGTGGCCGAGCACGTCCACCAGCGGGTTGGCGATGGCGGTGACCATCCGGCGGGTCATGTCCTCCCCGCCCATCCGCAGCTTGGAGTGCACGCTGGCCACCACCACGTCCAGCCGCTCCAGCAGCTCGGACTCCTGGTCCAGGGAGCCGTCCAGGTTGATGTCCACCTCGATCCCGGTCAGGATCCGGAACGGCGCCAGCCGCTCGTTCAGCTTGGCCACCACCTCGAGCTGCCGCTCCAGCCGCTCGGCCGACAGCCCCTTGGCCACGGCCAGGCGCGGCGAGTGGTCGGTCAGGGCCCAGTACTGGTGCCCGAGCCCGATGGCCGCCTCCGCCATCTCCTCGATCGGCGAGCCCCCGTCCGACCAGTCGGAGTGGCTGTGCAGGTCCCCCTTGAGCGCGGCGCGCAGCTCGGCGGTCTCGGCGTCCAGCTCGATGCCGGCAGTTGCCCGCATTCTCCGCAAGTACGTCGGAACCAGCCCATCAAGGCTTTCGTTTATCACAAGGGCGGTGACCTTGCCGATGCCGGGAAGGTCGCCGAGCCCGCCACCGCGGGCCAGCCGGGCGAGCTCCTCCTCCGGCAGGTCGTCGACGACCGCGGCGGCGCGGCGGAAGGCACGCACGCGGTACGTGGGCTCGCCCGCGCGCTCGAGCAGAAAGGCGATCTCGCGCAGGGCCTCGACCGGTTCCATGCGTCCATTCATACCCAAGAGAACCGCAACCACAGGGGCATACACATTGAACGGGGACAAGGGCCACCGCTAGGCTGATCGGCCCAGGAAAGCAGGAGTTTGATGGCAAATCCGGCGCAGGCGCCCAAAGAACCGCCGCGCAAATCGTCGAAGATCGTCCCGTTGGTCGTACTCGGTGTGCTGTCGGTCATGGTGGTCGGCTACTGCGCGGCCGTGCAGGACGACGACGACGTCACCGCCGACTGCGTCGTCCGGCTGGACGACGGCACGTACGAGGTCGTGGACGAGGACTACTGCGACGACGACGGCACCAGGGTCTACTACGCGGGATCCCGGGGAGCCTACTTGTGGTACTACGGCGGGCGGAGAGTGGGCAACCGCGTCGAGGGCGGCACCACGCTGCGCCCGTCCGACACGAACATCACCAGCCGGGGCGGCAAGGAGATCCAGCGGGGCGGCTTCGGCCGCAGCTGGAGCGGCGGGAGCTGACGAGATGCGCCGCGAACACGGCACTCCCAGGAACGACTGGGAGAAGACGATCGAGAGCCAGGGGCTGGCCTACCACCGCGCCGCCCACCCGTCCGGGCTGAGCCGCCCGTACTGGGACGAGTCCGTCCACTACGTCTTCTCGATGGACGAGGTCGAGGAGCTGGAGACGCAGGTCGAGGAGCTGCACGGCATGTGCCTGCGGGCCGTCGAGCACGTGGTCTCCGCCGGGCGCTTCGCCGACTTCGCCATCCCCGAATGGGCGTGGGAGGAGGTGGCACGCTCCTGGGAGCGCCGAGACCCCTACGTGTACGCCCGCTTCGACCTGCGCTACGACGGCACCGGCCCGGCCAAGCTGCTGGAGTACAACGCCGACACGCCCACGTCGCTGGTGGAGGCGTCGGTCGTGCAGTGGTTCTGGCTGCAGGACGTCTTCCCCGACGACGACCAGTGGAACTCGCTGCACGAGCGGCTCATCGACCGCTGGCGCGAGCTGCGGCTGCCGCCCGGCCCCACGCACTTCGCGTTCACCAACGCGGACGAGACGGGCGAGGAGGCCATGACGGTCGCCTACCTCCAGGAGACCGCCGAGCAGGCGGGCCTGCAGACCGTCGCCGTGGCCATGGAGGACATCGGCTGGGACGCCCTCAACCGCCGCTTCGTCGACGTCGAGGAGCGCGCGATCCGCTCGGCGTTCAAGCTCTACCCGTGGGAGTGGATGCTGACGGACGACTTCGGGCGCCACGCCGTACGGCACGCCACGTGGATCGAGCCGCTGTGGAAGACGCTGCTGTCGAACAAGGCGCTGCTCGCCGTCCTGTGGGAGCTCGACCCGGGCCATCCGAACCTGCTGCCCGCCTACCTCGACGGCCCCCGCGACCTCACCTCCTACATCGCCAAGCCGCTGCTCGGCAGGGAGGGCGCCTCGATGCGCATCGTCACCCCGGAGGGCACCCAGGAGACGCCGGGGATCTACGGCCGGGAGGGCTACGTCTTCCAGAGCTTCGAGGCGCTACCGGCGTTCGAGGGGCAGCGGCCGGTGCTCGGCGCCTGGGTGGTCGCCGACGAGGCCGCCGGGCTGGGCATGAGGGAGACGACCGGCCTCATCACCGACGACACCTCCTCGTTCGTCCCGCATCGCATCGCTCCATGACCCGTTCCCGACACATGCTCTTCCACGAATGGAACTGACGTGACCCTTCTTGAGACCCTCGCCCGCGGCGCGGGTGCCATCGCCTCCTACGCCGCCGTCGGCGTGATCCTGATGATCGTCGGCTTCTACGTGATCGACTGGGCCACGCCCGGCAAACTGAGCGAGATCATCCGCAGCGAGCGCAACCCGAACGCCACCCTGCTCGCCACCTCCGCCCTGGCCGCCGTCGGCCTGATCGTGGCGGCCTCCATCTGGTCCTCCGGCGGCCGGCTCGCGGAGGGGCTCGCCGGCACGGCGGTGTTCGGCCTGGTCGGCATCGTGGTGCAGACGGTGGCGATGCTGGTGTTCGACCGGGTCGTCGGCATCTCCGTACGCGATCTGGTCAAGGAGCAGGAGCTGCAGCCCGGCTCGCGGCTGCTGGCGGTGACCCATGTCGCGATCGGCCTGATCACCGCCGTGGCCGTGATCTAGGACCGGCGCGAACCGCCGTTCCGGTCATCCGAAGGGACCTGGCACTCTAGGAGGCGTGACAGACCGGACCCGGGAGGACACCACGCGCAGGCTCGAGCGGGCCATGGGCTCGCTCGGCACGGCGGCGATGGCGCGCATGGACGAGCAGCTGCCGTGGTTCCGCGCGCTCAGCGCCGAGGACCGGTCGTGGGTGGGGCTCGTGGCCCAGGCCGGGATCGCGGCGTTCGTCGAGTGGTTCCAGCACGCGGGCCAGGACCGGCCCACCCCCAGCATCGAGTTCTTCGGCACCGCCCCGCGCGAGCTCAAGCGGTCCATCTCGCTCCAGCAGACCGTCGACATCGTCAGGGTCGTGGTCGAGGTGGTCGAGGCCCAGACCCACGAGCTGGCCGCCCCCGGCGGCGAGGACCAGCTCCAGCAGGCCATGTTGCGCTACACGCGCGACGTGGCCTTCGCCGCCGCCCACGTCTACGCCCGCGAGGCCGAGGCCAGGGGCTCGTGGGACGCCAGGCTGGAGGCCCTGATCGTGGACGCCCTCGTCCGCGGCGAGGTGGACGACGGCCTGCACTCCTGGGCCGCCGCGCTCGGCTGGACCTCCTCCCCCGTCGTCGTCATCGCCGGCCACGCGCCCGACGACGACCCGCGCGCGGTCATCGACGGGCTGCGCGAAAAGGGCCGCCGCATCGGCATGGACCTGCTGGCCGGGGTGCAGGCCGACCGGCTGATCGTGATCGTGGGCGGCGCCGGCAGCGTCGACGACGCGGCCAAGCAGGTGGTGGCCCGCTTCGGCGTGGGCCCCATCGTCATCGGCCCCGAGGTGCCCGACCTGCACGCCGCCGCCAGGTCCGCCAGGGCGGCGCTGGCCGGCCTGAAGGCGTCCTCCGGCTGGCCCGACGCGCCCAGGCCGGTGCACGCCGAGGACCTGCTGGCCGAGCGGGCGCTCGACGGCGACGCCGACGCCAGGGAACAACTCATCGAGAACGTCTACCTGCCGCTCGCGGGCACGCCGCTGCTGGACACGCTGGCGACGTACCTGGAGCAGGGCACCTCGCTGGAGGCGACGGCCAGGCTGCTGTTCGTGCACCCCAACACCGTGCGCTACCGCCTGAAGAAAATCACGGAGCTGACCGGATATCAGCCCACCGAGGGCAGGTCCGCCTTCACGCTGCAGGTCGGGCTCATCCTCGGCCGGCTCTCGGAGAGCGCCGTAACGTGGGGTGCCCTAACGTAATGGCGCCGAAATCCCCACTGTAGGCTTCCTACAAATCACCCAGGACAAAGTTCGTACGGATCTCCATCCGCGTGTCGGAGTTCTACAGGGCAAGGTGGATTTTGTGCTTGTACTCGTCGCCCCGGGCCAAGGTGCCCAAACACCGGGCTTCCTGACTCCCTGGCTCGAGCTGCCCGGTCTGGCCGACAGACTCGGCGCCTGGTCGGACGTCGTCGGGCTCGACCTGGTCGCCTACGGCACCACCGCCGACGCCGACGAGATCCGCGACACCGCCGTCGCGCAACCGCTGCTCGTCGCCGCCGCCCTGGCCTCCGCCGAGGCGCTCGGCGTGACCCCCGACGTGCTGGCCGGCCACAGCGTCGGCGAGTTCGCCGCCGCCGCGCTGGCCGGCGTGCTGACCCGCGAGCAGGCCCTCGGCCTGGTCCGGGCCCGCGCCGAGGCCATGGCCAAGGCCGCCGCCGTCACCGAGACCGGCATGACCGCCGTGCTCGGCGGCGTCGAGGAGGAGGTGCTGGCCGGCATCGACAAGCACGGCCTGACCCCCGCCAACATCAACGGCGCCGGACAGGTCGTGGCGGGCGGCACGCTGGAGCAGCTGGCCGCGTTCAAGGAGGACGCGCCCGCCCGCGCCCGCCTCATCCCGCTCTCGGTGGCGGGCGCCTTCCACACCCACCACATGGCCCCGGCCGTGGAGAGCCTGCAAGAGGCGGCCTGGAACGTCGTCCCCACCGACCCCGGCATCACGCTCCTGTCCAACGCCGACGGGCAGGCGGTCACCACCGGGGCGGAGTTCCTCCAGAGGCTGGTCAAGCAGGTCAGCAACCCCGTCAGGTGGGACGCCTGCATGGAGACCATGGCGGGCCTCGGCGTCACCAAGATGATCGAGTTGCTGCCCGGTGGCACGCTGACCGGGCTGGCCAAGCGCGGCCTGCGCGGCGTGCGGACCGTGGCGCTGAAGACCCCAGACGACCTCGACGCGGCCAGGGAGCTGACCAAGTGAAGATTCCCGACATCGCCCCGGGCGGCAGGGTGCTGGCCCTCGGCCACTACCAGCCGGCCAACATCGTCACCAACGACGACCTGGCCAAGACCATGGACACCAACGACGAGTGGATCCAGTCCAGGGTCGGCATCAAGGAGCGCCGGGTCGCCCCGCCCGAGGAGTCGGTCGAGGACATGGCGACCATCGCCGGCGGCAAGGCGCTGGCCGCCAGCGGCCTGTCCCCCGACGACGTCGACCTGGTCATCGTGGCCACCTGCACGCTCGAGACCCAGATCCCCAACGCCTCCGCGATCGTGGCGCACCGGCTGGGCATCAAGGCACCGGGCGCGTTCGACGTCAACGCCGCCTGCGCCGGGTTCTGCTACGCGCTCGGCACCGCCGACGCCGCCGTACGCGCCGGATCGGCCAGGAACGTGCTGGTCATCGGGGCGGAGAAGCTGTCGCAGTGGGTGGACTGGACCGACAGGTCCACCGCCGTGATCTTCGCCGACGGCGCCGGCGCCGCGGTCGTCGGCGCGTCCGAGACGCCCGGCATCGGCCCCGTGGTGTGGGGCAGCGCCGGCGACAAGGCCGACGCGATCTCCATCAAGGACCGCGACAACTACCTCTACCAGGAGGGCCAGACGGTCTTCCGGTGGGCCACCACCGCGCTGCACCCGGTGGCCCTCGAGGCCTGCTCCCGCGCGGGCGTGGACCCGTCGGAGCTGGCGGCGTTCGTGCCCCACCAGGCCAACCTGCGCATCATCGAAGCCATCGCCCGCAAGCTGGGCGCCGACAAGGCCGTGATCGCGCGCGATATCGTCAACGCGGGCAACACCTCCGCCGCATCCATCCCGCTGGCGCTCTCGCGCATGCTGGAACGCGGCGAGGTCCGCTCGGGCGGTCTCGCGCTGGTGCTCGGCTTCGGCGCCGGGCTGACCTACGCGGGCCAAGTGATCGAGATCCCCTAGGGATCCCGGCACACCATCCAAGCTTGTGCGGCAACGTCCGCACAGAACCCAGAAAACCAAAGGAGAACTAGCGACATGGCTGCCACCGAGCAGGACATCCTCGAAGGCCTCGGCAAGATCATCAACGAGATCACCGGCATCCCGGCCGCCGACGTGACCCCCGAGAAGAACTTCGTGGACGACCTCGACATCGACTCCCTGTCCATGGTCGAGATCGCCGTGGCCGCCCAGGACGAGTTCGGCGTCGAGATCCCCGACGACCAGCTCAAGAACCTGAAGACGGTCAAGGACGTCCTCAACTTCATCCAGAACTGACCCCGACAGACCCCCGAACTGATCAGTAAGGAGCGCGAAACGTGAGTGCGAACCGGGTACGTGTCGTCGTCACCGGGCTTGGCGCGACGACGCCCGTCGGTGGAGACGTCACCTCGACCTGGTCGGCGCTCCTCGCCGGTCAGTCGGGCGTCGAGACGCTGACCTCGGACTGGATCGACTCCGTCCCCGTGAAGTTCGCGGGGACGGCTGCGGTCGATCCGACCGAGGTGCTGCCGCGGCCCGAGGCCCGCCGCCTCGACCGCAGCGAGCAGTTCGCCCTGGTCGCCTCCAGGGAGGCCTGGCAGGACGCCGGCTCTCCCGAGGTGGCGCCCGAGCGGCTCGGCGTCGTGGTCTCCAGCGGTATCGGCGGCATCTCGACCACGCTCAGCGCATACGACACGTGGAAGGAGCGCGGCTGGAACCGGCTGTCGCCCTTCACCGTGCCGATGCTCATGCCCAACGGCCCGGCCGCCTGGATCGGGCTCGACCTGGGCGCCCAGGCGGGCGTGCACGCCACGGTGTCGGCATGCGCCTCCGGCGCCGAGGCCATCGGGTACGCGATGGACATGATCAGGGTCGGCCGCGCCGACGTGGTGGTGGCCGGCGGCACCGAAGCCGCCATCCACGGCCTCAACATGGCCGCCTTCGCCGCGGCGCGGGCCATGTCCCAGCGCAACGACGACCCGCAGGGCGCCTCCCGCCCGTGGGACCGCGACCGCGACGGGTTCGTGCTCGGTGAGGGCGCGGGCATCGTCGTGCTGGAGTCGGAGGAGCACGCCAAGGCGCGCGGCGCGCGGATCTACGCGTACTGCGCGGGTGTCGGCTACTCCGCCGACGCCCACCACATCACCCAGCCCGAGCCCGAGGGCCGGGGCATCATCATGGCCATGACGCAGGCGCTCACCGACGCCGGCATCACCGGGCTCGACGTCAAGCACGTCAACGCGCACGCCACCTCGACCCCCGCGGGCGACGTCGGCGAGGTGCAGGCGGTGGCCAAGGCCATCGGCACCCACCCGCTGGTGACCTCGACCAAGTCGATGACCGGGCACCTGCTCGGCGGCGCCGGCGGCATCGAGTCCGTCTTCACGATCAAGGCTCTCCAGGAGCGGATCGTCCCCCGCACCATCAACCTCGACAACATCGACGACGGCATCGAGGTGGACCTCGTCCACGGCGAGAACCGGGCGCTGCCGCAGGGCGACATCGCCGCGGTCAACAACTCGTTCGGATTCGGCGGCCACAACGTGACCGTCGTCTTCAAGGGGGCTTAATGACGGTGCTCGACAACCGGGTGGTGGGCGAGGGCTCCGATCCGGAGCCCTCCGATCCCCGCGACCCGGTCGTCCGCCTGACAGCGCTGCTCGACGAGGGCTCGCTGCGGCTGATCACTCCTGAGGACAAGAGCGGCGTCCTGGCCGCCATGGGCCGCGTCGAAGGCGTCCCCGTCGTCGCCTTCTGCAGCGACGCCCGCTTCCAGGGCGGCGCGATGGGCGGCGAGGGGTGCGAGCACATCGTGCACGCCTACGACGTCGCCGTCCGCGAACGGGTGCCGGTCATCGGAATCTGGCACTCCGGCGGTGCGCGACTCACCGAAGGCGTTGAGTCGCTGCACGCCGTCGGCCGGGTCTTCGCCGCCATGACCAAGGCGTCCGGCGTCGTGCCGCAGATCTCCGTGGTCGTCGGGCCCGCCGCCGGCGGCGCCGCGTACGGTCCCGCGCTCACCGACCTGGTCATCCTGGCCGACTCCGGCCGCATCTTCGTCACCGGCCCCGACGTGGTCCGCAGCGTGACCGGCGAAGACGTCGACAGCGCCGCCCTGGGCGGTCCCGAGCCGCACAGCAAGCGCAGCGGCGTCGTGCACATCGTGACGAAGACCGAGACCGACGCGTACGTTCAGGCGCGCCGGCTCGCCACGCTCCTCGGCCACCAGGGCCGCGTGCGCACCGGCGAGATCGAGGAGATCGACTTCTCGACGCTGCTCCCCGAGTCCGCACGCCGGGCATACGACGTCAAGCCGCTGGTCAACGGCCTGCTCGACGAGCCCGGAGTCGAGCTGCACCCCAAGTGGGCGCCCAACATCGTCACGTCGCTGGGCCGCCTCGGCGGCCGCACGGTCGGTGTGATCGCCAACAACCCGATGCGGCTCGGCGGCTGCCTCGACGCCACGTCCGCCGAGAAAGCCGCCCGGTTCGTACGTATGTGTGACGCCTTCGGCGTGCCATTGGTTGTCCTCGTCGACGTGCCGGGTTACCTGCCCGGTGTCGGGCAGGAGCACGACGGCGTGGTCCGGCGCGGCGCCAAGCTGCTGCACGCCTTCGCCGAGGCCTCGGTGCCCCGGGTCACGCTGGTCACGCGGAAGGCGTACGGCGGGGCGTACATCGCGATGAACTCCCGCGCGCTCGGCGCCACCAAGGTGTTCGCCTGGCCGACCACCGAGGTGGCGGTCATGGGCGCGGTGGCCGCGGTGCGCATCCTCAAGCGGCGCGAGCTCGCGGCGGCTCCCGAGGAGGAGCGGGCCGAGCTGGAGCAGCGCCTGGCCGAGGAGCACAAGGTGCTGGCCGGCGGCCTGAGCAGGGCGCAGGAGCTGGGCGTCATCGACGAGGTGATCAAGCCCGAGGAGACCCGCGGCGCCATCGCCAAGGTCCTCTCCCAGGCCACCCCGGCCAGGGGCGCCCACGGCAACATCCCGCTGTAAGCACGTTTCACGGCCGACGGGCCCGCACCTTCCTCAGGTGCGGGCCCGTCGGTCATTTACGGACTGGCGCCATCTCGCCCGTCACGGGCGGCATTTCCCCATCAAACGGCCGCGTGCAGCCAGCGGACGGGCGCACCGTCCCCGGCGTACCTGAACGGTTCCAGCTCTTCGTCCCATGGCCGGCCGAGCATCTTGTCCAGCTCGTCCTCCAGCACGCACCTCCCCTGCGCGGCCATCATCATCGCGGCGCGCAGCCGGTCTTCCGGGATCATGATGTCGCCGGCGACGCCGATGACCGCCGTGAAGGCGCCGAGCGTCGGCGTGTAGGCATGACGGGAGCCGTCCACTCCCGGCGAGGCGTCCTCGGTGATCTCGAACCTGAGGCGCTGCCAGCCCATGAGAGAGGAGGCGATGGCCGCGGCGATGCCGGCGCGGCCCTCCCACTCCGCCTGTGCCCGCACGACATTGGGCGCGGCGGGTTGCGGAGTCCACGTCAGGTCTACGGGCACGCCAAGGACACCCGCGACTGCCCATTCGATGTGAGGGCACAGCGCGGGCTGAGCCGAGTGGACGTAAAGGACGCCACGAGCAGACACCGGACCTCCCGTTCGGTACGAGGTGCGCCTTCCCCAACGGCCTCGCCACGGGATGATCACAAGTGACTAGGGAGAGACTACCGTCGGTCGCAATCCGACACCAGAGGGGGGCCATACCAAGTTGGTGCGGGAGTGGCGGGTGACAGCTGGCCGAGGGCGGAAACATACCCGCTCATGGAAATCCAATCTGTCGGCGAGGCGTACATCCGGCCAGGTCAGGTGCTGACCGACCGGGCCGCGGTCTCCGCCGCGTCGCGCTGGACCCAGGCGGTCTCGGAGGCGGACGGAGTCTGCGTCATCCACCTGTCGCCCGGCGCCGACCCCTGCGAGATCGCCGCCGAGCTCCGCGCGCAGGGCCTGCGGGCATCGCCCAACCACGTGCTCCGCGGCCAGCCCTTGTTCTTCGGCGGTCCCGCGTCCAGACCCTTCCCCGCCCCGCCCATCGGCTTCAAGGCGGGGCGGGCCCGCTCCGGCGTGGTCGTGGGCCTGCTCGACACCGGCATCGCCAAGCATCCGTGGTGGTCCGGCAGCGACTGGTACTCCCGTCTCGGCCCCGAGGAGGCCGACGCCTCCGAGGGCTCCCAGGCCGGCCACGGCACGTTCATCGCGGGCCTGCTGCTGCGCCGCGCGCCCGGCGTGTCGCTGCGCGTGCGCCGCGTCCTCGACGGCGACGGCCTCGGCGACGAGGCGGCCGTCGTACGCGCCCTCCACCGCATGCGCGAGCGGCCCCCGCAGGTGCTCAACCTCTCCTTCGGCTGCCACACCTTCGACGACCGGCCCCCGCCCCTGCTGAGCGACGCCATCGCCGGGCTGACGGACACGGTCACCGTGGCCTGCGCCGGCAACACCGCCTCCGACCGGCCGTTCTGGCCCGCCGCGCTGCCCTGCGTGGTCGGCGTGGCGGCCGTGGACGCCGGCCAGCAGCGCAGGGCGCCCTACTCCGGCTACGGCACCTGGGTCGACGCGTGCGCCCGGGGCGACTGGCTGACCAGCAGCTATCTCGACGCGGCGGACTACTCGGGGTACGCGGCGTGGAGCGGCACGTCGTTCGCCACCGCCCTGGTCGCCGGCGCCATCGCCGAGGCGGCCAGGGACGAGCCGGCGAAGGAGTGGACCAGGAGGCTCCTTGACTCCGAGGAGACCCGGCAAATTCCCGATCTGGGAGTTCTCTTCCCGGCGAGTCTGTAGAGTTTACGCTCAGTCCCCGGACAATCACGAGGAGGCATGATCGCCTTCCGTGCCGGACGGAAGGAGGCCGTATGCGCGATCCTCGGGATCCTGCGGAGCTGCTCGAAGCCGCGGCCGACGGCGACCGGTCGGCCTGGGACGAGCTCGAGTCGAGATTCGGGCCGCGCATGTGGGCCGTGGCCCGCGCGTGCGGCCTGAGCCCCGCCGACGCGGCGGACGCGGTCCAGGGCTCCTGGCTGCGCCTGCTCCAGCACCTCCAGAGCATCAGGGACCCGGCGGGAGTGGGGGGCTGGCTCATGACGACCGTACGCCGCGAGGCCCTGCTGCTCCAGCGGAAGGAGCGCTCGGGCGGCTCCTCGTTCGAGGTGGTCGAAGACCCTGATCCCGCCTCCGCCGTCCTGGAGGCCGACGGCCGGCGCCGGCTCTGGCAGACGGTCTCCACCCTGCACGAGCCCTGCCGCTCACTCCTCCAGCTGGTGGCGATCGACCTGGGAAACCAGCAGGTGGCCGCGCGACTGGGGCTGCCCGCGGGCAGCATAGGCCCGACCAAGGCCCGCTGCCTGGAAAAACTGCGCACTCTGATCTCACTACAGGAGACAGCGCAATGATCAACGACGAATACTTCCTGGCGGCCCTCCGGCTGGCCTCCGGGAACGACCCGATCCCGATGCAGGTGTCCGCCGCAGCACGAGACGCCTACCGGTTCCTGGTCCCCCGGGCGGTGACGGCCGCCTACGCCGAGTCCGCCACCATCCGCAGCGTGCGCGACGACGACAGCTCCCACCTGGTGCGCTTCGTCGCGGCCGGCCTCACCTTCGAGCTGGAGGTGACGGAGGGCGACGGGCTCATCGACGTCGCCGGGCACATTTCCCCCTACCCAGGAGAGGGCGCTCTCGTCGATGTAAGATCCCCCCACCTGACGCTGACCAGGCGCATCGCCCACACCGGCCACTTCGTCGCCACGGGCCTGCCACCCGGCTGGCTCAGCGTGGTGTGCCACCGGCCCGGTCACGCACCCATCCAGACGACCTGGGTGCGCATCCGACCCTGAACCACCAGTGACCGGCCGGGAGAGCGCGTCCTTCTCTCCCGGCCGTCTCCCGACCGAGGCCGGCCATGAGCGCAACATCGGACGAACACGACCCGCCCGGCGACCTCCACCCGCTCGTCAAGGCGGCCGAGGCCGCCATGATGCGTTCGCTGATCGACCCGGACCACGCCATGCGCGCGAGCCGCGTCATCCTCGCGGCCGCCCGCCGCGCCAGAGCTGCCGAGGCCACCGCCGTGGCGCTCAGGTCGATGGCGCTGGCCGCCCGCGAGCTGGGCGATCTGGAGGCCGCCGAACACCACCTCCGCGAGGCCATCGGCACGGCCGGAGCGCCGCCCGAGCGGATCGCCCAGGCGCGGCTGTCCCTCGTCACCGTACGCACCGAGCGCGGCCACCCCCTCCAGGCCCTGCGCGTGGCGGCCCTGGCCTGGGCCTACCTCACCCCGCTCGACCGCGCCAAGCTCGACACCCAGCGCGCGGTCGCCCTGGCCCACCTCGGCCGCTACCAGGAGGCCATCGCCTCCTGCGACCGCGCCCTGCGGGCCCTCGTGACCGCGCCCGGCACCATCGACGACCGCAGGTTCCTGGCCGGCGGGCTGCTCAACCGCGGTCTCATCCACTCCTACCGGGGCGACTGGGACGCCGCCATGCGCGACCTCGCCGCGTGCCTGCAGATCTCCCAGCACGCCGGGCTGCGGCACCTGGCCCGGCTGTCCGCCGCCAACCTGCCCTTCCTCGCGGTGCGCCGGGGCGACATCGCCGGGGCGTTCAAGCACTACAGCGAGGCCGAGGACACCCTGTTCGGCTTCCCCGAGCGGCTGGCCACGATGCGGGCCGACTTCGCCGGCGCCCTGCTGGCCGCCCACCTGCCCGGCGAGGCCAGGGCCATGTTGAGCCTGGCCGTGCCGGACCTGGAGGCGTCGGGGGCGCGCGCCGCGCTGGCCGAGGCCCGGCTGAAGCTGGCCCAGGTGGAGCTGCTGACCGGCGACCCGCACCGGGCCAGGCAGGTGGCCGAGCAGGCGGCGGAAGAGCTGGCCGCGCAGGATCGGCTCTCGTGGCTGCCGCTGGCCCGGGAGGTCCTCCTGCGCTCGCGGCTGGCCCTCGAACCTGTCACGCCCGAGCTGGTCGCCGAGCTGATCGCATGCGCCGACGACCTGGAGGAGGGCTCCCACCAGGCGGGTGCGGCGGCGCTGCGGCTGGCCGCGGCCGAGGCGGCGCTCGCCGTGGACGACCACCCGACGGCCTCGGCGCAGCTGGCCAGGCTCACCCGGCACGCCGAGCAGCGCGAGCGGTGGATGCCGGACGGCACCCGGCTGACCTCGCTCGCCTCCGAACCGCAGGCCAGGCAGTTCGCGCAGGCCGCGCAGATCCCGGTGCCGGTGCGCCAGCACGCGCTCGCGCTGCAGGCCGCGCTGCAGGAGGACGTCACGGGGGCCTTCCGGGCGATACGCGACGGGCTGGCCGAGGTGAGCGGGCGCGTGGAGGCGTTCGAGGACCCGTCGCTGCGCGCCCACGCGGCGCGGGCCGGGGAGCGGCTGGCGGCGTTCGGGCTGGAGGTGGCGGTGCGCGACGGGAGCGCCAGAGAGGTGTTCGAGTGGGCCGAGCGGTGGCGGGCCGTGGCGGCTCCGGCCCACGCGTGCGCCCTGGTGGACCCCGACCGGGTGCGGGCGGAGCTGGGGCGGGGGGCTCTGGTCGAGTACGTGGCGGACGGCGACGCGCTGCTGGCCGTACTCGTGACCGGAGAGCGAATGCTCCTGCGCCGCCTCGCCGGCGTGCGGCAGGTCAAGGAGGCGATCGTCCAGCTCCGGTACGCGCTGCGCCGCCAGGGCCATCCCCGCGACGTCGAGACCGCGGCCACCGAGGTCGAACGGCTGGTGCTGCGGCCCCTGGCGGCCGACCTGGCCGACCGGCCCCTGGTGGTGGTGCCGGTGGGCGCGCTGCACACGTTGCCGTGGGGGGCGTTGCCGTGCCTGCGGGAGCGGCCGGTCAGCGTGGCGGCCGGCGCGGCGGCCTGGCTGCGGGCGCGCAAGGCCCGGGGCTCGCGCTCCGGCCGGCCGCCTTCGGTGGTGGCGGCGGCCGGGCCGGCGCTGGCGCACGCGTACGCCGAGGTGGCGCACGTGGTGGCCTGCCATCCCGGCGGGCGTCAGGTGCCCGGGCGCATCGGGCCGGTGCTGGAGTCGCTGGGGACGGCGGACGTCGTGCACCTGGCGGCGCACGGGGTGTTCCACGCGCGCAGCCCGCTGGTGTCGGGGATCACGCTGGAGGACGGGTCGCTGATGGCGTACGACCTGCTGGACGTCTCGCGCTCGGCCGGGCTGGTGGTGCTGTCCGCGTGCAACTCGGGCATGTCGCGCACGCCGATGGAAGGGGCGCCGCTGGGGCTGCCCGGGACGTTCCTGGCCAAGGGGTCGTCCTGCGTGGTCGCCGGGCTGGTGCCGGTGGAGGACGAGGCGGCCCGGGCGGTGATGAGCACGTTCCACGAGCTCGTGGCGGCGGGGCAACCGCCGGACACGGCCCTGGCGTGCGCGGCGGCCAAGACGGGCGAGACCGGGTTCGCCTGCTTCGGGGCCGGCGACCAGGCGCTCTATTAGGCGGGTCAGCCGGTGGCGACGGGCCTCGACGGGTCGGCGACCCAGTTGGACCAGGAGCCCACGTACAGTGCCGCCGGCAGGCCCGCCACCGCCATGGCCAGCACCTCGTGCGCGGCCGTCACGCCGGAACCGCAGTAGGCGCCCGCCTCGACCCCTTCCCCCACGCCCAGATCGGCGAAGCGCGCCCGCAGCGCCCCGGGGTCGAGGAACCTGCCGTCGGGTCCGACGTTCTCCGTGGTGGGCGCGCTGACGGCGCCGGGGACGTGCCCGGCCACCGGATCGACCGGCTCCACCTCGCCCCGGTAGCGCTCCGCGGCCCTGGCGTCGAGCAGCACGCCCCGGCCGGCCAGCGCCGCCGCCTCGTCGGCCGCCAGCACCGGCATCCCGCCCGGTCGGGCGGTGAAGTCGCCCTCGACCGGCTCGGGCGTCTCCTTCGTGGTCGGCCGGCCGGCCTCGATCCAGGCGGGCAGGCCGCCGTCGAGCACGCGTACGTCCTGGTGGCCGAAGTAGCGCAGCGCCCACCAGGCCCGGGCGGCGACGGTGGACCCGGCGTCGTCGTAGACCACCACCGGCCGGCCGTCCGAGACGCCCAGCCGCCGCATCGCCCCCTGGAAAGCCGCCGCGTCCGGCAGCGGGTGCCGCCCGCCCTCTCCGGGGGGCGCCGCGAGGTCCGTGTCGAGGTCGCAGTAGACGGCACCCTCGATGTGGCCCTCGCGGTAGAACTCCAGCCCGGGCGGCCCGCCGAGCCGCCAGCGCACGTCGAGCACCGTCGCGCCGTCGAGCGCGGCCAGATCGGCGGGGGTGATCAGCGGGCTGGTCACGTGTGTACCTCCAGGAGCGGGACGTGCTGTTCGGCCGTCGTCAGCGAGCCGTGATAGCCGGTGAAGAGGGCCTCGATGCGTTGCTGGGTGGGGGCGGTGATGGCCAGGTCGGTGTGCGGCACGGCCACGACGTCGCCGATGCGCTCCAGCCACGCGTCGCGTACGACGGGGCCGAACCAGCCGGACTCGACCGCCTCCTGCCTGGACACCACCCACGCCTTGCCGCGCAGGGTCTCGCGCCACGCCTCCAGCACCTGCTTCGCGGCCCCCGGGCGGGCGTAGACGTGCCTGGCCCTGGCCTCGCCGCCGAGCAGCGCGACCCCCTCGGTCAGCTCGGGGACGCTCTCCGCGTCGAGCTTCTCGGTGGCGTTGACCATGCCGTGGTCGGCGGTGACGTAGAGGGCGGAGCCGGGCGGCAGGCCCTCGGCGATGCGCTGGGCCATGTCGTCGACGATGGTGAGCTGGCGCAGCCACTCCTCGCTGCCCCAGCCCACCATGTGGCCGGTGGCGTCGAGGTCGCCGTAGTAGACGGTGACGTGGGCGGGCCGCCGCTCGCGCAGCGCCTCGCGGACGCGGGCGACGCGGTCGTCGACGGACTCGGCGGGGACATAGCGGACGCCGCGGTAGACCGCCCTGGTCAGGCCGGTGCCCTCGAACTCGGCGGGGGCGACGTAGACGGGGTCGATGCCGGCCCGGGCGGCGCGCTGGTAGACGGTCGTGGCCGGCTGCCACACCTCGGGGTCCATCGTCAGGCCGTCGGGAAGGGTCCAGCGCAGGCAGTTGAACAGGTGTCCGGTGCCCGGCACGGCCAGCATCAGGCCCACCATGCCGTGCTCGCCGGGTGTGAGGCCGGTGCCCAGGGAGCACAGGCTCGTGACGGTGGTGGCGGGGAACCCGGCCGTGAGCGTCCTGCCCGCCAGACCGGACAGGAAGGGGGCGGCCTCGGGGTGGGCGCGCAACATCTCGGCCCCCAGGCCGTCGACCAGGAACAGGCAGACGCGGTCGGCGGGCTCCAGGGCCAGCGCGTTGGGCTCGCGCAGGCCGAGGGCGGCCAGCAACGAGCCAGGCAGATCCACCAGCGACGCGCCGCCGTATCCCGGCACCAGCATGCCCCCCAGTCTAGCCCTCCGTGATCTCCTACCGCCGCTCCCCATCCACCGGCCCTCCGGGACCGCCGCCGTGCCGGGCGAACCCGACCCGCCGCCGTGCGGGACGGCCGCCGTGCGGGCCGGGGCGGCACGCGGCCCGTGCGAGACAGCCGCCGGGTCCCGGGCGGGTGCGGCGTTCGGGTGTGGCCGCATGACCTACCGTCTCGTTCGGCGGGCGACTCCCGGGGAGCGGTCGCGTCAGGTGGCCGGATCACGCCGCGCGCCACCGACCGGTGTGCCGTCCCGGTGGAGTCGCGGCCGTGTCGCCGACACGATCGTCGTGCTACGTCAGCGGATGCGGCATCGGCGCGTGACGCACCGAAGGACCGCCGTGCGCTGGAGGGATACCCGGTCAGAAAGCCGCCACGCGCGGGGAACCGCCCTGTGCGGCGTGCAGCGTGTGGCGCGGCAGCGCTCGCATGCGTGCCGTCGGGTCGAGCCGAGGTTCCGGGCGAGCGACAAAGCCACCCAGCGCCCGGGGCCACCGCCGCGCCGGACAGCTGCGGGGCCGGACAGCTGTGGGGCCGGCGGTCAGGAGGTGCTGGAGCGGCGGCGCCAAGCCGTGCATCGGCACCCCACCGTGTCGGACGGCCGGCGGTCGACGGCGGCACGTGGCGGGCGCCGTGCGGGGGTGCCCGTCTGGGGTCGGGGGCGGGGGTGAGGGCCGGGGAGGGGTCAGGAGGTGGCGCGGGCGGTGGCTTCCGAGAGGGCCTTGGCGAAGGAGAGGACGTGGGTGACCGCCTCGGGGCCGTCGGCGGCCTCGCTGACCCGCAGCGACAGGTCGTCCGCCGTGATGGCGCCCGTGTAGCCGTGGTCGGCCTCGCAGTTTTCGTCGCCGCACGTGGCCGGCTCCAGGTCCACGTGGGAGATGGCGCCCCAGCCGATGGTGAGCGTCACCTCCGTGGGAGGGACGCCGGGGACGTAGGAGGCCGGGTCGGGCACCACGCGGGTGACGGCGACGGACTGGACGCGGCTCAGGCGGACGGCCTCCGTGGTCGTGGAGGCATGGGACGCCGAGACGCCCTCCACCGCCGGGTGCTCGTCGGTGTGGCACACCAGCAGCCGGGTCGTCGACAGCACCAGGACGGTGACGTGGCGGCGCACCTCCATCGCGGGATCGAAGGTCGCCTCGTGATGGACCACGAACGCGGTCACGGCCTCCTTGCCCAGCGCGGATTCGACCGCATCGGTGACGAGGTCGGGGTAGTAGCCGCTGCGTTCGATCGCTTCACGCAGGCCCGCGGCTGAGACTCGGGTTTCCCTCATGGCTCCATCCTGCCAGGACCGGGCAGTGCACTCACCCGCCGGACATAACGCTCTATAACGTCTTCTATCCGTGCACCACAGGGCACTTGTTCCCCTTGATTCGCCAAGGGCGATCAGCCCAGCCGGCGGGGACCACCGTCGAGGCGCGGGCCCGCCGGAGTGCGCAGGGTGGCGCGGGCGCCGAGGATCATGACGTCCGACTCCCCCACGAGCACCTGGTCCAGGTCCAGGCGGGCCAGCTCCGGCAGGTCGTGGGCCAGGCGGCCGACGCGTACGAGGAGGTCTTCGAGGGCGTCCACCGCCACGGGCGGGTAGCCGTACTCGCCGAACAGCAGCGGCGCGGCGCGTACGGACCGGACCAGCTCGGAGGCGTCCTCCCCGGTCAGCGGGGCCAGGCGGAAGCCCTGGTCCTGGAGGAGGCGCGCGGTCACCTCGCCGAGCCCGAACGTCACGACGGGCCCGAACGCGGGATCCTCGATCACGCCCACGACGGTCGGCACGGCGGGCTGCGGCGCCATCCGCTGGACCGCCAGCTCCGCCTGGTCGCCGAGCTGCTCGGCGAACTCGGCGTACGCGTGGCGCACCATCTCGGGACCCGTCAGCCCCAGGCGTACGGTCCCGGCGCGCCGGGAGGCCCCCGGATCGGCCACCTTCACCACCACCGGCCAGCCCAGCCGCTCGGCGGCGGCCACGGCCTCGTCCGGCGAGCGTACGGTCTCGGCGGGCCAGACGGTCATCCCGTAGCAGGACAGCAGCTCGGTGGCGTCGATCTCGACCGGCGGCCCGGCCTGCGCGAAACCGCCCGCGGAGGTGTCGGGACCGGCCGCGCTGCCGGACAGGGTCCGCTCGGCCAGCGCCCTGGCACAGGCGGTGTCGATGCCGTCCAGCTCGGGCGGCGGCGTCGCCGGGTGGGCGCGCCAGGTCGCGTGGCGCACCACGTGGGCCAGGGCCCGGACCGCCTCCTCGGGCGCCGCGTAGGAGGGGATGGACCCGCGCGAGGGGCCGGTGCCCGGCACGCGCAGGGCCGGATGCATCCCCAGATGCCCCCGGAACGTCGTGAGCACCGGCTTGGCGGCGTCCTTCGAGACCCGCAGCAGCTCGCCGGCCACCTCGTCGTCCCTGCCGGGGATCGGCGGCATGTAGATCACGACGGCCGCGTCCACGTCGGGGGAGGCCAGCTCGCCGGCGAGGGCGGTGCCGTACTCGGAGGGGCCCGCGGCGGGGCCCAGGTTGACCGGCGCGCGCGGCTCCAGACCGGCCGCGAGGCAGGCGTCGGCGGCGAGCAGGCCCAGGGCGTCGGAGTTGGTCACGAGCGCGACCCTGGGGCCGGCCGGCAGCGGCTGGTACGCCAGCAGCTGGCCCACGTCGAAGAGCTGGATGAGGTCGTCCACCCTGATCAGGCCCGCCTGCGCGAACAGCGAGCTGATCGCCGAGTCCGGCAGCCGCAGCTCCTCCGCCGAGTGCCCGGTGGGGGTGCCGCCGCTCTTGACCACCACGATCGGCTTGTTGCGGGCGATGCGCCTGGCCAGCCGGGTGAACTTGCGCGGATTGCCGAGCGACTCCAGGTAGAGCAGGATCACCTCGGTGGAGTCGTCTTCCTCCCAATATTGCAGCAGGTCGTTGCCCGAGACGTCGGCCCGGTTGCCCGCCGAGACGAACGACGAGATGCCCATGCCGCGCTGTGCCACGCGCTGCAGGAGAGCGGTGCCGAGCGCGCCCGACTGGCTGAAGAAGCCCACCTTGCCCCGGCCCGGCACGGTGGCGGCCAGGGTGGCGTTGAGCTTGACGGCGGGGTCGGTGTTGGCGATGCCGAGGCAGTTGGGGCCCACGACGCGCAGGCCGTAGGAGCGGGCGATGCGGGCCAGCTCGTCCTGCCTGGCCCGGCCCTGCGCGCCGGTCTCGCCGAATCCGGAAGAGACCACGACCAGGCCGTGCACGCCCTTCTCGGCGCACTCCTTGACCACGTCGATCACGCCCTCGGCCGGCACGGCGACCACGGCCAGGTCGACGTCGCCGTCGATCGCCCCCACGCTCGCGTACGCCCGCACGCCCGCCACCGCCCGCACCTCCCGGTGCACCGGATAGACGGGCCCGGTGAAGTCGGCCGCCAGCAGGTTGCGCAGGACGGTCTGGCCCACGCCGCCCGGCTCGCGCGAGGCGCCGATGACCGCGACCGACCCGGGGGTGAGCAGCCTGGCGATCGACCGGGACTCGGCCCGGTGCTCGCGCGCGGTCGTCACCTCCGCCGAGGTGTCGGTGGGGGTCAGGTCGAGCGTCATGCGTACGACGCCGTCCTCGAACTGGCTCTGGGCCGTGTAGCCGGCCTGGCGCAGCAGCCCGGTCATGCGCATGTTGGCGGGCAGGACGTCGGCGATGAAGCGCTCGATGCCGCGCTCGCGGGCCGTGGCGGCCAGGTGTTCCAGCAGGACGGAGGCCACTCCCCTGCCCTGGTGGGCGTCCTCGACGAGGAAGGCCACCTCGGCCTCGCCCGGGCCGGTGCGGTCGTAGCGGATCACGGCCACCATCTCGGTGCCGATGGTGGCGATCAGCGCGACCCTGCTGACGTAGTCGACATTCGTGAACCGCTCGACTTCCCTGTCGGACAGCCGGGGCCGGGGTCCGAAGAACCGGAAATAGATCGACTCGTCGGACAGCCGGGAGTAGAAGGAGCGGAGACGGTCCGCGTCGGCGGGCCTGATCGGCCGCACGTGCGCGGTCCCGCCGTCGGCCAGGACGACATCGGCCTCCCAGTGGGCCGGATATTGTGCCTCCACAGATTCGAGCGTAAACCCGCATCCCAAATGCCAAGACCCCGGGCCCTGTTGGGCAACGCTTGTGCATCGACTCAGGCCCGGTGTCCGAGGTAAGCCCCACGGGCGGCCCGGAAGCTGTTAGTTTTGCCGTGGCGTTCCAGCCGTGGCCAGGCTCGATCTGAAGGCAGCAAGGTGGTGACATCATGACGCGGGTCGTCGTGGTGGGCGATCTCATGACCGACGCGGTCGCGCGCGCCCGTTATGCGCTCGCCCGGGCGAGCGACACCCCGGCGATCGTGACCATGCACGGCGGTGGCTCGGGGGCCAACATCTCCTCCTGGCTTGCCGTCGAGGGCGCCGAGGTGGCCTTCATCGGCCGCAGGGGCGCCGACATCACGGGCCGCAACCGCGACATGGAGCTCATGGGCTATGGCGTGGACGCACGGCTCGTCATGGATCCCGAGCGGCCGACCGGCACCTGCGTGGTGCTCGTCACCCACAAGGGCGAGCGCACGATGCTGTCCGACCCGGGTGCCAACGCCGCCCTGTCGCCGGAGGACCTGCCGCGCGACCTGTTCACCTCGGGCACACACCTGCACCTGTCGGGCTACACGCTGATCAACGAGGGCTCGCGCGACGCCGGGCTCGCGGCGCTCGACATGGCCAGGCGCGGCGGGATGTCGATCTCCGTCGACTGCGCTTCGTCGGCGCCGCTGGAGCGCACCGGTGCCGAGCCGTTCCTCGAGTGGACCGACGGGGCCAAGCTGCTGTTCGCCAACGTCGACCAGGCGAAGGTGCTGACCGGCCGCGACGACGCCGAGGCCGCCGCCAAGGTGCTCGCCGCGTGGTTCCCGCAGGTCGTCATCAAGATGAACGCCGAAGGCGCGCTGTGGTACGGCAACGGCCGCCCCGATCCCGTACGCGTGGCCGCCGACCCGGTCGACAAGATCGTCGACGGCACGGGCGCGGGTGACGCCTTCTGCGCCGGATTCCTGCCGCCGTGGCTGGAGGGCAAGCCCCCGGCCGAGGCGCTGGCGTCGGGCAGCCGGCTGGCGGCCAAGGCGATCATGCACCTGGGCGCGCGGCCGCCGTTCTAGGCGACCACGGCGTGCGTCCCTTACGGCCGGGCGATCCCCCATCGGTCGGCTCCTACGAGATCACCGGATTTCTCGGCGAGGGCGGCCAGGGCAGTGTCTACCTCGGTGTCTCGCCGTCCGGCGAGCGGGTCGCGATCAAGCTGCTGCACGCCAGGTTCGCCGGTGACGCGACCGAGGTACGCCGCTTCCGGCGCGAGGCCGAGGCGGCCCGGCGGGTGGCGGAGTTCTGCACCGCACGGGTGCTCGAGGTCGGGACCGTGCACGACCAGCCGTACATCGTGGGCGAGTACGTCGACGGGCCCTCGCTGCAGCACCACGTCACCACGGAAGGGCCGGTGCGCGGGCCGGCTTTGATGCGGCTGGCGGTCACCACGGCCACCGCGCTGGTCGCCATCCACGGGGCCGGGGTGGTGCACCGGGACTTCAAGCCGAGCAACGTGCTGCTGGGCCCCGACGGGCCCCGGGTGATCGACTTCGGCATCGCGCGGGCGCTGGACGCCAGCCACAGCATGACGACCGGGATCGTCGGGACGCCCGCCTTCATGGCGCCCGAGCAGTTCCTCGGGGAGGCCGCTCCGGCGAGCGACGTGTTCGCGTGGGCGGGGACGATGGTGTTCGCGGCCACGGGGCGGGCGGCGTTCGGGGTCGGGGCGCTGCCGGTGGTGATGCACCGGATCCTCAACCTGGATCCGGATCTGTCCAAGGTGCCCGGGGAGCTGGCCCCGCTGCTGTGGGCCTGCCTGTCCAAGGACGCCCGGCGCCGGCCGACGGCCGAGCAGCTGGTCCGGGACCTCATCCGGGCCGGCACCACCGCACCCGCCGCCCAGACTCCCCCGCCGGTCCCCCTCCGGCCGTCGCCGCATCCGGCCGGGGGTCCGGCCGGGCGCCCGAGGGAAGGCCCGGCCGGTCACCCGGCTGGGGGCCCGGCTGGGGGCACGGCTGGGGGCACGGCTGGGGGCACGGCTGGGGGCACGGAGCCGCCCCCGCCGGTTGCCGCCACCACGCCGCTCCGGCGGGTCCGCAAGGCGCTGATCCCCATCGGCGCGGCGGTCACCACCCTGGCGGTGACCGCCGCCATCTGGCTGGTCCGCCAGGCGGACCAGCCGGGCGGGACGGGCGGGACGGCCGCCTCCGCCGCACCGTCGCCGGCGGCGTTCGGGGCGGCCGTGGAGAACGTCGCGAACCCCTCCACGAAGACCGGCGGCACGCTGCGCGTCGTCTCGGCCTCCACCCTGGAGTCCACCGACCCCGGCAACATGTACGCTCCCCACTCGCTGAACATGGTGCGGCTCTACGGCCGGTCGCTGACGATGTTCAAGCCGGTGCCCGGGGCCGCCGGCACGCAGATCGTGCCGGATCTGGCGGAGTCGCTGGGCGTGCCGAGCGATGGCGGCAAGACGTGGACCTACAAACTACGAGACGGCCTGAAATATCAGGATGGCTCCCCGATCCTGGCCAAGGACGTCAAGCACGCCGTGCTGCGCAGCATGGACCCCGACTTCGCCAACGGCTCCGCCCATCTGGACCTCCTGCTCGACCTCCCCACCGGCTACCAGGGGGCCTACAAGTCGCCCAGGGTGTCCACCGACGCGGCCGTCGAGACGCCCGACGACCGCACGATCATCTTCCGTCTGAAGGCCCCGTACTCCACGTTCGACCAGGTCGTGCAGCTCCCCGAGACGGTCCCGGTGCCCGCGACCAAGGACACGGGGGCCCGGTACGGCAAGAGCGTCCTCGCCTCGGGCCCGTACCGGCTGGAGAGCGTGACGGACAACAAGGTCGTCCTGGCGCGCAACGAGCACTGGTCCGCCGCGACCGACCCCAACCGGCGACCGCTCCCCGACTCGTACGAGCTCGAGTACGGCGTCCCCCCGGAGGACGCCGACCGGCGGCTCCGGGACGGCACCGCCGACGTCGGCCCGAGCGTCGCGGGGGACGACGTGCCGGGGCTGCTCGCCGACCCGGCGCTCAAGGCGCGGGCCGACGCGCCCGTCACCACCGGCGTCCGGCTCCTGGCGATCAACCCGGAGATCCCGCCGTTCGACAGGCCGGACTGCCGCCGGGCGGTCGTCCAGGCGCTCGACCTGAGCGCGCTGCGCCTGGCGTACGGCGTCGGGCAGGCGCCCGTGCCCACGTCGCTGCTGCCGCCCACGATCAGCGGCCGCCGCCACGCCGACCCGGACCTCCACCCGGAGGGCGACCCGCGGGCCGCCCGGCAGTCGCTGGTCAGGTGCGGGCAGCCGAACGGATTCAAGGCCAAATACGTCCACCGCGACCTGCCCGCCGAGGCCCGCGCCGCCGAGGCCGTGCAGAAGGCCCTGGCCGAGGTTGGCATCGACGTCAGCCTGGAGCGCGTCCCCATCGCCGAGTTCCACGAGAAGAAGGGCGGCAGCCCCGACTACCTCAAGGAGCACGGGACTGGGCTGATCGCCAAGGGCTGGTCCCCGGACTGGCCCGACCCCGAGTCGTTCCTGTCGCTGGTGGCGGACAGCAGGCAGATCAACGAGGAGTCGTACTCGATCAACGTGAGCGTCCGCGTCCGGAGCATCGACGACCTCATCGACCAGGCCAGGAAGGAGCTGAACGGCTCCGAGCGGGCCGAGCTGTGGTCTCGGGTCGAACGGTCGCTGGCCGACGAGCACGTGCTCGTGCCGATGGCCTGGCAGGTGCCGCTGCTGCTGCGCGGCCGGAACGCCGCGAACGTCCACGTGAGCCCGGTGTACGGGGACTACGACCTGCTCACCATGGGCGTCAGCTGACGGTCGCCAGGGCCAGCGGGAGCACGGCCGGCGCGCCGGCGTGGCGGACGAGGGCCGCGCCCAGCGTCATCGTCCACCCCGTGTCGACGCGGTCGTCCACGAGCAGGACGGGCCCGCCGCACTCGGCGATGGCGGCGCCCAGGTCCTTCGGCATGGCCAGCGTGCCCCTGATCGCCTGCACCCGCTTTGCGCTGTTGAACTGCTGCCCGGGCGAGCCCGCGCGGTAGCCCAGCTCACCCAGGTAGGACAGCCGCCCGACCTGTGCCAGCCGCTCGGCGAAGCCGCGCACCAGCTTGGGCCGGGTCGCGGACGGCACGCTGACCACCGCGACCGGGCGCTCGCGCCAGTCCCACGCCGACAGGACCTTGATCACGGCCGCGAACATGTCGTCGGCCATCGGCCCGTCCTCGCGGGCGAACAGCTCCCGCAGCCGGTTGCCCCACCCGATGTCGGTCAGCCGCCCGAGCGCCCGGCCCGGCTCGGCGCCCAGCTCGGGCTTGATCCGCCCGGACAGGTCGGACAGGCCGGTCGGCCACTGCTTGCGGGCCTCGATCTCCACACCGGGCCTGCTCAGCCGCTCGCGCGCGCTCTCCACGGCCTGCGCGCCGATCTCGGGCGAGCGGTGCCGCCCGGTGCAGTTGTCGCAGCGCCCGCACGGCGTGGCGCTGTCGTCGTCGAGGTGCCTGCGCAGGAACTGCTCGCGGCACTCGGTCGTCGTCAGGTAGGCGAGCATGGCGTCCTGCTCCGCCCGGCGCTCGGCGGCGATGCGGGAGTAGCGCTCGCCGTCGTACGCCCACGGCTCCCCGGTGGCCTCCCAGCCGCCCTTCACCCGGCGGACGGCGCCGTCCACGTCGAGCACCTTGAGCATCATCTCCAGGCGGCTGCGGCTCAGGTCGACGGCGCTCTCGAGGGCCGGGGTGGACATGAGGCCGCGCTCCTCCAGGGTCTGGAGCGTGGTGCGGACGACGGGCTCGGGCGGGAAGGCCAGCGAGGCGAAGTAGGCCCAGATGTCGCGGTCTTCGACGCCGGGCAGCAGGATCACCTTGGCCCGCTCGACCCCGCGCCCGGCCCGGCCGACCTGCTGGTAGTAGGCGACCGGCGACTGCGGCGCCCCGACGTGCACCACGAACCCCAGGTCGGGCTTGTCGAACCCCATCCCGAGCGCGCTCGTGGCCACCAGCGCCTTGATCTTGTTGTTGAGCAGCGCGTCCTCGGCCGCCAGCCGCTCGGCCGGGCTCGGTCTGGCCGGAGTAGGCGGCCACCTCCAGCCCCTGCTCGCGCAGGTAGCCGGAGATCTCGTGGGCGGCGGCCACGGTCAGGGTGTAGACGATGCCGGAGCCGGGCAGCTCGCGCAGCGTCTGGGCCAGCCAGGCCAGGCGCTGCTCGGCGGTGGGCAGGCGGACGACGCTCAGGTGCAGGCTCTCGCGCTCCAGCGGCCCGCGCAGGACGAGCGTGTCGTCGCCGTCGGGCCGCAGCTCGGCGGGCAGGCGGAGCTGCTCGGCCACGTCGCGGGTGACGCGGGCGTTGGCGGTGGCGGTGGTGGCCAGGACGGGGATGCCCGGCGGCAGGTCCGCGAACAGCGTGGACAGCCTGCGGTAGTCGGGCCTGAAGTCGTGGCCCCAGTCGGAGATGCAGTGGGCCTCGTCGACCACCACGAGCCCGGCGCTCTCGGCCAGCTCGGGCAGGACGTTGTCGCGGAAGTCGGGGTTGTTGAGCCGCTCGGGGCTGACCAGCAGCACGTCGACCATGCCGTCGGCGACCTGACCGTAGATCTCCTCCCACGCCTCCGGGTTGGCGGAGTTGATCGTGACGGCTCGGATGCCCGCGCGCTCGGCGGCGGCGATCTGGTTGCGCATGAGGGCCAGCAGCGGCGAGACGATGACCGTGGGGCCCTCGCCGAGCTCGCGCAGCAGCGAGGTGGCCACGAAGTAGACGGCCGACTTGCCCCAGCCGGTGCGCTGCACGACGAGCACCCTGCGGCGGTCGACCACGAGCGCCTCGATGGCGGCCCACTGGTCTTCTCGGAGCACGGCGTGCTCGCCCGCCAGCGCCCGCAGGCGCTCCTCGGCCTCTTCACGCAGCATCGCGGCATCGGGGGCGTCAATCATGCCTCCTTGTTACCAGCTCCGGCCGACGGAATGCGCCCGCTGTGCCCATACCGGGTGCCCATTCTCCGGAACTGTGGGGTTCGACGGGACGTTGGAGCAGACACACCACCGGATCGCCGCCCGCAGGAGGGCTGATGACGGGGCTGGCCAGCGCGCCGGTAGCCCCGGCGACGAACGCGCGCCGCCGGGAGAGCAACGCAGTCGACCGTTTACGAATCTTCGCCCGGGTGCTCCTGGCGGCCATGGTCCTGGCCACGGCGGGCTGTGCGGGCACCAACGTCAAGGCGTCGTACCACCCGGCCTTCCTGCCGGTGAAGCTCGAATGGGCCAACGGCGAGGTGAAGCTCGCGGGAGAGACCTCGCTCGTCACCCCGATCGGGGTCTTCTCCATCGGGGCCGAGTACAGCCTGCCCGACAAGGAGGCCGACTCCCTCTACGTCATCATCCGCGACGGCCTCGGGAGCGCCGACCATCCGGAGATCGCCGGATTCGACCACATCTACAAGGTCAAGAGCGGCTCCGGCCAGTTCACGGCCGTGGTCAACGGCACGGCCGTGATCCAGGTCGTCGACCGGCAGGTGCTCATCGACGTGACGGACGGCAGCGTCCAGACCATCGAGTTCAAGGGCGCCCAGCCCGTCGTCCAGGAGCGCGGCTCGACCATCGGCGACCGGTGGCAGGCGTACTGGGACGGCTCCTTCTACTCGCCCATGGCGCTGTCCCGGTGGGCGTACGACGACTCCACCATGACCAGCTGGTTCGGCCTCGGGTTCCTGTGGTTCCTGGTCCGCCTGGCGCTGGCGATCGTCCTGGGCCTGGTCGACCTGCTGCTCACCGTGGGCTGCACGATGGCGGCCGCCGCCTTCGTGCTCTTCGGCCCTACCGGACGCAACATCGCGTACGGCGTGGAGGCCCTGACGTTCCTGATCTGCGCGTGGATCGCCTGGGCCTACTTCAGGCTGTGAAAGTCACTGGTCGGCGTGCTCCGGGAAGGCGTTGATGGTGACGCGGTGCATGCGCCGGCGCTCGGTGTAGTCGGCCACCGCGTAGTGCTGCGTCGGCCGGTTGTCCCAGAAGGCCAGGGTGCCGGGCCGCCAGCGCAGGCGGAGCTGGAACTCCGGGGAGCGGATGTGGTCGATCAGGTACGGCAGCAGCGCCTCGTTCTCCCGGTCGCTCAGCCCGACGAGGCGGGTGGTGGAGGCCCGGTTGACGAAGAGCGCCTTGCGGCCGGTCTCGGCGTGCACGCGTACCACCGGGCGCTCGATCGGCGGCCACTTGGCCTGGATCTCCGCCAGGTCGAACGGGTGCCCCTTCGAGATCGCCTTCTTCATCGACATCGTGATGTCGTGCACGGCGGTCAGCTCGTCGCACAGGCGCTGGATCGGCGGCGAGAGCGTCTCGTACGCCAGGTACGTGTTCGCCCAGCAGGTGTCCCCGCCCACGCTCGGGAGCTGCATGCAGCGCAGCAGCGAGCCCATCGGCGGGGTCGGCTCGAAGGTGTTGTCGCTGTGCCACTCGTCGCCACCCTCCCCCTTGGGCGAGGTCTGGTCGAGCACGTGGATGGGGCTGGTGGCGTCCTTCTTGAAGGCGGGGTGGTTCAGCGTGCCGAAGTTCAGGGCGAACTGCAGGTGCTGCTCGTCGTCGATGGGCTGGTCGCGGAAGAAGAGGACGAGGTGCTCGAGCCACCCCGCCCGCAGGGTCGCGACCTCCTCCTGCGACAGCGGCTTGCGCAGATCGACCCCGGTGACCTCGGCGCCGATGTGCTTGGTCACGGGATGGAACTCGATCATGACGCCTCCGTATCCAGGTGGGAACCCTCGACCCGAACGTACGACCCAAGCAATTGCTTGGTCAAGGCCGTTCCGCCGGATCGAACATGTCTGCGATAAGTGGCGGACATCGAGTAGCATCGGGGCTCTGGAGCCCGCAGGAGGCGAGACGTGATCAACGCCATCGATACGCCACAGGAGACGCGGCTCGTGTCATCATCTCCAGGGGCGCCCGGGTTACGTCGACGCCTCGCACGCCGATCTGACGCTTCTCCAGCGGGCTGACGGCTACGGTTAAAGCACAAGAGCAGAAGGAGGATGCGCTTCCCCTCGGCGCGACGGCCGAGGCAGCCGCGCAGCACAAGATGGCCCGACGCACGACTGCACCCCCACCTGACGACTTCGAGGAGCGGATCGTCGATATCGACGTCTCCTCCGAGATGCGCGCGAGCTACCTCGAGTACGCATACTCAGTGATCTACCAGCGGGCGCTGCCCGACGCTCGTGACGGTCTCAAGCCGGTGCAGCGGCGCATCCTCTACTCGATGAGCGAGATGGGCCTGCGCCCCGAGCGGGGGCACGTCAAGTCCTCCCGCGTCGTCGGCGACGTCATGGGCAAGCTGCACCCCCACGGTGACAGCGCCATCTACGACGCCCTCGTGCGCCTGGCGCAGCCGTTCTCGATGCGCCTGCCGCTGGTCGACGGGCACGGCAACTTCGGCTCGCCCGACGACCTGCCGGCCGCCATGCGTTACACCGAGGCCAGGCTGGCCCCGGCGGCGATGTTGATGGTGGAGTCGCTCGACGAGGACACCGTCAACTTCAAGCCCAACTACGACGGCCAGGAGACCGAGCCCACGGTCATGCCGTCGGCGTTCCCCAACCTGCTGGTCAACGGCACCAGCGGCATCGCGGTCGGCATGGCCACCAACATGGCCCCGCACAACCTCACCGAGGTCGTGGCCGCCGCCCGGCACCTGATCAAGAAGCCGGACGCGACGCTCGACGAGCTGATGAGGTTCGTGCCGGGTCCCGACCTGCCGACGGGCGGCATGATCATCGGGCTGCAGGGTGTGCGCGACGCCTACGAGACCGGGCGTGGCACGTTCCGCATGCGGGCCAAGTGCGTGGTCGAGCAGATCACGCCGCGCCGCAAGGGCATCATCGTCACCGAGCTGCCCTACAACGTGGGTCCCGAACGCGTGGTCACCAAGATCAAGGAGCTGGTGACCAGCAAGAAGCTCCAGGGCATCGCCGACCTCAAGGACCTCACCGACCGGCACAAGGGCCTGCGGCTGGTCATCGAGATCAAGAACGGCTTCATCCCCGAGGCGGTCCTCGAGGAGCTCTACCGGCTGACGCCGATGGAGGAGACGTTCGGCATCAACAACGTCGCCCTGGTCGACGGCGAGCCGCGCACGCTCGGCCTGCGCGAGATGCTCCAGGTCTACGTCGACCACCGGATCGAGGTCGTGCGCCGCCGGTCGGAGTTCCGGCGCCGCAAGCGCGAGGAGCGCCTCCACCTCGTCGACGGCCTGATCATCGCGTTGCTCAACATCGACGAGGTCATCCAGGTCATCCGCTCCTCCGACGACTCGGCGCAGGCGCGGACGCGGTTGATGGACGTGTTCAGCCTGACCGACATCCAGGCCGCCTACATCCTCGAGACGCCGCTGCGCCGCCTGACCCGATACGACAAGCTCGAGCTCGATCGGGAGAAGGAGACGCTCACCGACGAGATCGCCAAGCTGACGGAGATCCTGTCCTCGGAGACGAAGCTGCGGGGCGTGGTCTCGGGCGAGCTGGCCGACGTGGCGAAGAAATACGGCACGCCGCGCCGCACGGTCCTGCTGGAGGCGCCCGGCGTCACCCGCACCCCGGTCGTGTCGCTGCAGGTGGCCGACGACCCGTGCCTGGCCATGCTGTCCTCGACCGGCCTGCTGGCGCGCACCTCCGACGCCACGCCGCTGGCCGGTGAGGGCGAGCGTTCGGCGCACGACGTGCTGGTCAGCGTCGTACGCACGTCCGTACGCGGGGAGGTCGGCGTGGTCACGTCGCTGGGCCGGCTGATCCGCGTCCAGGTCGTCGACCTGCCGACGCTGCCGCCCTCGGCCAACCCGCCGTCGCTGTCGGGCGGGCACCCGGTGTCCGAATACGTGTCGCTGCAGCCCGACGAGAAGGTGGTCGGCCTCGGCTCCCTCGATCCGGATGGCCCCGGGCTGGCCCTCGGCACGGCGCAGGGCGTGGTGAAACGGGTGGTGCCCGACTATCCGGCCAACCGCGACGACTTCGAAGTGATCACGTTGAAGGACGGCGACAGCGTGGTGGGCGCCGTCGAGCTGGTGTCCGAATCCCACGACCTGGTGTTCATCTCCTCCGACGCCCAGATGCTGCGCTACCAGGCCGCGCTGGTGCGGCCGCAGGGCCGCCCGGCCGGCGGCATGGCCGGCATCCGGCTCGACGACGGGGCCAAGGTGATCTGGTTCGGCGTGGTGGATCCCGCGCTGCCCTCGGTGGTCGTCACCGTCGCGGGCTCCTCCACGGCGCTGCCCGGCACGCAGGTGGGCGGCGGCAAGGTGTCCGACTATGCCGAGTTCCCCGCCAAGGGGCGCGCCACGGGCGGGGTGCGGGCCCAGCGCTTCCTCAAGGGTGAGGACGAGCTGCTGCTGGCCTGGGCCGGCCCGGCGCCCGCCAAGGCGGTCTCGGCGGTGGGCAAGCCGGTGCCGCTGCCGGAGGAGGTCGGCCGCCGCGACGGGTCGGGCGTACGCCTGACGCACACCATCGGCGCGGTCGGCGGCGCCCTGGCCTCAGGGCCAGAGGCCCTGCCGAGCGGGCCCTCGGAGCAGCCGCCGGCGGACGAATAGCCGGGCGCCGGGGCCGATGGTTCACATCGGCCCCGGCGATCCTGTTATGAAACGCGGGCCACCGCCGATCTCATCAGGGAGAGCGCTCTCTCCCTGATGGAGGTACCGTGTTCCGAGCCAGACGCCCGTTATGGGTGGCCCTCACGCTCCTCGCCTCGCTCATCGTGGCCCCGCCCGCCCTGGCGGCCGCCGAACCGCTCACGATCACCGACTTCGCGTCGGACGGCGTGCCCGCCGGTGTGTACGCCTGGGGCAACGACGCGGCCTCGACCCCCACGCTCACGATCGAGCCCGGCGCGGACCGGCCCGGCGCGTCCGCGACGAACCGGGTCCTCAAGTCCGTCTACACCATCAGCCAGTGGGGCGGCTGGTCCCATGACCTGCCGGCCACGCAGGACTGGTCCCCGTACGAGGGCTTCTCCTTCTGGGTGAACGGCACCGGCTCGGGACAGCGGATCTTCTTCGAGCTCAAGGACGGCGGCGGCGGGCCGGGCAACGCGGAGCTGTTCGAGTCGTCGTTCACCGACGAGGCGGCGGGCTGGCGGAAGGTGGAGGTGCCGTTCGCGAGCTTCACCCGCCGCACCGACTACCAGCCCGGTGGCGCGCCGACCGACGGCGAGCTGGACCTGGTCGCCGTGTGGGGCTACGCGATGCGCCTGCCCACCACGTCGGGCACGCTGACGTGGGACGAGGTCCAGCTGTACGGGACCGCGCCCCCGCGACCGGTGCGCCTGTCCACCGACGCGCCGGTCTACCCGGTGAACGAGAAGGGCGAGGTGCGGGTCGGCGTCACGATCACGACCGCCGGCGACGCCCCGCTCGCGGCCGACCTGGCCGTGGACTACCGGACCGGCACGGGCACCGCGACCCCCGGCGCCGACTACACCGCCGCCCAAGGCACGCTGACGTTC
Source organism: Nonomuraea sp. KM90 (assembly GCF_052246675.1). Taxonomy (NCBI): domain Bacteria; kingdom Bacillati; phylum Actinomycetota; class Actinomycetes; order Streptosporangiales; family Streptosporangiaceae; genus Nonomuraea; species Nonomuraea sp. KM90. Next base: position 64,871 of record NZ_JBQQCB010000021.1, on the reverse strand, counting down.
CCGGCCGGCACGGCTTCGGGCTCGCAGAAGACGTTCACGGTCAGGACCTTGCGCGACGGGCAGGACGAGGTGGCCGAGACCATCCCGATCGAGCTGTCCGGCACGGGCACCAGGCCGCCGGCCGAGGCGCCGGTCATCGTGATCAACGCCCACGGCCTGCCGTACCTGAACGCCCGCAAGCCCGTCAGGGAGCGCGTCGCCGACCTGCTGGGCAGGATGACGCTGGACGAGAAGATCGGGCAGATGACGCAGGCCGAGCGCGGGGCGCTGGCCAAGCAGAGCGACATCGCCACGTACCGGCTCGGCTCCCTGCTGTCCGGCGGCGGCTCGACACCCGCGCAGAACACGCCGCGGGCGTGGGCCGACATGATCGACGGCTTCCAGCTCCAGGCCCGGCAGACGCGTCTGCAGGTGCCGCTGATCTACGGCGTGGACGCGGTGCACGGCCACAACAACGTGGTCGGGGCGACGATCTTCCCGCACAACGTCGGGCTGGGCGCCGCCCGCGACCCGGCGCTGGTCGAGCAGGCGGGCAAGATCACCGCCAGGGAGGTCAAGGCCACCGGCATCCCGTGGAACTTCGCGCCGTGCCTGTGCGTGTCGCGCGACGACCGGTGGGGGCGGGCGTACGAGTCGTTCGGCGAGGACCCGGCGCTGGTGTCCAGGATGGCCACGGTCATCGACGGGCTGCAGGACAACGGGGTGCTGGCCACCGCAAAGCACTACGTCGGCGACGGCGGCACCGCGTACGGCTCCTCGACGACCGGCGACTACACGATCGACCAGGGCGTCACCCGGACGAGCCGCGAGGAGCTGGCGGCGATCCACCTGGCGCCGTTCGAGGAGGCGGTCGGGCGTGGCGTCGCCACCGTGATGCCGTCGTTCTCCAGCGTGGACTTCGGCGACGGGCCGCTGAAGATGCACGCCCACGACGAGCTGATCAACGGGACGCTGAAGGGACGGCTCGGGTTCAAGGGGTTCGTGATCAGCGACTGGCAGGCCATCGACCAGATCCCCGGCGACTACCCGGCCGACGTGCGCACGTCGGTCAACGCCGGGCTCGACATGATCATGGTGCCGTACGCGTACCCGCAGTTCACCGGCACGCTCAAGGCCGAGGTCGAGGCCGGGCGGGTGCCGATGTCGCGGGTGGACGACGCGGTGGCCAGGATCCTGACGCAGAAGTTCCGGCTGGGGCTGTTCGAGCGCCCGTACGCCGACCGCTCCCGCATCGGCGACGTCGGCTCGGCGGCGCACCGCGCGGTCGCCCGCACCGCCGCGGCCAGGTCGCAGGTGCTGCTGAAGAACGACGGCGGCCTGCTGCCGCTGCGCGGCGACGCCAAGGTGTACGTGGCCGGCTCCAACGCCGACGACATCGGCAACCAGTCCGGCGGCTGGACGATCACCTGGCAGGGCTCCTCCGGGCCGATCACGCCCGGGACCACCATCCTGCAGGCCGTCCGCTCCCGCGCCGCCTCCGTGACCTACTCCCGGGACGCCTCCGCCGACCTGGCCGGGCACGACGTGGGTGTCGTGGTGGTGGGCGAGACGCCGTACGCCGAGGGGCAGGGCGACGTGGGCCGTGCCGGGCGCACGCTGGACCTGTCGGCGGCCGACCGGGCGGCGGTCGACAAGGTGTGCGGGGCCATGAAGTGCGCCGTCCTGGTGGTCTCCGGGCGGCCGATGCTGCTGGGCGACCTGTCGGGCGTCGAGGCCGTGGTGGCGTCCTGGCTGCCGGGCACCGAGGGCGACGGGGTGGCCGACCCGCTGTTCGGGGCGGTGCCGTACACCGGGCGGCTGCCGTTCACCTGGTTCCGGTCGGTCGAGCAGTTGCCGATCAACGTGGGCGACGCCTCGTACGATCCGCTGTTCCCGTACGGGTGGGGCCTGCGCACCGATCCCGCCCGCGACCGGCTCAAGGCCGCGCGGGACGAGCTGGCCCGCGGTGACGGCGCGTCGAAGGCCGCCGCCGCGGCGCTGACCCTCGCCCTGTCCGGCCGCCTCTGGAACGCCGACGGCTCCGTCCGCGACCCGCGGGCGGTCCTGGGGGCACTGGGGGCAGCCGCGGCGCTGCTCGAACGCTCGAAGAGCGACCCGTACGCCGTCGGCGACGCCGTCGTCTCGGTGGCCAGGGACGTGGCGCAGAAGGCCGGCAAGCGTGCCGACCTGCAGGCGTCGGCCGACCACGAGCTCGCGGCGGGCAACCCGAAGAAGGCGGTGGACCTGCTGGCCCAGGCGATCCGCTGACCGTCGGGAGGGGCCGGCCCCTCCTCACAGGGCTGCCAGAAACGGCCCTCGCCTGGGGCCGGCTCCCTCCCGGCCAGCACGAAGGGCCGGCCCCGCTCGGGGGCCGGCCCCTCCTCCCGGGCCGGGAGCAGTCCCCATCGCCCGGCCCGGTCGCCGCGTCAGTCGTGGCGGGCTTTCAGACCCGGCAGAGACAGAACGTGTGCCCCGCCGGGTCGAGGAACACCCGGAAGCTGTCATCCTCGCTGGGCTGGTGGTGGTGCTTGGTCGCGCCGATCTTGATCGCCTGCCGCTCGGCCTCGTCGAGGTCGGGGACTCGCAGGTCCAGGTGGACCTGCTGCGGCCGGTCGGGGCTCGGCCACACGGGCGGCTGGTGGTCGGGCGCGAGCTGGAAGGCCAGCCTCCTGGGCGGGCCGCCGTCGGTGACGACCACCCATTCGTCCTCGACCGACGTGACCGGCCAGCCCAGCAGGTTGGAGTAGAACTCGGCCAGTCCCTTGGGATCCGGGCAATCCAGTACGACACTCCTGAACTCGGCGATGCCGCCCATCGATCTCCACCCTTCTCAGACGACAATGGATGCCATGGCTGCCAACTCGTTCATGGTTCCGCTCGGCACTCCCGCACCCGCCTTCGACCTGACCGCCATCGACGGCGGCAGCGTTTCGCTCGAAGACCTGAAGGACTCTCCCGCCACCCTCGTGGCCTTCCTCTCGAACCACTGCCCGTACGTGCGGCACATCGAATCCGGTCTCGGAGCCCTGGCCGGTGACTACGGCGCGAGGTTGTCGATCGCGGCCATCTGCAGCAACGACAGCGTGAACTACCCCGACGACGACCCCACACACCTGGCGGAGCAGGCCCGCCGGGCCGGGTTCACCTTCCCGTACCTGCTGGACGACACCCAGGACGTGGCCAAGGCCTACCGGGCGGCCTGCACGCCCGACTTCTTCCTGTACGACGCCCATCTCCGGCTCGTCTACCGGGGCGAGTTCGACGGCGCCCGGCCGGGCAACTCCGTACCGGTGACCGGCGAGTCGCTGCGAGCCGCCATCGACGCCCTGCTCGACGGGGAGCCGGTTCCCGAGGAGCAGAATCCGTCACTCGGGTGCAGCATCAAGTGGAAGCCGGGGAACGAACCCGCCTGAAGCGAACAACGACGTGGGCGTGGCGCCCGGCCACGCACGACGGTCACGGAGACCGCCACCTTCGCTCCGACGCACGCCCCCTGGAGACGGGAGCCGGCTGATCGACCTCAGCCGGCCGCCCGGCACAGCACTCCACACCTCACACACCGGCGAGCACAGCCCTCCACGACACCTCCCCGCCGGTGAGCGTCGGTGGCGGCCGCGCCACACACGCTGGCGAGCGTCGGGGACGGCGGCCCCTGACGTACAAGCGGCCCGGCACCTCCTCACCGGCGGGCGCAGCCCTCCCCGGCGCCCCTCCCCCACTAGGAGCGTTGGAGGTGGCGGCGCCTCACGTACCAGCGGGCCGGCACCCACCCACCGGCGGCGCAGCACTCCACGGCCCCACTCCCACCAGCGGGCGTTGGGGGGTGGCGGCAGCCTGCCACGAGCGTCCACGAGCGCATGACGCCTGACAGCGCTGCGCTGATGGCGCCCGGCAGCGCTGTACCGGTCACCTCCCACCTCCCGACACCCACCCGAATGTGCGAGTGGACGTCGCCCACCCGGACGAGTGGGTCAACGTCGGCCCGGAGGGGCGGGCGCCCGCGGTTGGCGGTGTCCGCCCCTCAGGTCGACGCGGCGATGGCCGCCGGCAGGGCCAGCAGCAGTTCGTGCGGCTCCCCGCCCTCCCAGTGCCGGATCAGCTTGGTGCCCGCCTCTCCCGGATCGAAGCCCTCGCACCCCAGCGGACCGAAGCAGCCCGCCTGATCCAGCATCAGGATGAGCGGGTCGTCCTCGGGCAGGCCGGCCGCGTAGGCGGCGGTGTCGAGGAGCGCCAGGGCGCACTTGGCGTTGCGGCCGTCGTCCCTGGACTCCACGCGGTCGAGGCGGCGCCAGGCTTGAGCACGGAGATACGCGGCAAGCGATTCTGACCTACTCACGACTAACCTTCTTTGATCACGTACATACGGCTACGACATCATCACTCAAGGTGACGCCGTTTCGTGGGAGGTTTGCCAAGTCCGGGCATTCGCCACCCCGCTGACAATAGCTTTGAGGCGTGCGGGATTATTTGTGGCATGAGTGCGTTCGACGACCTGTATGCCGCCAACGCGAAGTTTGCTAAGAGGTTCGGAAGCTCCGGACTGACCGGTCGCGCGGCCCGTGGGCTGGCTGTCGTGACCTGCATGGATTCGCGCATCGACCCGCTGGGGCTGCTCGGGCTGAAGCCTGGCGACGCCAAGATCCTGCGCAACGCCGGTGCCCGGGTGACGGACGACGTCCTGCGTACCCTGGTGCTGGCCGTTTACGTGCTCGGGGTGGAGCGGGTGCTCGTCATGCCGCACACGGACTGCGGGATGTCCAAGGTGTCGGACTCGGACGTACACGCCTTGACCCAGGAGCGGGGAGTGGACACCCGCAGCCTGGAGTTCCACACGGTCCCCGACCAGAACGAGGCCCTGCGGCACGACCTCACGCGCATCCGCAGCACCCCGTTCCTACCGGAGGGCATGCCGGTGGCCGGCGCCATCTACGACGTCCACACAGGCCGCCTGACCCCCATCCACGCCTGACAAACGTGGGCGAAGCACCCCCACAACGCCGCTCCGCCCACTCCCGGCCCCATCAAGGCGCGGGGAGAGGACCGATCAGGCCATCCGGCGCTCCCCCGGCAACGGTGCCCATCCCTGGCCACGGGCCAACTCGTGGCCAGCTGACCAGCTCCGGACCATGGGACCCGCTCCTGGCCAACGAGCCCAAGCTCCGGGCCACGGGACCCGTTCTCCAACAGCGAGCCACTCGTGGCCGGGGAAACCCTGGCCGGTATCCGCGCTTTCAGCCGCCAAGGGTCGTTTAGCCAGACCCTGACCGGCGGACGGAGGACCGCTGCAGCCACCCTCACGCGACGAAGTGCCACTCCGCCACGCTCAGCACTCAGGCCGCCCCAGGCCCGCTCCGCCATACTCACGTCCTGCCACAACGCCCCTAGCGCGTACTTCCTGCCCCACACGCCCCCACACGCCCGTGTAGGCAACCCCCAGAGGCCCCACAGCGCCCTACAAGCGCGGCACCCACGCCCCCCGGGCCACCAAGCCCAGGAAGGCAAGCCAAAGCATCCTGAGCCCTTGGAGGCGACCCCGGCCCGAATCCTTGGAGGGCGACCTCGGCTCCCCGCCCGCGCCCGGACTCAACAGGCGCCCGGCCTGGCCCCGAGGCATACGTGCGCCCAAAACAGCATCGCAGCCCAGCTCGCTCAAGACGGCACCGCTCCGCGAGCACACGCATGCGTACACGCCGCTGGAGCTCCAACCCACACCCCGGGCGCGCCGGAGTCCCATGCCACGCCCAGCAGAGGGCGTCGGCAACCGCACCTAGGCGTCGATGTGGTCGCGATCCACTTCGGCCGCGCTGTTGACGATGAACTCCCGCCGCGGCGCGACCTCGCTGCCCATCAGCAGGTTGAAGATGCCATCGGCACCCTCGGCGTCCTCGATCCGGACCCGGCGCAGGATGCGGTGGCGCGGGTCCATCGTCGTCTCGGCGAGCTGATCGGCGTCCATCTCACCCAGACCCTTGTAGCGCTGCACCGGGTCCTTCCACCGCTTGCCGCGCCGTTCCAGGTCGCGCAGCACCCTCTGCAGCTCGGCGTCGGAGTAGCAGTAGATGTACTTCTCCTTGCCCCGCCCCGGGTTGGTCAGCTCGATGCGGTGCAGCGGCGGCACGGCGGCGAACACCCGGCCGGCCTCCACCATCGGCCGCATGTAGCGGTGGAACAGGGTCAGCAGCAGGCAGCGGATGTGGGCGCCGTCCACGTCGGCGTCGGCCATGAGGATGACCTTGCCGTAGCGGGCGGCCTCGATGTCGAACGAGCGCCCCGACCCGGCTCCGACCACCTGGATGATGGCGGCGCACTCGGCGTTCTTGAGCATGTCGCTCACGGACGCCTTCTGCACGTTGAGGATCTTGCCCCGAATCGGCAGCAACGCCTGGAACTCCGAGTCGCGGGCCAGCTTGGCCGTGCCCAGCGCCGAGTCTCCCTCGACGATGAACAGCTCGCTGCGGTCGACGGCGTCGCTGCGGCAGTCGACCAGCTTGGCGGGAAGCGCGGAGTTCTCCAGCGCGCTCTTGCGGCGCTGGTTGTCACGGTGCTCGCGGGCCGCGATGCGCGCCTTCGCGGCGGCGACGATCTTCTCCAGCACGGCCCGGAGCTGCTGCTTGTAGCCGCGCGGCGGGTTGGTGAACAGCTCCTTGAGCTCGCGCGAGACCACGTGGGAGACGATGCGGGTGGCCGCGGAGGTGCCGAGCACCTCCTTGGTCTGCCCTTCGAACTGCGGCTCCGGCACCCTGACCGTCACCACGCCGGTGAGACCCTCGGAGATGTCGTCCTTGGTGACCGGGTCGTCGCCGTTCTTCAGCAGGCGGGTCTCACGCAACAGCTCGTTGATCGTGCGTACGAGGCCGCGCTCGAACCCGGTCAGGTGCGTGCCGCCCTTGGGCGTGGAGATCACGTTGACGAACGAGCGCACGGTGTTCTCGTAGCCCTTGCCCCAGCGGACCGCCACGTCCACGGTCAGCTCGCGCTGCACCTCGGTGGGCGTCATGTGGCCCTGGTCGTCGAGGACCGGCACGGTCTCGTGGAAGTGGCCCACGCCCTGCAGGCGCAGCACCTCGCAGACGGCCTCGTCGCGGGCCAGGAACTCGGTGAACTCGGAGATGCCGCCGTCGAAGCGGAACTCCTCCTCGATGCGCTCCTCGTGCCTGCTGTCGAAGACGGCCAGGGTCAGGCCGGGCACCAGGAACGCGGTCTGCCGCAGGCGCACGTGGATCTCGTCGAGCGAGACCTCCGCGTCGGGCAGGAAGATCTGCTTGTCGGCCCAGAAGCGCACGCGGGTGCCGGTGACGTTCTTGGGGAGCTTGGCACCGAGGCGCAGGCCGGACTTCTTCTTGAACTTGGCCGTGGGCCCTTCGCCGTCGAAGACGCCCGGGACGCCGCGGCGGAAACTGATCTCGTGTACGAGGCCGTCGCGATCGACCTCCACGTCGACCCGCGCGGACAGGGCGTTGACCACGGAGGCGCCGACGCCGTGCAGCCCGCCGGAGGCGCCGTAGGAGCCGCCGCCGAACTTGCCGCCCGCGTGCAGCTTGGTGTAGACGAGCTCGACCCCGGCCAGGCCGCTCTTGGGCTCGACGTCGACAGGGATGCCCCGGCCGTTGTCGCGGACCTCGATCGAGCCGTCGGCGTAGAGCTCGACCTCGATCCGGTCGCAGTGCCCCGCCAGCGCCTCGTCCACGCCGTTGTCCACGATCTCCCAGAGGCAGTGCATGAGCCCGCGACTGTCGGTGGACCCGATATACATGCCCGGGCGCTTGCGAACGGCCTCGAGGCCCTCAAGCACCGACAGGTGACGAGCTGTGTAACCCGCCTCCACTAGCGTCACTCCAGCTCCCCTGGTCTAGGCTCGAACACGTGTGCGTAGCCTACCGTTCTTCCCTTGCGCACGCGTACAAGCTTGCCATGGCGGCACGTTTGCCGTTACCAACCGGCTGATCGTCATTACTTTGGGACACATTCTGCTCTGGGCGTAGCGAGGGGGCGGTTGGGAACGTCCACGTCCGGTTAGATGTTGTTCCAAGTGACTGACGCCAGATCCTCGCTTCGGCGGGGGTGACCCGAAAGGCGATACGTGACTGGAGCTCTCGCCCCCGTTAAGCCGCTGACGGCCCTCGACCGCTGCGACCGCTGCGGCGCCCAGGCCTACATTCGCGCAACCCTGCCTGTGGGTGGGGAGTTGCTGTTCTGCGCTCACCATGGGCGTCAGCACGTCGCAGCGTTGCGTGAAAAGGGCGCCGACATCCTGGACGAGTCGGCTCGACTCAGCGAAACCCCTTCAATTGCCCCCAACGACGAGCGCTGACAGCGCTGGTCGTGTGAGATAACCACATATTGCGTGACCAGAACGGCGACCCCGGCACCGTCCGGGGTCGCCGTTCTGCATAAATCCACCCCCTGACGCCGCCCCGGCGGCCGAAATGCCACTCCCAGGCGGCGCACCGCCGAGCGGGGTTCCGGCCTACGGGGTGTGAGTGGCGGGGGGTTCTGCAGGCGCGAACGGTGCCTCGCAGGCCTTCTGCGGGGCCCTGCCGGTCGGGCCTGTAAAGGGGCACGGACCAGGGCCAATAAGGTAGTGAGCTGTGTTGATCCTGTTGCCGCCGTCCGAGGGCAAGGCGTCAGAAGGCAACGGGCCGCCTGTCGGCGAGTTGTCCTTCCCCGCCCTCGACAAAGCCCGCAAACGCGTCCTGAACGGGCTCGTCCGTGCCTCCAAGCGCCGCGACGCCCTCGACGTACTGGGCCTGACCCCGGGGCTGGCGGGCGAGCTGGCCAAGAACACGGAGCTGAAGACCGCCCCCACGCTCCCCGCCGCCGAGCTCTACACCGGCGTGCTCTACGACAACCTCGGGCTGGCCACGCTGGACGAGGAGTCCAGGAGGCGGGCGGAGGAGAGATTGGTGATTTTCTCCGGACTTTGGGGTGTGGTCAAAATCACAGACCGGATCCCACCGTACCGCCTGTCGATGGGCGTCAACATGCCGGCGCTCGGCGGGCTGGCCGCCTTCTGGCGTCCGCTCGTCACCAAGGAGCTGGAACGGGTTCCGGGGCTCGTGGTGGATCTCCGGTCGAGCACCTACGCGGGCGCCTGGCAGCCGGGCGAGCGCTCGGTGACGGTACGGGTGTTCCGGGACGGCAAGGTCGTCAGCCACATGGCCAAGGCGACCCGGGGCGAGATCGCCCGCGCGCTGCTGCGGCAGGACGCGGAGCCGGCCGGGCCGGATGATTTGGCCAAGATCCTCGACGGCCTGGGCTACACGGTCGACCTCGCCGAACCCACCCGCCCCCGCCGCCCCTGGGCCCTGGACGTCCACGTCACGGACTAGCTTCTGCTCCGCACGCGGGCGCCGCCGTGCCCGTCCTTCCCACCGAACTTCGGGGGCGGAGGGCGAGGGCGCCAAGCCGTATGGTGGCCGGCCTGCGACGAAACGCCACGTGGGAGAACGGTCAGGCACGGACGACTGCCGAACGCCGCTGTGGACCGACGACTGGATCGCCGCCGGCACCGCCGTGCCGCCGACAATGTCTGGCCGTCCGGTGGCGGCTGCTGCCGGGCAGCGCGCCCCGACCCAACGTGAACCCGGCTGGCGAAGAGCCGGCTCCGACGCGTGCAGGCAGACGCGGTAGCGGGGACCGGAACTCGGGAGCGCAGGGGACCCGGGAGCGCAGAGACCCGGGAGCGCGGAGAGTGGAAACGCGGCGCGGAAGCGAAAGCCGGGGTGGAAGCGGAAGCCGGGGTGGAAAGGCGCGCGCCCCGCCGGGAGAATCCCCCGGCGGGGCGCGCGTTCCGTATGGATCAGCCCGAGCGACCCGTCACACCCCTCAGTCCAGGTAGTCCCGCAGCACCTGGGACCGGGACGGGTGACGCAGCTTGGACATGGTCTTCGACTCGATCTGGCGGATGCGCTCACGGGTCACCCCGTAAACCTTTCCGATCTCGTCCAGCGTCTTCGGCTGACCGTCGGTGAGGCCGAACCGCATCGACACGACGCCCGCCTCTCGCTCCGACAACGTGTCGAGAACGGAGTGCAGCTGCTCCTGCAGCAGCGTGAAGCTGACGGCGTCGGCCGGGACGATGGCCTCGGAGTCCTCGATGAGGTCACCGAACTCGCTGTCTCCCTCCTCACCCAGCGGGGTGTGGAGCGAGATGGGCTCGCGCCCGTATTTCTGGACCTCGACGACCTTCTCGGGCGTCATGTCCAGCTCACGGGCGAGCTCTTCCGGCGTGGGCTCGCGGCCCAGGTCCTGCAGCATCTGCCGCTGGACGCGGGCCAGCTTGTTGATCACTTCGACCATGTGGACCGGGATGCGGATGGTCCGCGCCTGGTCGGCCATGGCACGCGTGATCGCCTGCCGGATCCACCACGTGGCGTAGGTGGAGAACTTGTAGCCCTTGGTGTAGTCGAACTTCTCGACGGCCCTGATCAGACCCAGGTTGCCTTCCTGGATCAGGTCGAGGAACAGCATGCCGCGCCCGGTGTAGCGCTTGGCCAGCGAGACCACGAGCCGGAGGTTGGCCTCCAGCAGGTGGTTCTTGGCGCGGCGGCCGTCTTCGGCGATCCACTCCAGCTCGGCCTTGACGTCGACGGGCAGCCCGTCGGTCTCGCCACCGCCCAGCTGCTCCTCGGCGAACAGGCCCGCCTCGATGCGCTTGGCCAGCTCGACCTCCTGCTCGGCGTTGAGCAGGGGGACCTTGCCGATCTGCTTGAGGTAGTCCTTGACCGGGTCGGCGGTGGCGCCGGCGGCGGCGACCTGCGCGACCGGGGCGTCATCGTCGTCGTCGGAGAGGATGAGGACCTCGTCCTCGCTCTTCTCCGGCACGACGACCTCGGCGGCCTTGGGCTCCTCTTCGGAGTCGGATTCGGAGTCGTCGTCACCCTCGGAGTCGGTGTCGGCCTCGGCGACGATCTCGTCGTCGTCGACGACGATGTCCTCGAGGTCCTCCAGCTCCACGTCGCCGTCGAGCTCGATGTCCTCGTCGTCGTCCGAGTCGGCCCGCGGGGCCTCGGGCGCCTTCGGCTTGGTCTCGGCAGGCCCAGCGTTCTTCTGCTCGGCCTTCTTGGCGGCGGCTGGAGCCGCGGCCTTCTTCGCCGCCGGAGCGGCCTTCTTGGCAGGGGCCGCCTTCTTGGCGGCCGGCTCGGCTTCAGCGGTGCCCACGACCGCGGTCACGGTCTCGGGCTGCTGCTCTTTGGCGGCCGCCGCCGTCTTGGTCTTGACGGGGGCGGCGGTGCGGCGCTTTGCTGGACCACGAGACTTCTTCGGCGCAGCCGAATCCGCGGCGGTCACCACCACGGTCACGCCCTCTTTGCTGAGGTTCCGCAAGAACGCGGCGGCGTGCGACATGGGGATGTCCGCCTCCTCGAAGGCCTGACGGACATCCTCAGACTCGAGGAAACCCTGCGAGCGCCCACGCTCGAGCAGTCGCTGAATGACGGGCTCGTTCAGCTCTTGTGGCTTCGAGCGAGTCGAACTTGCAGGCGACACGAACACCTCTCGAACGAACGCGTGGCGACAATGGACCCAGATGCCCGCTGGGGGGCTGTTGCCTCTCTCGGAGATCGGTGAGGCCGTGCGGACCGCGACGGACCTGCACAGCATTGTGGCACGACCCCGCACTCCATACGGCCACCTCCCGGCGGTTGACCTCCACCCTAGGCCGACCAAGACAGTAGTGCGTACGTAAGCGGGGCACTGATACCCGAAAGCAACCGTTATGACTGTTTCATTCAGTCACTCTTCGTGGCTGGTGGGACGTGAATTGCGAGCGCGGCAACGTCATCATCTTGTTCATATCCAGACAACATCCGGTCAACCAGGAAGTCCAGCAGCATGTGTGGACTACTCACCACCTCAGGTGGCGCTTCGGTCACAACACTGCAAATCTCTGCGAGTCCGGCATCCAGCCCGCGCTTCCTGTTCTCCACGAGACCGTCGGAGTAGAGCACGGCGGTATGGCCGGGCGGCACCACGAACCGGAACTGCCTTCGGCTGGTCGGCCAGCCTAGCGGAGTGCCGGGCTCGGCGTCGCACAGGATCGCCGTGCCCTGCGGCGAGACGAGGACGGGTGGCGGGTGACCGGCCAGGGCCAGAGTGCCCTCACCGGTGACGGGCTCGACGACCATGTAGGCCAGGGTCGTGACCTGCTCCTCTTCCTCGGTCGCCTCGAAGACCCGGTCGAGACCGGTGAGGACGGCCGCGGGCGGCGGATTGGTCAGCGCCAGCGCCCGCATGGCGTTGCGGATGCGGCCCATGCCCGCCGCGGCCTTGACGCCCTTGCCCATGACGTCGCCGACGACGGCCGCGACCCGCCCGTCCTGAAGGACGAACGCGTCGTACCAGTCGCCGCCGACCTGCACGTGGCGGCTGCCCGAGCGGAAGCGCTGGGCCAGCACCAGGCCCTTGACCACCGGCAGGCGGTCGGGCAGCAGGCTGCGCTGCAGCGTCTCGGCGGTGCGGTGCTCGCGCTCGAAGAGCGTGGCCCGCTCGACCGCCAGCGCGCACTGGCCGGCCAGCGCCTCCAGGAAGACGCCGTCCTCCTGGGAGATCTTCTGCGGCCGGGTGAAGGAGAATCGGAGCGCTCCCAAGGCGCGTCCCGCGGCGAGCAGCGGCAGGCCCACCCAGGCCCGCTCGTCGCCGTGGGCGAGGAACCCGGCCAGGACCTCCTCGTCGCCGCCCGCCTCGAGCAGCTGCGCCTTCAGCGACTCCGGGGACTCGGCGAAGACGGGCCGGCGGCTGTTGACCGCCATGGTCATCACGTTGGAGTGGGACAGCGGGATCTCGTCGCCCGTGGCGCCCGAGGCCTCGAGGATGCCCTCGCCGTTGATCAGCTTGAGCGCGGCGCGGTCGGTGTCGAGCAGCGCGACCGCCGAGCGGTCGGCGGCCAACGCCGTACGGCCCACGTCGATGATGACCTGCACCACCTGCTCGACCGTCAGCGCCTCGGCCAGCATGGCGGTGGCGCCCTGGAGCCGGGCGGTGCGCAGGGCGGCGGCGCCGAGCTGGTCGGTCAGCCTGCCGCGCATCTCCTCGGCCTCGCGCTGCGGGGTCACGTCGGTGTTGGCGCCGACCCACTCGACCACCCTGCCGTGGCGGATGATCGGCACGGCCCGCACCTCGAAGTGGCGGTAGCCGCTGGCCCGGGTGCGCACCCGGTAGTTCCACTCGAACATGGTGCGCCCGCGCAGCGCCTCGCGCCACGCCTCCTCGGTCTGCTGGCGCTCCTCGGGGTGCACGACCTCCAGCCAGCCGCTGGCGAGGTATTCCTCCAGGCCCTGGCCGGTGATGGCGCGCCACTGCGGGGCGTCCTCGACCACGGCGCCGGTGGGCGAGGTGATCCAGACGAGCTGGGACTGCGCCTCGACCAGCGAGCGGTAGCGCTCCTCGCTGCGGCGCAGCGCCTCCTCGGTCTGGCGGCTCTCGGTCACGTCGAGCCCGACCAGGGCGACCGCGCGCAGCTCGCCGCCCTCGTCGTGGACCGGCGAGAACGACAGCGACCAGTGCCGGGTGTCGCCCTCGGCGGAGCGCACGCGCACGCGGCCCTCGGTGACCGGCGCGTCGCTCTCGATGACGGCCTGCACCGCGTGGGTGATGATCTGGCTGAGGTCGGCGGCGAGCACCTCGACGGGCTGCTTGCCGGCCATGCGTTCCGCGGGCACGTTGACGACATCGCTGAACACGTCGTTGACCCGCTGGATGCGACTGTCGCCGTCGAAGAACGCGAAGGCGAACTCGGCCTCCGACAGCATGCCCTTGAAGAGGGCGGAGTCTGAGATGTCCACATCCGACTCCCGGGGACGGGGAACGGAGGTCTCGGCGCTCATGGTCCGCACCTCCGTCGCGTGCCAGGGTCTCCCACGCGGCACATCTCCATAACTGTGTATCGGCGTAGCGCAGCTCCGGGCGACCGGATCCTGCAGTACATCATCGACGATGGGCATGTACGGACGGAAGCCCCCGCCGCGGCCCGGTCGCCTCTAGGGTCTACGCATCCTGTCAAAGTCGCTCCACATTGCGCAGCAAGATCAGGTTACAGCGCCCGATTACCGCGCCCGGATACGGGCCCGATGACGGGGACCGGTCCCGGCCACGGCACCTGACTATCGGGCCTTGGCCGCCCGCTTGGCCTCCTGCTTGGCGGACCGTACGCGGGCCAGGCTGTCGGCGTCGACCACGTCGGCGACCGACCTGTTCGACCCCTCCTCGCCGTAAAGTCCGGCAGCCTCACGCCAGCCTGATGGCTGGACCCCCATCTGCTTCCCCAGCAATGCCAAAAAAATCTGGGCCTTCTGCTTGCCGTATCCCGGGAGGGCCATGAGTCGTTTCAACAACTCTTGACCGTCCGCGGCGTCGGCCCAGATCCGCTCCGGCTGACCGTCGTAGTGCTCGACGAGATAGGCCGCGAGCTGCTGGACCCGGGCGGCCATAGACTTGGGGTAGCGGTGCACGGCCGGCTTGTCCGCCAGCAGTGCGGTGAACGCCTCCGGATCGTAGGAGGCGATCTCCTCGGCGGTGAGATCGTGCCCGAGCCGCTGGGAGATGGTGTAGGGCCCCGTGAACGCCCACTCCATGGGGATCTGCTGGTCGAGCAGCATGCCGACGAGCAGGGCGAGCGGGCTGCGGCCGAGGAGCTCGTCTGCCTCGCTCCGCTGGGCGAGCTGGATGCGCATGGAGACAGCTTTGCACGAATGGGCGCCCGGTGAAGTGAACACAGTCGCCGCGGAGCCTTGACAGTCTCCCGAGAAAAGGTGAAATGAGAGCGCAAGTCGCCCTGCAGACATTCCTGGGGGTTTGCCCCTGGGTCTCCAGAGGAATCTCACATCTATGCTCGCTCTGGCCACACGGTTCCTGCGGGAACCGGTCAGTCTCAGGCTGGCCGAAGAGTTCCTGACCGTACCCGTGGACACGATCGACCGCTGCGTAGCCGACGTGTGTGCGTGCGCGCAGCATCTGGGCATCTCGGCGACGCCCGAGATCGTGGAACGGATCGCTCGCGAGCACCTGCTCGCGATCGTGAATTCCGCACCTCCTCCCCGGGGCGTCCGCTAGGGCGTCCGCGGGACGAAGGGCGGGCGGCGCGGGAGGCGCCCGGATCGGCGTGCCCGCCGAAAACGCCTTCCCCGATAACATCGGGGTCACCGGGCCGAGTTCTACGCACCGTTTGCGCCTGGAATACGAGAGAGTGAGGGCGTGCGCCGACACCGACGAGATCCCCGGGAGAGCACCCCGCCAGACGACGTGTTCAAGGAGATGGTGCAGGCGGCTCGCGAGCTGCTGGCCGTACGCACTCCCCTCGACGCGGAGCTGATGGTCTCCGACATGATCGGTGCCTGGTGGGGCAGGCGGGTCAGGGGCGGCGACGTCGAGCAGGTGCTCGGGGAGGGGCTCGTCGACTACGCCGCCAAGGCCGGCACTCCGGCCTCGCTGACCCTGCTGATCTGCCTGGCCTACCTGGGCACCGCCCGCCAGGGCGCCAAGGCCGAGGGCGCGGCGCTGGCGATGATGGAGTCGGGGGTGGCCCGGCCGGGCTGGGCCGACCGGGTGGGCGCGGTGAAGCCGGCCGGCTGCTACGTCTCCCGCGACGCCTACGGCGACCAGGACACGGTCATCTGCACCTTCGCCTACCGCTGGAACGAGAGCGAGCTCCCGGTCGAGCGGCACGCGCTGGTCATGGTCGTCGACTACAACATGAGCGGCATGGCGCGCGACGCCTGGGTGTCCTCCCAGGTCGACAAGCTGCTGGAGTCGGCCAGGGCCGAGGCGGCGGGCAATCCGCTGCTGCTGTTCGAGGAGATCCAGCCCGAGCAGGCCAGGGCGCTGCTGGAGTCGGCGATGAAGGCGACCAGGGAGCCGAAGACGCCGCCGCCGGTGAGCGACAGCTACAGCGCCTACCACGCCTTCGCCCGCGCGCGGCTCAAGGCGCTGCCGCCCGGGCGCAAGCGGCCGGCGCCGCTGCACATCGAGGCCCCGTACAGCAGGGAGCGGCGCGCCATGCTGGCGGCGGAGTTTCTGGCCTCCGACGCGGCCGAGCACCTGTCCGACCCCTCGGCGGCCTCGCGCTGCGCCGACCACATCATCGACTACGGGTGCGAGCAGGACTTCAACCGGCCGCTGCGGGTGAGCCCGACCAAGTGCGAGACGTTCCTGCTCGACTGGCTGCCGCGCAAGGTGATGCTGAGCGTGGCCGAGCAGGAGGCGATGCCGCACGTGATGTCGGCGTGGGTGCGCTTCGCCGCCCGCCGCACGGGGCTGCCCGAGCAGGGGCTCAAGGCCACGCTCGACGCGGTGTGGGGGGCCATCGGGAAGTTCCCCGAGGCGTACCGGGACCCGACGTCGTTCGGGCTCGACCGGCCGCTGCTGGAGCGGCTGCTGCCGGACGGCGACCTGTCGGCGCTGGCCAGGCGGGCCTTCGCGTTCCCCTATCTGCAGGGCACGCACAACGGGATCGACCTCGACCGGCTCAACCCGGCCGACCAGGCGGACCGGCGTACGTTACTCGAGATCGACCACGGCGGCGTGATCGACCAGGAGCACCTGGCCTGGCACGAGGAGATCGCCACCCGGCTGTGGGACGGCGACCCGCCGCAGCTCTGGGAGGCCGCGCAGCGCCTGCTCGACCTCGGGCACGACCGCCACGACGTGCTCCACGTGCTGATCGAGATCGCCGAGCGGATCGGCGGCGACCCCGAGGAGCTGGCGGCGGCCCTCGACGACATCGCCGACATCCCGGACGAGATCTGAGCCACTAGAATAACGTTCTATGGCGATGTACAGCCGGCTCGGCCAGGGCCGCTACCTGGCTTCCGAGCACACGCAGGGGCCGTGGGATCCCCGCACCCAGCACATGGGCCCCGTCACCGCCCTGATCGCGCACGAGCTGGCGCAGACCGCGCCGCGGCCGGGGCTGGAGCTGTCCAGGCTGGTGGTGGACGTGTTCGCGCCGGTGCCGGTGGCCGAGCTGGCGGTCGCGACGGACGTGACCCGCGACGGCAAGCGCGTGCAGTGCCTGTCGGCGAGCGTGTCCTCGGGCGGCCGCGAATACGTCAGGGCGAGCGCCTGGCGCGTCCGCACGGCCGGCACGCCGCCCACGCCGGTCGCCGGGCCGCCCGCGCCGGTCCCGCCGCGCTCCGAGGAGCAGGCGCGCTCGTGGCTGGGCTCCGGCTTCGGGTACGGCAGGGCGCTCGACTGGCGTTTCGTCGCCGGCGGCCCCATGGAGATCGGCCCCGCCACGGTCTGGGGCAGGCTCACGATGCCGCTGGTCGAGGGCGAGGAGATGACCCCGGTGGAGCGGGTGGCGGTGTTCGCCGACAGCGGCAACGGCGTCAGCTTCGCCCTCGACTTCGACACCCACGTGTTCGTGAACGTGGATCTGACGATCTCGCTGTTCCGCGCCCCGGTCGGCGAGTGGGTCTGCATGGACGCCGCCACGGTCATCGGCCCGGCCGGCCGGGGCCTGACCCGGTCCACGTTGTACGACGAGTCCGGGGAGATCGGCACGGCCACACAGACGCTGTTCGTCGCGCCGAGGTAGCCGATGCCGCCATGATGGTCCCATGGTGATCGACCTCAACGCGGACCTGGGCGAGGGTTTCGGCATCTGGCGGCTCGGCGACGACCTCGCGCTGCTCGACATCGTCACGAGCGCCAACGTGGCCTGCGGCTTCCATGCGGGCGACCCCGTGACGATCAGGCGCACGTGCGCCGCCGCCGTCGACCGCGGCGTGGCGATCGGGGCGCAGGTGTCCTATCGCGACCTGGCCCACTTCGGGCGCAGGGAGATGGACGTCGAGCCGGAGGAGCTGTGCGCCGAGGTGCTCTACCAGCTCGCGGCGGTCGACGGCATCGCCAGGGCGATGGGCGGCCGGGTGTCCTACGTCAAGCCGCACGGCGCCCTGTACAACCGGATCTGCCGCGACGAGGTGCAGGCGGCGGCGGTGATCGACGCGGTGGCCGACTACGACCCCTCGCTGCCGGTGCTCACGCTGCCCGGCTCGGTCGTGCACAAGGTGGCGGCGGCCGAGGGCGTGCCGACGGTGAGCGAGGCGTTCGCCGACCGCGCGTACACCCCTCAGGGGATGCTCGTCCCGCGGCGCGAACCGGGCGCGGTCATCCACGACGCCGCCGCCGTGTCCGCCCGTGCCCGCCAGATGGCCGTGGAAGGCTCTGTGACGGCCGCTGACGGGAGTTCCGTACCGATTTCCGCGCGTTCCATCTGCGTCCACGGAGACACGCCTGACGCCGTCCGTCTGGCGCAGGGGGTGCGCGACACGTTGCTGGCGGCCGGAGTGGTCCTGCAGGCGTTCGCGTGATCCGGACGGCCGGGGAGCACGGGCTGCTCGTGGAGACCGGCTCGCTGGAGCTGTCGCACCGGCTGGACGCGGCGTTGCGGGCCGAGCGGCCCGCGGGCGTCGTGGAGATCGTGCCGGGGCCGGAGACGGTGCTGGTGGTGGCCCCGGGGGTGGACCAGGCGCGGTTGCGGGCGCGGCTGGCGGAGGTCGCGGCACGCGAGCGCGGCAGGGCCGGCGCGCGGGCGGCCGAGGGGCGGCCGGTCGTGACGATCCCCGTGGTCTACGACGGCGCCGACCTCGATTCCGTGGCGGCGCTGGCGGGGATCTCCGTGGACGAGGTGATCTCCCGGCACTCCGGGCGGGAGCTGGTGGTGGGGTGGCTGGGGTTCGCGCCCGGGTTCGCCTATCTCACCGGGCTGGATCCGGTGCTGGAGACGCCCAGGCTGGACACGCCGCGCACGTCGGTGCCCGCCGGGTCGGTGGCGGTGGCGGGGCCCTATTCGGCGGTGTACCCGACGGCCTCGCCGGGCGGGTGGCGGCTCATCGGGCGCACGTCGGTGCGGGTGTGGGACGTGGCGGGCGATCCGCCCTCGCTGTTCAGTCCGGGCATGCGCGTGCGGTTCGAGCCGGCATGATCGAGGTTCTGGCGCCGGGGCCGTACGCGACCGTCCAGGACCTGGGGCGGCCCGGCCTGGCTCATCTGGGTGTGCCGTGCTCGGGAGCGGCCGACGCGCCGAGCCTGCGGCTGGCCAACCGGCTGGTCGGCAACGCCGAGGGGCTGGCGGGGATCGAGCTGACGTTCGGGATGGCGCGGCTGCGGTTCCTGGACGCGGCGTGGGTGGCGCTGGCGGGCGCGCCGCTGGCTTCGGGGGCGGACATGGGGGTGCCGTTCTGGGTGCCGGCGGGCGGCGAGCTGCGGCTGGGGGCGCCGGTGCGGGGGTTGCGCACCTACCTGGCCGTGCGCGGCGGGATCGCGGTCGAGCCGGTGCTCGGCAGCCGGTCCACCGACTCGCTGTCCGGGCTCGGGCCCGAGCCGCTGCGGGCGGGCACGCTGCTGCCGGTCGGCCCGCCGGAGGGCGTCATCTCCGTCGATCTGGCGCCGATGCCGGGGCCGCGGCCGGCCGTGCTGCGGGTGCTGCCGGGGCCGCGCGACGACTGGTTCGTCCCGGCCGCGCTGGCCGCGCTGTGCGGGGGGCCGTACACGGTGACGCAGGACAGCAACCGCGTCGGGGTGCGCCTGAGCGGGCCGGAGCTGGCGCGGGCCAAGGAGGGCGAGCTGCCGAGCGAGGGCATGGTCGCCGGGGCCGTGCAGGTGCCGCCGAGCGGGCAGCCCATCGTGTTCCTCGCCGACCATCCGCCGACGGGCGGATATCCGGTGATCGGCGTCGTACGCGGTGCGGACCTGCCGGTCGCCGCCCAGCTCAGGCCGGGCGACGAGGTGCGCTTCAGCACCCGGCCCGGCCGGGCGTGACGGGAGCCCGCACTCCGGCGTTCCCCGGCAGGCCTTTCCCCGTTGACCTGCCGCCCGCAGACTGGACCGTGTGGCGGACTTTGATGTTGTGGTCCTGGGTTCCGGACCAGGTGGTCAGAAGGCCGCGATCGCGGCCGCCAAACTCGGCAGGCGCGTCGCGGTCGTCGAGAAACGACACATGCTCGGAGGCGTCTGCATCAACACGGGAACGATCCCGTCGAAGACCCTGCGCGAGGCCGTCCTCTACCTCACCGGCCTCAACCAGCGGGAGCTGTACGGCGCCAGCTACCGCGTCAAGGACGAGATCACGGTCGCCGACCTCGGGATGCGCACCCAGCACGTGATCGGCCGCGAGATCCAGGTGATCCGCAGCCAGCTCGCCCGCAACCACGTCACGGTGTTACAGGGCACCGGCCGGTTCCTCGACCCGCACACCATCGGCGTCGTCCACGACGAGGGCAAGACCGAGGAGACCAAGGTCACCGCCGAGAAGATCGTGATCGCCACCGGCACCTCGCCCGCGCGGCCGTCCAGCGTCGAGTTCGACGACCGGACCGTGATCGACTCCGACGCCATCCTGCACCTCGACCGGGTCCCCGAGACGCTGGTCGTGGTGGGTGCCGGGGTGATCGGCATCGAGTACGCCTCCATGTTCGCCGCCCTCGGCACCAAGGTGACGGTGGTGGAGCGGCGCGACCGGATGCTGGAGTTCTGCGACCTGGAGATCGTGGAGGCGCTCAAATACCACCTGCGCGACCTGGCGGTGACCTTCAGGTTCGGCGAGAACGTCGCGGCCGTCGAGCGCCGCCCGCGCGGGGCGCTGACCCTGCTGGAGAGCGGCAAGAAGATCCCCGCCGACTGCGTGATGTACTCGGCCGGGCGCCAGGGCAAGACCACCGAGCTGTGCCTGGAGGCCGCCGGCCTGGCCGCCGACGGCCGGGGGCGGATCTCGGTGGACGGGAACTTCGCCACCGAGGTGCCGCACATCTACGCCGTGGGCGACGTGATCGGCTTTCCCGCGCTGGCGGCCACGTCGATGGAGCAGGGCCGGCTGGCCGCGCAGCACGCCTGCGACGAGCCGGCGGGCGGGATGAACGAGCTGTCGCCCATCGGCATCTACACCATCCCGGAGATCAGCTTCGTCGGGAAGTCGGAGGACGAGCTCACCCGCGACAAGGTGCCGTTCGAGGTGGGCATCTCGCGCTACCGGGAGCTGGCCAGGGGGCAGATCATCGGCGACTCGTACGGGATGCTCAAACTGCTGGTGTCCTCCGAGGACCGGCGGCTGCTCGGCGTGCACGTGTTCGGCACGGGGGCGACGGAGCTGGTGCACATCGGGCAGACGGTCATGGGGTGCGGTGGGACGATCGACTACCTGGTCAACGCCGTGTTCAACTATCCGACGCTGGCGGAGTCGTACAAGGTGGCGGCGCTGGACGCGATGAACAAGATGCGGACGATCGCCCGGCTCACCGCTGACATGTGAGCCGGGCGACCTTCAGGTCAGGACAGCGTCCACTTCTGGTTGGCGGCGCCCGTGCAGGTCCAGATCTGCAGGCGGGTGCCGTCGGCGCTGGAGTTGCCGGTGACGTCGGCGCACTTGTTCGCGGCGGGGTTGACCAGGTCGCGCCCGGCGGTGTGGGTCCACTGCTGGTTGGCGGCGCCCGTGCACGACCAGAGCTGCAACCGGCTGCCGTCGGCGGTGCCGTGGTCGACGACGTCCAGGCACTTGCCCAGGGCCCGCAGCGTGCCGTCGCCGGGGCGCGTCCACTGCTGGGCGGCGGTGCCGTTGCAGGTGTGGAGCTGTACGGCGGTGCCGTCGGCGCTGCTGCCGCCGGCCACGTCGACGCACTTGCCGGCCAGCCCCGTGATCGGGCCGCCGCCGCCGGAGCCCGGCGTGCCCGACCAGGTGAAGGTGGCCGTGGTGCGGGCGGGCAGCGAGTACACGAAGGACTGGTTGCCCCAGTCGACCCGGACGGACTGCGCCGAGGTCCCGCCGTTGTGGGCGATCAGCGCCTTGGAGCCGTCAGGGTTGCGGTAGGCCACGTTCTGGACTGTGCCGTTGGCGGTGGAGTCGATCCGGTACGCCCCCGGCTTGACGAACTTGGTCAGGTGGCCGGTCGTGTAGTACTCGATCGTGTAGTCCACCTGGCCCGCCCGCGAGCCGCCCTCCTGGACGGTGATCAGCCCGGTGCAGGTGCCGCAGCCGCCGTTGTGCGGGCCCATGTTCTGGTTGAGCGCCAGGCTCCACTTGACCAGGCTGCGGCTCCAGTTGCGGGCGTAGGTGACGATGTCGGCCATGTCCTCGTTGTGCTGGTTGGCGATCCAGGTGCCGCCCGAGTGCTCGGTGCTGAACTGCGGCACCGACGGGTACTGGTTGCGCACCTGCGTGCCGACGGCCGGGTCACCCCCGTAGCCGTGCCAGGCGATGCCGCCGAACAGCGGGTCGTTGCGCAACGCCGAGTCGGCCAGGATGGGGGCGCCGATCTGCCCGTAGTCGCCGTAGTTCCAGTCGTGCACGAGCACCTTCGTGTTGAGGCCCGCCGCCCGGAAGGCCGGGTAGACGAAGTTCTTGGTGAGCTCGATCAGGCCGGAGGCGTTCCAGGACATGCCCGGGTAGTTCATGGCGGTCGGGTTGCCGGCCTGGCAGCAGTTGGGCTCGTTCTGGACCGAGACGTAGTCCACGGGGACGCCGGCCGCCTGGTAGCTCTGGACGTACTTGACCAGGTACTGGGCGTACATGCCGTAGTACTCCCACTTGAGCCAGCCCATCTGGTCCATCCGGCCGTTGTCCTTCATCCAGCCGGGCGCGCTCCACGGCACGCCCTTGACCCGCAGCGCCGGGTTGAGCTGCTTGGCCTGCGCGGTCAGGAGACGGACGTTCGTGTCGTAGCCGTTGGCGCCGAAGTCGTTCAGGTCGCAGCAGGTGTCGTCGAGCGAGACCATGCCGGGACGGGACAGGTCGGAGGCGCCGATCGGGTTGCGTACGAAGGACAGGCCGATCCCGTCCGTGGGCGAGAACAGCCTGCGCATCACCGCGTCCCGCGTGGCGGCGCTGACGGGGCCGCCGCGCAGCAGGTACGCGGTCGTGTCGGTGATCGACGCGCCGCCGCCCTCGAACGGCTGGTACGTCGTGCCCTCGTTGACGGTGATCGTGTGGCCGGCGGTGCCGCCCGCCGGGCCGAAGGCGATGGGGGCCTGCTGCTGGAGGCCCCGGGTGACGTTGCGGCCGCCGGAGTCGGAGGTGGTGGTCAGCCAGACGTTCACGGGCTCGTTGGCGGCGAGGGCCGGGGCCGGCGCGGCCAGGCATAAGGCGGCGGCGCAGGCGAGCGCGAGAAGGATTCTGGACACGGCTGGAGTCCTTTCAGGGCGGGGGGTGATGCCCTTGTAACAAATGAAACAAACGTGTAACGCTGCTTGCCATGAGCAGCAGAACACGAGTCAACATGGCAGTCAACCGATGTAACAAATGAAACAGTCAGCGCGGGACCGGCCCTGTCGAGCCGCGCACGACCAGCTCGGTGCCCAGCGAGACGTGCAGCGCCTCCAGGGTGTGCCTGCTGAGCAGCCGCATCAGCAGCGTGACCGCCATCCGGCCCATCTCCTCCAGCGGCTGGCGCACCGTGGTGAGGGCGGGCGAGGCCGCCCTGCTCACGTCGATGTCGTCGAAGCCCGCCACCGACAGGTCGCCGGGCACGCCCAGCCCCCGCTCGGCCGCCGCCCGCAGCGCCCCGACCGCCATCTTGTCGTTGAACGCCACCAGCGCCGTCGGCCGCCGCGGCAGGTCCAGCAGCTCGCAGGCCGCCCGGTAGCCGTGCTCCATGCTCGGCTCCGGCACGTTGCGCAGCAGCTCGGGCGCCGGGAGCACCCCGGCGTCGGCCAGCGAGGCGGTGTAGCCGGCCAGCCTGGCCTCGCTGGGCAGCCAGCGCACCGGGCCGCCGATGATCCCCACCCGGCGGTGGCCCAGCTCCACCACGTGCGCCATCAGCTTGCGACCGCCCGCGAAGTGCGCGGCCGACACGGCCACGATGTCCTTGGGGGGCGGCGTCCTCGGGTCGATCACCACGAAGGGGAAGCCGCGGTCGCGCAGGCGTACGAGCTCGTCGCCGGGCTCCGGCGGCAGGATCAGGATCGCGCCCGCGACCCCCGGGCGGTCGGGCAGCCCGGGCAGCACCGCGCTCCCCTGGGCCGCCTCCCCGGCGCCGAGGATCATCTGCCGGCCGTGCAGCTCGATGGTCTCGCCCACCGAGGAGACGATGAGCCCGAAATAGTCGGTCAGCACGTAGGGGCAGCGCACGTAGACGGCGCCGCCCGGGGCGTCGGGCGCCGCGCGGGGCCTGGGCGCCTGGTCGCCGAGCCGGCCGACGGCGCGCAGCACCAGCTCGCGGGTGTGCGGGGCGACGTTGGACTGGCCGTTGAGCACGCGCGAGACGGTGGCGATGGACAGGCCGGTCTCGGCCGCGACGTCACGCACTGTCGCGCGCGCCCTGCCCTCCCTGGCCGCCATCGCACGCTCCCCGCTCGGGCTGTGCCGCCAGGATATTCACCGGGCGAAGCCGATCTCCACCTCAACGGATTCTCACCGGACGTATTCGGTGCGTTACATTGAGTTCTCGTGCCGGAAAAGGATGAGCCCGAAGGCGGAAAGCGGACCAAGATCCTGCTATGGGCCGGTGGGATACTCACCGCCGTCATCACGGCGTGGGCGACCGACGCGCTCAGCCTGATCGTCCGGCCGGCCGACCTGCTCGGCCTCGGCAAGCCGGCGCTGCGTGCCACGGTGCTGCCCGCCACCGGCCGCAACCCGCACCTGGCCGTGCCCGCCCTGCCCGTGACGCCGCGGGACCGGGCGATCTTCCTGACCGGCCGCTTCGACGACCCCGCCTTCCTCGACCTGGCCGGGCGGCTGGGCGGCGCCTGGGTGGAGTGGATGCGCGTGCGCGTGGTGTTCGAGGCCGACCGCGCCCCCGTCCGCATCACGGACGTACGCGTGAAAGAGGTCACCGGCGACCGGCCGAACATCACCGGCGCCTTCGTCGAGTTCCCCAGCGAGACGGCGGAGCGGAACCCGCAGCTCACCGTGGACCTCGATGCTCCCCGCAAGTTCTTCACCAGCGCGGGCAAGCCCGGACCGCCCTACTTCGGCCGGCAGAGCCTGTCACTGCAACAGGGCGAGCAGACCGAGCTCGGCCTCGAGATCCGCGCCGGAGCCCGCAGCCACGCGTTCAACCTGGAGGTCGAATACGTGCCCGGCGGCGGCGACCGGGCGGAGCGCATCACGGTCACCGATCAGGCGGGACGGCCGTTCCGGGTCACCGGAGCCCCCGAGCGCCACACCGGCTACGGCACGGTCTACCTCAACACCGGCGCGGGGCTGCGGGCCGCCACCGGCCGGGCGGCCTGCGAGTTCTTCGAGCCGGACCGGGCATGCGGCTCCGGGCGCTGATCGCCGGCGCGCTCGTCCTCGCCTGCGCCGCCGGCAGCCGGGCGGCCGGGCCGGAGCGGGCGGGGCTCACCGCCGCCTGGAGCGTCGAGCTGGGGCCGCTGGGCGACGAGGGCATCGACCTCCACGTGCCCACGGCGACGATCCGCGGGCGTCACCTGCTGGCCGTACGATCCGCCCGGCCGCGCTCCGTCCGCGTCCACGACGCCGGGACAGGGCGGCTGGTGAGCACCTTCCCGCTGGCCGAGCCTCCGCTCGGCGCCACGATGGACGTGCGGTTCGTCGGGGAGTCCCTCGCCGTGCGCGTCGACGAGGGGACCGGGCAGCGCATCAGCCTGCACGACCCGCTCGCCGGCACAACGACGTGGTCACGCGCGCTCCCGTACGCCAGGGCCTCGGCCCTGACGCCCACCGGCATCGCCTGGGCCGCGCACGACGGCCTGCGCGGGATCGACCCGGCGACCGGCCGCGACACGTGGACCCTGCCGTGGCCGCCGGGCTGTGCCCCACCTGATCTGATCGGTGCCGGCCTTCCCGTCCTCGCCGCGGACTGCCGCGGCAAGGGGGTTCTGCGCGGCGTGGACCCGCGCACCGGACAGGTGGCCTGGGCCCATGAGGTCCCCGGCGCGCCCGAGCAGATCCTCAACACCGAGGTCTCGTCCACGGGGTTGATCACCGCCTCGATCGACGGGCTCCTCACCGTCCTCGACTCCCGCGGCCGGCTCGTCGCGCGGGTGCCGGACACCTTCCCGCAGGTCGCCAGGACGACGGCGGTGCACGCCGGCGCGCTCACGCTGGTCGTCCACAGCGTGGCCGGCGCCCGGCTGATCACCGCGCTGCGCGACGGGCGGGTCGCCTGGCGGACGTCGCTGAGGCCGCGCACGGGAGCGGAGAGCCTCGAGGACCACCTGCCCGGCGCCGGCCATCTGACGGCCCGCCACGCGGTGGGAGAGCTTTTCAGCGGGCTCGAACCCGGCCTGGTCGAGGTCATCTCCCTGGCCGACGGGACACGGGCCGTGCTGCGCCTGCCGGTCGCCCAGCGGGCCGCGTCCGTCGTCGGCTCCACCGCGCGCGACGTGCTCGTGTACGAGATCCATCCCGGTGGTGGCCGCCTGACCGCCTACACCTTCCACGGGCGGACCGGGCTGCCGCCGTCGTTGCCCGTGCCGCCCGGGAGCTGGCCCGACGCGTGCGCGCTCCTCGGCCCGGCGGCGCCGCCCGGGTACCTCCCGGTCCCGGGCACCGGCGGGCATCTGGGGCTGCGCTGGCCGCGGCCGAGCACGTGCACGTTCGTCCCGCCGGACGACGCCGGGGCCCAGGTGCGGGTGGCCATCACGTGGGTCGCCGCGACGGAGGCCGACGTCCGGCTGCTGGCCGCCACGAAGGCCGCCGCGGACCCGGCGGTGCTGCGGCTCGGCGAAGGGGCCTACCTCGGCTCGGAACCCGACCGCGCCGACCGGCGTACGTACGCGTGGGCGACGGGCGGCCGGATCCTGGCCGCCGTCCAGGCAGTCGGCGACCCGGCCCTGACCCGGCGCACGGCCCTGGCGGTCGCCGCCCGCCTCCGCACCGCTGGCCCGGCACACAGTCCTGGCGGTCGCCGGCCGCCTGCGCAGCGCTGACGCGACGCACGGCCCTGGGAGTGCGGGGCACCCCCAGGGCCGGTGACACGACGTATGCCCCCTGGGTGCGGCGCCGGAGCGAACCTCGGGGTCAGTCGGTGGAGGCGGGGCGGCGGCCGCGGGCCGCGGGCTTCTTGCGGCCCGCCACCAGCGTGTCGCCCGGCGCGGGCGACGGCTCCTCGTTGCTCTTGGGCTCCCCCGCCGGTCCGCGGGGCCTCGGGTGCGGCGCCGTGTCGTCCGACTCCGAGACCTCGGACCCGTCCTCCGGGGCCGGGTCCGCGGCCGGGGTACGCGCGAGCGGATCGGGCCGGTCCGGATCTCGGAACGAGGCGATGACCCGGTCGGCCTCCGTGTCGGCGGCGAACTCGTCGGCCGCCTCCGACTCCCTCCGCCGGATCACGACCATGTGGTCCACCGACACGCGCCCCGCGCCGACCACGGCGAGCAGGAGGGAGGCGGCTCCGAGGAGGATCAGCTCGTTCATGGTGATGGGATTGAGCGGAGGGGCCACCAGGAAGACCGCCAGTGCCTCGGCGAAGAGGATCAGCCCCGTGGCGGAGACCACGAGCCCGGCGATGAGCAGCGCGCCGCCGATCAGCTCGGCGAGCATGGTGACCGTGGCCCAGGCGCGGGGTGCGGGGGCACCCTGCTGGAGGAAGTTCGCCCCGGTGACTTTCAGACCGTCTTCCAGCTTGGTCCAGCCGTTGGCGAAAAAGATACCGCCCACACCGATGCGGGCGACTAAAGCGGCAAGATCACGAAGGACCTGTTTCACGGTACTTGACTGCCCTAATCGGGACATGGCACACCTCAATCACGGCTGAGCAGCACGGCCACCGCGACGGCGGTCAGGCTGAGCAGGACGACGCTCACGACCACGGTCGTGTGCAGGGCGTTGACGAAGGCCCACCGGGCGGCGTCGAGCAGCGCGCCGCCCGCGTTGCCGCCGATCTCGTCCGCGACGTGGGCGGCCGAGGCCAGCGACTGCCTGGCCTCGTCCATGCCGCCCTCGGACACCCCGGGCACGGCGGGCAGCCCCGGCGCGTAGACGATCGCGGTGATCGTGCCGAGCACGGCCACGCCGAGCCCGGCGCCCAGCTCGTACGCGGTCTCCTCGATGGCCGCGGCCCCGCCCGCCTGTGACTCGGAGGCCGACGCCATGATCGTGTCGGAGGCGGCCAGCAGCGCCACCTGCACCCCGAACCCGATGCCGATGAAGCACACCGCCAGCATCACGGGGTGGCCCTCGACCCCCCAGCTCAGGGTGGGCGTCAGGGCCAGCGCGACGAGCCCGAGCCCGCCGCTCATGGTGGCCCGCATGCCGATCCTGGGCAGGATGTGGGCGGCGGCGAGCCCGCCGAAGATGGCGGAGACGACCAGGGGCAACATCCTGAGCGCCGCGCGCACGGGGCTGTCGCCGAGGACGAGCTGCAGGTATTGGGCGAGCATGAGCTGCAGGCCCACCAGCGCGAACACGCCCAGCAGCACGCCGGCGACCCCGGTCGTGAACGCGCGGCGCCGGAACAGCCCGATCTCCAGGAACGGCTCGCGCAGGCGGGTCTGCCGCCGTACGAACGCCACGAGCAGTCCCAGCCCCGTCAGGAACACCACCGCCGCGGCCCAGAACGGCATCAGGCTGCCCGAGCCCGCCTCTTTGAGCCCGAACGCCAGCGCCAGGATGCCGAACACCGACAGCGCGGCGCTCACCACGTCCCATGGCCGGCCCTTGCGCGCGCGGGACTCGGGCAGCAGGCGTACGGCGGCGGGCAGCAGCACCAGCAGGATCGGCACGTTGATGAGGAAGACCGCGCCCCACCAGAAGCCGACGAGCACGCCGCCGATCAGCGGCCCGACCGCCGCTCCGGCCGCGGCGACGGCGCTCCAGACGCCCAGCGCGACGGCCCGCTCGCGCCTGTCGGTGAACACCTGGCGGATCAGCGACAGCGTGGCGGGCATGATCATCGCACCGCCCACGCCGAGCAGCGCCCTGGCCATGATCAGCGTCAGCGGGGTCGGGGCGAACGCGGCGCCGGCCGAGGCCACGCCGAACAGGACGAAGCCCCACAGGACCAGCCGTTTACGGCCGTACCTGTCGCCGAGCGTGCCGAACACGATCAGCAGCGGCGCGACCACCAGCGAGTAGATGTCGATGATCCAGAGCAGCTGCACCGCGGAGGGTTCGAGGGCGGCCGTGAGCGCGGGGACCGCGATGTGCAGGACGGTGGCGTCGACCGTGATCAGCAGCAGGCTCAGGCAGAGCAGCACGAGAATGGCCCAGCGGCGGTCGTGGTGCTCCCGGTCGGCAGTCCGTACGAGGGGTGCGGCCTGTGTGACGGTCATGGGCCTCCTTGCAGGCCGATCCGTTTCCCAGGGCCCGCACGTGCTGTTCATCGACAGGCGGCGGAGCCATGGGGCGGCGCTCACTCCTCCCGAGCTCGGCCGCCTGGCTCCGGCGCTCCGGCTTGCGTGGCAGCTTAGGCCATGCCACGGACTTGTCATAGCGGTATCGGGTGATCCGGGGTCACCCCCAACCTCTCTAGAGAGATACAGCCATATGTCGGTATCTATCCAACATTGCCCCGCCAGCCGATCATGGGACTCGTGGGGACCGACGCAAGTGGCACAAGAGGCAACTTTTCCGACCGGTCCTCACGCGAATGGTGTGACGAGGCCCTGACCAGGCTGAACGCCGGCCGCTCCGAGTCCGCGCTGGAAGCCGCCCGCCGCGCCGCCGACCTGGAGCCGGCCGCCGAGTGGCCGCAGCGGCTGATCAGCCTCGCCCACGAGAGGCTGGGCCGCGACGCCGACGCCGTCCCCGCCGCGGAGCGGGCCGTGGACCTGGGCCGCGGCTCCTGGCCGGCCCGGCTGCGCCTGGCGGCGGTGCTGCGCCGCGTGCCCGGCCGGTGGGCCGAGGCGGTCGAGCACGCGACGCTGGCCAGGAAGTTCGCGCCGGAGGAGCCGGGCCCTGAGGTCATGCTGGGCGACCTGGCCCTGCTGCGCGGCGAGCACGCCCGTGCCGAGCGGTCCTACCGGACCGCCCTCGCCCTCGACCCCGATGATCCGCAGGCCCGGGTCAACCTCGGCCTGGCCCTGCTGCGCTGGGACCGCCCCCGGCCGCACCACGACCCGGCCTGGCCGGTCGACCCGCGCGACACGGGCCGGGCCAGGCGCGCGCTGGAGGTGTGGTCCCGGCAGGTGCGCCTCGTGGTCGCCGTGGCCACGGTCGCGGTCGCCGCGTGCGCGCTCTTCCTCGACTGGGGCGTCCAGGCGCAGATCGGCGGCTTCGCCGTGCTCGTGCTGCTGGTGCCGCTCACGGTCAGGCAGGCGCGGCGGGTCGGCGTCTGGGCGTACGCGCGGGCGATGCTCTGCAGGGACCCCTGGCTCGGGGTGTCGGTCGCCTCGGCGGCGCTGGCGGTGGCAGCGTACGCCGCATGGCTGCTCCTGGGGGCGGTGCCGGCGCTGCCGTCCTCGCTGGATCCGGTCTGGGCCGGGCTGGCGGGCATCGTGGTGCTGGGCTGGCCGGCGCTGGCGGCCGTGCGCGCGCTGGCGGAGACCTGGCGCGGGCGCCCGCTGCTGGCGCTGGCCGAGACGGTGCGCGCGACCGAGCGGACCGCCCGGCGGAACGCCGGGGTGACGCTCTGGATCGTGCTCGGCAGGACCTGGTCGGTGCTGGTGGCGCTGGCGGGCGGGGCACTGGTGCTGGAGCCGAGGGCGGCGCTGGCGGCGCTCGCGGTGCCGTACCCGATGGTGCGCGGCTACCTGCGCGCCCGGCGGGGCGGCGACCGGTGGCTGGCCACCGCGACCGGGCTCGTGGTGCTGGCCGCCGCCGCCTGCGCGACGGGCGGGCTGCTGGGCTCGGTGTGGGCGTGGCGGACCGGGCTGGGCGCGCTGGGGGCGGCGGCGGTCGTGTTCGCGGCGCGGGCCGTGCGCTCGTGGTGGCGGGGCGGTCCGGGACCGTGGCGCGCCTCCCTGCTCATGTGTGACCTGCCCATGGGGGCCCAGCCGTCGGTGACGCTGGACTCGGAGGTACGCCAGACCTTCTCGTACGCCCGCAGCATCGTCCTGTCCTACGGCGACGCCCTCGGCCCCCGGGTCGCCGGGGCGGTGGCCTCCGTGACCTCCTCGGGCGAGCTGCGCCTGATCGCCGAGACGGAGGCGTGGGAGGCCATCGAGGAGGACCCCAGGGTGGCGGTGTTCGCCACCGACCCGCTGCAGCGGCGGTTCTGGGTCGAGGTGCGCGGGATCGCCCTGGCCGACTCGGACGTCCTGCGCGTCACGCCCAAGCAGGTGCTGGTGGGAGAGTTCCCGGGACGTCACCAGCGCCGCTGAGTAGAATCTTGTTCTATGCGAACCCTGCGTACGCCCGAAGAGCGCTTCGCGAACCTGCCCGACTTCCCCTACGAGCCTCACTACGCAGAGATCGCCGACGGCCTGCGCATGGCCTACGTCGAGGCCGGCCCCTCCGACGGGCAGCCGGTCGTGCTGCTGCACGGCGAGCCGAGCTGGTCGTTCCTCTACCGGCACGTGCTGCCGGAGCTGGCGGCGGCGGGGCTGCGCGCGATCGCGGTGGACCTCGTCGGCTTCGGCCGCTCCGACAAGCCCGCCGACCTGGCCGACCACACCTACGCCAGGCACGTCGAGTGGACCCGCGCCCTGTTGCTCGACGCCCTCGGCCTCGACGGCATGACGATCGTGGGCCAGGACTGGGGCGGCCTGATCGGGCTGCGGATCGCCGCCGAGCACCCCGGGAGCGTCGCCCGGATCGTGGCCGCCAACACGGGCTTGCCGACGGGTGACATTCCCATGCCTGACGTGTGGCACCGGTTCAGGGACGCGGTGCTCAAGGCGCCGGTGCTGGACATCGCCCGGCTCATCCAGGCGGGCTGCCGGAGCGAGCTGCCGGAGGAGGTACGGGCGGCCTACGACGCGCCCTTCCCCGACGAGTCGTACAAGGCGGGACCGCGTGCCATGCCCGGCCTCGTGCCGATCACGCCGGCCGATCCCGCCGCGCCCGCCAACCGCGCTGCCTGGCAGATCCTCACCACACTGGACCGGCCGTTCCTGGTGGCGTTCTCCGACAGCGATCCGATCACGGGGGGCATGGCGCCCATTCTGCTCAAAACGATGCGCGGTGCGGCTGGCCTGCACCATCCCGTGATCAAGGGCGCCGGGCACTTCCTCCAAGAGGACGCGGGGGCGGAACTCGGGCGTCAGATAGCCCTTTTCGTGACCTCCACCTAGCGTGTCAGGTCCGCCCAATAGTCGGTCCGGTGCGGTATAACCGGGGGCGGACCGGGGAGGCGTGATGCGTGAGTCCGACAGCGCCGCTGACAGGGGCCAGGCCTTGGGGCGGGCCGCGGCGCGGGATCTGTTCGAGAAGGTTCGGCTGCGTTATTTCCAGATTCCCCCGGCCGCGCGCCGGGTGCTCTACGTGGTCGTCCTGGTGGCCGCCATGGGGGTGGGCGCGGCACTCGGGTGGGACCTGCTCAAGACCTTCCCCCTGGTGCTCCTGCTGCTCGCGTTCGTCGCGCTGACCATGCGCTTCCCGCGCGCCGCCGCCACCGCGCTGGTGGTCGCGGGCTGGACCGTCCTGGCGCTGGTGGCGTTCTCCGGGCTGTTCCCCGCGGGCGCCGCGACCGTGCACGCGATGGTCGCGCTGGCCCTGCCGGTCGCCGCCGCGGCCCACCTGATCCGCTGGGTGACCCCGTGGATGAGCACGCTGATGGCGCTCGTCCCCGCCGGCCTGCTCGCCGCCGCGCTCTCGCCCGTCTCCGACGGCACCGCGGTCTGGGTCGCCTACGCCGCCGCCGCGGCCGTCCTCGTCCACCGGTTCGTGCTCGCCCGCAAGGCCAAGGCGGAGAGCGTGGCCGCCCAGGAGCAGCAGGTCCGCGTCAGGGCCCGCGAGGGCAGGCCCGAGGCGCCGCACGACAAGACCGGCGCGCCGCCGCAGATCTCCGTTGAGGAGGCGCTCGGCGAGCTGGAGAGCATGATCGGGCTGGCGCCGGTCAAGGAGCAGGTGCGCTCGATCGCCGCCTCCATCGAGGCCTCCAGGCTGCGCGCCGAGGCCGGCTACACCGCCGGGCGGCCCACCAGGCACTTCGTCTTCGTCGGCCCGCCCGGCACCGGCAAGACCAGCGTCGCCCGCGCGCTGGCCAAGATCTTCTACGCGTTCGGCCTGCTGGAGACCCCCTACGTGGTCGAGGCGCAGCGGGCCGACCTGGTGGGCGAGTTCCTGGGCGCGACCGCGATCAAGACCAACGAGCTGGTGGACCGGGCGCTGGGCGGCGTGCTGTTCATCGACGAGGCGTACGGGCTGGTCAACTCCTCCGACGGGCAGCCCGACCGGTTCGGCGCCGAGGCCGTGCAGACCCTGCTCAAGCGGGCCGAGGACGACCGCGACCGGGTGATCATCATCCTGGCCGGCTACGAGCAGGAGATGGGCTCGTTCCTGTCCAGCAATCCGGGCCTGGCCAGCAGGTTCGCCACCCGGGTGCGCTTCCCCGGCTACTCCCCCGCCGAGCTGGTCGAGGTCACCGAGCTGCTGCAGCGGCGCAGGGGCGACACGATGGGCCCCGAGACCCGCCGGGTGCTGCTCGGCCTGTACGACGACGTGCACCGGCGCGGGCTGATCGACGAGCTGGGCAACGCCAGGTTCGCCCGCAGCCTGGTCGAGGCCGCGGCGCAGGCCCGCGACGTACGCGTGGTGGGCGCCGGCGGCACCCCGACCACCCAGGACCTGGTGACCACCACGACGCCCGACGTGACCAAGGCGTTCCAGGAGCTGACCGCCCGCTTCCGCGGCTACGTCGCCACCCCCACGCTGGAGGAGGCGCTGGCCGACCTCGACAGGATGGCCGGGCTCGCCCCGGTCAAGCGGCAGGTGCACGCGATCGCGGCCCAGCTCCAGGTGGCCAGGATGCGGCAGGAGCGCGGGCTGCCCACGCCGCA
This sequence comes from Nonomuraea sp. KM90, assembly GCF_052246675.1. NCBI lineage: Bacteria > Bacillati > Actinomycetota > Actinomycetes > Streptosporangiales > Streptosporangiaceae > Nonomuraea > Nonomuraea sp. KM90. The sequence goes on along the minus strand of NZ_JBQQCB010000021.1, from coordinate 31,121 downwards.
GCAGATGCGCCACTTCGTGTTCGCCGGCCCGCCCGGCACCGGCAAGACCACGGTCGCCCGGGTCCTGAGCCGCATCTTCGCCGCGCTCGGCCTGCTGGCCCGGCCCGACGTGGTCGAGGCGCACCGGGCCGACCTGGTGGGCCAGCACCTCGGCGCGACCGCGATCAAGACCAACGAGCTGGTCGACCGGGCGCTGGGCGGCGTGCTGTTCATCGACGAGGCCTACAGCCTGGTCAACCCCGGCTACCAGGGCGGCGACGCGTTCGGGGCCGAGGCCGTGCAGACCCTGCTCAAGCGGGCCGAGGACGACCGCGACCGGCTCGTCATCGTGCTGGCCGGCTACGAGCGCGAGATGGACGCCTTCCTGGCCACCAACCCGGGCCTGGCCAGCCGGTTCAACCAGCGGGTGGCCTTCCCCAGCTACTCGCCGGCCGAGCTGTCGCAGATCGCGGTGCTGCTGGCGGAGAAGTCGGGCGACTCGTTCGACGAAGAGGCGCTGAGCCGTCTCGACGAGGTGTTCGCCTGGGTGTGCGAGGAGCGGCTGATCGACGGGCTCGGCAACGGCCGCTTCGCCAGGTCCCTGTTCGAGCGGGCGGCCATGCGGCGCGACGTGCGGCTGGCCGCCCACGCCGCGCGCGGCGGATCGGCCAGCTCGGCCGACCTGACCACGATCACGAGCGAGGACGTCCGCACGGCCGTGGACGAGCTCGCCGGGCGCTGAACGGCCGCCGCGCCCCCTCCCGGAACCCCACAAGGTAGGGGTCCCAGTCCATGGCATGTTGCCTCATAGTGTCCGCGCGATGTCGTAGAGTGAGCGGGTCGGTGATGGCCAAGCCCGGCACCGCTACGTGCGGGTGCGCGTCGGAGGGGGAGCGATGGCGGGGTTCCTGGCCCGCAGGCTGCTCAACTACGCCGTGCTCGTCGCCGTGGCGGCCAGCCTCGCCTACCTGCTGGCGGCCACCGCCCTGGATCCGCGCTCCAACTACGCCGACCGCACCCCCAAGCCCCCGCCGGCCGTGGTCGACGCCCAGCTCAGCGCGCTCAACCTCAACGACAAGACGCCGCTGCTGCAGCGCTACGCCACCTGGGCGGGCGGCCTGCTGCACGGCGACTTCGGCAGGACCGTCGCGGGCGCGCCGGTCAACGAGGACATCAAGCGCCGCATGGGCGTCACCTTCCGGCTGGTCGTGCTGGGCCTGCTCTTCGGCAGCCTGCTCGGGGTGCTCACCGGCGCGCTGGCGGCGGTCCGGCAGTACGGGTGGTTCGACCGGCTCTCGACCGGCCTGTCGTTCGTGGTGCTCGCGGTCCCGGTGGTGGTGCTGGCCAACATGCTCATCCTGCTGGCCTCGTGGGTCAACGAGCACCTGTTCGGCCGCCAGGTGTTCCTGGTCAGCGGCGAATACAGCGACGGCCTGACGACCGGGTTCTGGGGGCACGTGGTCGACCGGCTGCAACACCTGGTCCTGCCGACGATCTCGCTGTCCATGGGGCTGATCGCGGTCTTCAGCCGCTACCAGCGCAACATGATGCTCGACGTGCTGGGGGCCGACTTCGTCCGTACGGCCAGGGCGAAGGGGCTCAGCAGGCGCAAGGCGCTGACCCGCCACGCGCTGCGCACGGCGATGATCCCGGTGGTGACCTACTTCGCGTTCACGTTCGGGGTGCTGCTGACCGGGGCCACGTTCACGGAGAAGATCTTCGGCTGGCACGGGCTGGGCGAGCAGCTGATCAACTCGATCTTCGGCAACGACGTCAACACCGTCGCGGCCATCTCCTTCCTGGCCGCCATCGCCGTGTTGTGCGCCTCGCTGGCCGCCGACCTGCTGCACGCCGCGCTCGACCCGAGGGTGCGGGCGCGATGACGCTGTCCGACGAGGAGCGGGCGGAAGAGCTCACCGACGGCGTTCTGACCAGGGCGCCGTCGAGGGCGCGGGTGGTCACCGGGCGGTTCTTCCGCTCCGCGCAGGGCCGGATCGGTTTCGCGGTGCTCGCGCTGATGTTCCTGCTGGCCTTCGTGGGGCCGCTGTTCAGCCCGTGGACCTACACCGACAAAGACTTCACCGCGTTCATGCAGCCGCCCTCGCCGCGCCACTGGTTCGGAACGCTCCAAACGGGCTCCGACGTCTTCGCGGTGACGCTGCGCGGCATGCAGAAGTCGCTGGTCGTGGGTTGCTGGCGGCGCTGGTGTCCACGGCGCTGGCGGCCGTGGTGGGGGCGTTTGCCGGCTATTTCCCGGGGTGGACCGACCGGGCGCTGAGCTGGGTGACCGACCTGCTGCTCGTGCTGCCGGCGTTCCTGATCCTGGCGATCCTGTCGCCGCTGTTCGGGTCGGGGCAGTGGTGGCTGTTCGTGATCATGCTGGCGCTGTTCCTGTGGATGGTGACCTCGAAGATCGTGCGCGGGATGGCGATCTCGGTGAAGGAGCGGGAGTTCGTGCAGGCCGCCCGCTACATGGGCGTGCCGCCGGTGCGCATCATCTTCCGCCACGTGATCCCCAACCTGTCGTCGCTGCTGATCGTGGACGCCACCCTCAACGTGAGCAGCGCCATCCTCACCGAGACCTCGCTGTCCTACTTCGGGTTCGGCATCCAGCCGCCCGACGTGTCGTTCGGGACGCTCATCGCCGACGGCTCCAAGACCGCGGTCTACGCGCCGTGGACGTTCTGGTTCGTGGCGGGGCTGCTGGTGATCACCGTGCTGGCGGTCAACCTCGTCGGCGACGCGCTGCGCGACGCGTTCGACCCGTCCTCGGCGAGGGGGGCGCGATGACCCCGGTCCTCGAGGTCAACGACCTCAACGTGTCGTTCGGCGACGTGCGCGCCGTGCGGGGGGTGAGCTATTCCGTACGCCCGGGCGAGGTGCTCGGCATCGTGGGCGAGTCGGGCTCGGGCAAGTCGGTCACCTCGGCCGCCGTCATGGGGCTGCTGCCGCCGGGGGCGCGGGTCACCGGCTCCGTGCGCCTGCACGGCCAGGAGCTGATCGGCGCGCCGGAGCGCAGGCTCAACGCCGTCCGCGGCAAGTCCATGTCGATGGTCTTCCAGGACCCGCTGTCCGCGCTCACCCCGGTCTACCGGGTGGGCGACCAGATCGCCGAGGCCGTGCGCGTGCACCAGCGGGTCAGCAAGGAGACGGCCCTGGTCAAGGCGATCGAGCTGCTGGAGCTCGTCGGCATCCCGCATCCGGCCGAGCGGGCGCTGGCCTTCCCGCACGAGTTCTCCGGCGGCATGCGGCAGCGGGTGGTGATCGCGATGGCCATCGCCAACGACCCCGACGTGATCATCTGCGACGAGCCGACCACGGCGCTCGACGTCACCATCCAGGCACAGGTGCTGGAGGTGCTGAAGCGGGCGCAGGCCAAGACCGGCGCGGCGATCATCATGATCACGCACGATCTCGGGGTGGTGGCCGGGTTCGCCGACCGGGTGCTGGTCATGTACGCCGGGCGGCCCGTCGAGGTGGGCGGCGTGGACGACATCTACTACCGGATGCGGATGCCGTACACCGTGGGCCTGCTCGGCTCGATCCCGCGCGTGGACCGCGACGGGCGGCAGCCGCTGGTGCCCATCGAGGGCAACCCGCCGTCGCCCTCGGCCCTGCCGCCCGGGTGCCCGTTCGCGCCGCGCTGCCCGATGCGGATCGACGCGTGCGACGAGCGGGAGCCGCCGCTGTTCCAGGTGGGCGAGGAGCACCGGGCGGCGTGCATCCGCTGGGAGGAGGTGGGGCCGCGTGGCCCCGGCCGGCACGCGGCCCCGGGCGACGGCACCGTGCTGCGGGTGCGCGGCGAGCGCGCCGTGCTGGAGGTGCACAACCTGGTCAAGGACTACCCGCTGCTCAAGGGGGCGGTGTTCAAACGGCGGGTCGGCACGGTACACGCGGTGGCCGGGGTCAGCTTCGACCTCCGGCAGGGCGAGACGCTGGGCCTGGTCGGCGAGTCGGGCAGCGGCAAGACCACCACGCTGACGCAGATCCTGGAGCTGACCCCGCCCCAGGAGGGCGGCGTCGTCGTGCTCGGCCACGACACCGCCCGGATGAGCCGGGCGGAGCGCACCGAGGTCAGGCGCGACATGCAGGTCGTCTTCCAGGACCCGCTGGCCTCGCTCGACCCGCGCATGACCGTCTACGACATCCTGGCCGAGCCGCTGCGCACGCACGGCCGGCGCGACCCCGGGCGGCGCATCGGCGAGCTGCTCGCCCTGGTGGGGCTGGACCCCGCGCACGCCGCCCGCTACCCGCAGGACTTCTCCGGCGGGCAGCGCCAGCGCATCGGCATCGCCAGGGCGCTCGCGCTGGAGCCCCGGCTGCTGGTGCTGGACGAGCCGGTCTCCGCGCTGGACGTGTCGATCCAGGCCGGGGTGATCAACCTGCTCGACTCGCTGCGGGCCAGGCTCGGCCTGTCCTACCTGTTCGTGGCGCACGACCTGGCCGTGGTGCGGCACATCGCCGACCGGGTGGCGGTGATGTACCTGGGCAGGATCGCCGAGATCGGCCAGGTGGACGCCGTCTACGACGCCCCGGCCCATCCGTACACGCAGGCTCTGCTGTCGGCGATCCCGCTGCCCGATCCCGTGCGCGAGCGCTCCCGCGAGCGGATCCTGCTCGAAGGCGACCTACCCAGCCCGGCCAACCCTCCGACGGGCTGCAGATTCCGCACCAGGTGCCCCAAGTTCCGCGCCGAGCTCACCGACGAGCAACGCAGGCTCTGCGTCGACGTCGAGCCCGAGGTGCGGCTGCTGGGCGACGACCAGGGGGCGGCCTGCCATTACGCAGAGAGGCGCGAAGTCGTATAGACCTCGCTCGATCCAGGAGGAATTCGCTCGATGAAAGCATCACGTCTGGTCGTGGCCGCCACGGTGGTGGGCTCGCTGGCGGGCTCGCTGCTGCTGGGGGGCTGTGGGGGCAACCAGGGCGGCCCGGAGGTCCAGGACAGCGCCGGGGACGAGCGTACGATCAAGGCCTTCGACATCAACCCGCAGCCGCGGGACAAGGTCAAGGACGGCGGGACGCTGCGCTGGGGTATCAACGAGTTCCCCTCGCAGTGGAACAGGAACCACGTCGACGGCAACCTGGCCATGGCCGCCGTGGTCAGCAACGCGCTGCTGCCCTCGCCGTTCACGTCCAACGAGAAGGCGGAGATCTCGGTGGACCACGACTACGTGGTCGACGCCAAGGTGACCGACCAGCGGCCCAAGCAGGTGGTGACGTACACGCTGAACCCGAAGGCGAAGTGGTCCGACGGGAAGCCGATCACCTGGGCCGACTACCAGGCGCAGTGGCGGGCGCTCAACGGGCGCGACTCGGCCTTCCGGATCGCCTCGTCCACGGGCTACCAGGACATCGAGAAGGTGGCGCGGGGCAAGGACGACCACGAGGTGGTGGTGACGTTCGCCAGGCCGTTCGGTGACTGGCAGGCGCTGTTCGGGCCGCTGCTGCCGGCCTCCACCAACCACGACGCCGGGGCGTTCAACACCGCGTGGCTGAACAAGATCCCGGTGACGGCGGGGCCGTTCAAGTTCGGCGGGTTCGACCAGACGGCGAAGACGATCACGCTGGTGCGGGACGACGCGTGGTGGGGCGACCGGGCCAAGCTGGACAAGATCATCTATCGGGCCTCCGAGCACGACGCGCTGATCAGCGCGTTCAGCAACGGGGAGCTCGACATCATCGACATCCAGCCGTCCGCGCCCGACTACGCGCGGGCCAAGGCCACCACGGGGGCCCAGGTGCGCCACGCGGCCGGGCCCGACTTCCGGCACTTCACCTTCAACGGCTCCAGCGAGCTGCTCCGGGACCGCAGCGTGCGCCAGGCCATCCAGCTCGGCATCAACCGCCAGGCCATCGCCCAGTCGGACCTGCAGGGGCTGGACTGGCCGATCGCGCTGCTGAACAACCACTTCTTCATGAACACCCAGGAGGGCTACCAGGACAACGCCGGAGAGCTCGGCGCGTACAACCCGGGCAAGGCCCGGCAACTGCTGGACGCCGCCGGCTGGAAGCTGAGCGGGTCCGTCAGGCAGAAGAACGGCAAGCCCCTCGACCTGCGGTTCGTGGTGCCCTCCGGGGTGCAGATCAGCAAGGCGGAGGGGGAGCTGGCGCAGACCATGCTCGGCCAGATCGGGGTCAAGCTCACCATCAAGGCCGTGCCCAGCGACGACTTCTTCACCAAATACGTGATCCCCGGGAACTTCGACATCACGCCGTTCGCCTACATCGGGACGCCGTTCCCGGTCTCCAGCAGCTACGGCATCTACGCGAACGCGACCAACGGCCAGAACTGGAACGCGAACTTCGGGCGCACCGGATCGGCGGCCATCGACCAGGCCATGAGCCGGGCCGCGCAGAGCCTGGAGCCGGTGCGGGCCCGCTCGGCGACCAACGCGGCCGACAAGCTGATCTGGCAGGAGGTGAACGTGCTCCCGCTCTACCAGCGGCCGCAGATGGTGGCCGTGCGGCAGACGCTGGCGAACGTGGGGGCCCGGGGCTTCTACGACCTCCAGTACGAGGACATCGGCTTCACGGGCTGAAGTGTCGGCGGCCCGGTGTACTACTGGACGCATGACGACGAGGTTGACCTGGGCCCAGATCCTCTCCTGGCGCCTGCGCCGGCAGTTCGTGAGCGGGGCCGGCGCGGAGAACGCCGTGGCCGTCGCCCGGCGGCTGTGCGGCGTGCAGAGCCAGGTCACCTCGTCGGCCCGGCTGGCGGTGGCGGTCAGGAGCGCCAGGCCCGATCCCGAGGAGATCGACAAGGCGCTGTGGAGCGAGCGCACGCTGGTCAAGACCTGGATCATGCGCGGCACCCTGCACCTGGTGCCCGCCGACCAGCTCGCCGACTACTGCGCGGCGCTGAGCACGCTGCGCTTCTGGGAGAAGGGCTCCTGGCAGCGCGGCCACGGCGTCACCACCGGTGAGATCGAGGCGATCATCGACGCCGTGCCCCGCGCGCTGGGCGAGCGGGCGCTGACCCGGGAAGAGCTGGTCGACGCCGTGGTGGAGGTGACCGGGGACGCCCATCTCCGGCAGGCGCTCACGTCCGGCTGGGGCGCCCTGCTCAAGCCGCTGAGCCGGCTGGGCGAGCTGTGCTACGCGCCGCCGCTCGACGGCCGGGTGGCCTTCACCGCCCCGCGCGCCTGGGTGCCCGGCTGGCCGGCCGGGTTGCCGCCGCACGAGGAGGCGGGGCCGCGCCTGGTCCGGGCCTTCCTGGGCGCGCACGGCCCGGCCACGCCGGAGATGTTCGACACCTGGCTGTTCGGCGGCGTGGCCAGGAAGGCCGTGCTGAAGGGCTGGTTCCGCGACCTGGCGCCGGAGCTGACGGAGGTCGAGACGGACGACGGCATGACGCTGACGGCGCTGACCGAGCACCTCGACGACGTCGCCGGCACCGCGCCGTCGGCCGAGGTGCACCTGCTGCCGGGCTTCGACCAGTTCGTCCTGGCCGCGCCCCGCGGGCTCGCCCCGCTGCTCCCGCCGGAGCTCAGGCCCAAGGTCAGCAGGCAGGCAGGGTGGATCTCCCCCGTGGTCGTCCACGAGGGGCGGGTCGCCGGGGTGTGGGAGGCCAAGGGCGGTGACATCACCCTCGACCTCGCCGCCCCGGTGCCGCAGGGCCCGCTCGACGAGGCGGTGGCGCGGATGCGCGCCCTGCTCGCCGGCTAGCGGGTGCCTACGCCGAAGTGCCGGCCATCACACGGTCGACGATGCCCTTGTTGCCCTCCTCGCGGGCGCAGTGGGCGCAGCAGTACCAGTGCTCGCCCGACTGCACCCCATGTCCGATGACCTTGGTGCCGCAGTGCTCGCAGATGGGCGCCATCGCCTCGATCGCGCACTGGAAGCAGTCGAAGGTGTGCACCGCTCCCTGCGCGTGCACCTCGAACGCCATGTCGTAGTCGTTACCGCAGGTCTCGCAGACAGCCATGGTGATCCCCTTTGCAGTCGATCCGCCGGGGGGATACCCGGTTCCGGGGTCTCTTTTCCCCAAGAAACCACCATATTCAGGCCGCCTGCCTCCGTCACGGGCGCTCGACGGCGAAGCGGGCCAGCAGGGGCAGGCCCAGGAGCCCCAGCGCGCCCAGGGCGGCAGGCAGGCCGAGCCACCCGCTCAGCCCGGCCACGAGCAGCGGGCTCACCACGAACCCGGTGTAGGAGATGGTCGACACCCCCCACACCATCGTCCCGCTCGCGTCGTCGGCCGCGGCCCGGCTGAGCAGGGCGGGCACCAGCGGGCCGAGGGCCAGCCCGGTGACCGCGAACCCGGCCAGCGAGAGCGGCACGCCGCCGCCCAGCCCCGCCAGGGCGATCCCGGCGCCGCCGCCGAGGCCGGCCACCAGGTACAACGCCCTGAGCGGCGTCCGGGGCAGCGCCTGCACGATCAGCCGGCCGGCCGTCAGCGCAGCCATGTAGACCGAGGGCGCGGCGCTGGCGACCAGCGGGGTGGCGTCCCGGTGCTCCTCCAGCAGCAGCACCGACCACTGCTCGACCGAGTTCTCGATGACCAGGACGCAGGCGGCCAGCGCCCCCAGCACCACCGCCGAACCCCACAGGCGCCGGCCGGAACCGGCGGCAGGGGTGTCGGGCAGGCCGTGGCCCAGGGGCAGCGCCAGCAGGGTCAGCGACGTGGCGGCCACGATCAGGGCGACGATCAGGAGCACGGCGGCGACGTCGAGGCCGTACGAGCGGGCCAGCCCGGTGAGCGGCGCCACCGCGATGACCGTGACCGGGAAGGCGGCGTGCACGGGCTGGAAGAGGCGCCGGCCGCTCTCGCGCTCGGCGCGGCCGGTGGCCAGGTTCAGCGCGACGTCGAGGGCGCCGCTGGTGGCGCCGACCAGCAGCAGCGCCAGCGCGAGCTGCCAGGCGGAGTCGGCCAGCCCGATGGCGGCCACGCTGAGCGCGAACAGGCCCATCGTGACCATCAGCGCGGCGCGTTCCCGCCCGCGGGCCAGCCGACCGGCCAGCGCCATCGCGGGCAGCGCCCCCACCGGCACGGCGCTCAGGGCCAGCCCGAGGTCCCCCGCCGACAGGCCCAGCTCCAGCTTGACGGCGGGAAGCAGGGCCGACCACGACCCCCAGAACACGGCCCACGCCGCACAGACCGCGATCAGCGGCATCTACCGGCCCCCCTCGGAATTCGGTCCGGCCATAGTAAGGATCTTCCTCCGGGCTCGGCCGAGCACATCCGGGCAGGGGGTGCTCGTCGAATCTCTTTCGCCGGAGTTGTCACAGAGGACGGGCCGTCGCGGTCTATAGGGGCGTACGACGAATGTGTGCGCGCTCGTAGAAATGCATTGAGCGAGCCGGCCGGCCCGGATTAGGTTGGCGCGCATGGCGGGCGGCAAGCCCCGCCGGCACGCCGCAGACCGGCGCGGCGCGGGATCTTGAGAAGGAGAAGGGAACGCGCTTCGGAAGGGGAGATCATGAAACGCGTCAGAGTCACGAAGTCGGCCGCCAAGCGGCGCACCCGGCTGACCACGGAGCTGGACCTGCGGTCACCAGCAGGTCGCAGACTTCCCTATTGACTTACTCCTTACACCAAACTTACGGGGGTATCTGTAGATAACATAGGTAACAGAAATATCACGGGGGGCTCACGATGAAGAGGCTTGTGGTGGTGCCACCACACGTTGCCAGGCACAAGATCCGCGACATCCGCTCGGCCGGGCACCGCAAGCCTCCCGCCGATCCCAAGGTGATCGACCTCCGCGCCTACACCGGCCGGAACATCATCCGCTTCCCCGGCGGCCCCACCCCCGCCGCCTGAGGTCAGCCGTACAGGCGCTTGGCGTACGCCTCGCCGTAGTAGTTCTCGAGCTCCTCGAGGCTCTCCTCCACCTTCTGCACGTCCTTGACCAGCCTCGCGTGCGACGGCAGGGCGTCGGACCCCCAGCTCTCCGGCTTCCACAGCGCCGAGCGCATGAACGCCTTGGCGCAGTGGAAGAAGATCTGCTCGATCTCGACGACCAGCGCGAGGTGCGGGCGGTGGCCCTTGACGATCAGCTCGTCGAAGAACGGGGCCTCGCGGACCAGCCGGGCCCGGCCGTTGACGCGCAGGGTCTCGTTGCGCCCGGGGATCAGAAAGATCAACCCCACATGCGGATTTTTCAGGATATTGAGGAATCCGTCCGCCCGGCGGTTCCCCGGACGATCCGGGATCGCGATCGTCACGTCGTCGATCACGTGGACGAAGCCGGCCGGGTCGCCCTTGGGCGAGACGTCGCAGTTGCCCGCCTCGTCCGAGGTGGCGATCAGGCAGAAGGGCGAGGCCGCCAGCCACTCGAGGTCGCGCTCGTGCAGGCGTACCCGCTCCTTGGTCGCCGCCCGCGGCATGACCTCGCCGAGGAGTTCGCGCAGCTCGGCCTCCGACTCGATCTCCGACCAGCTCATGTGATCTCCCTTCGGGGTTTCATCAAATTTTGTCAGGAATCGGGGCCAACATCCGGTGGGGCGTCCGAAGGGCGAGACTCACCTGGTCCTGCCGCGTGTCGGCGCTGAGCCCCGGGCCGGGGCGGACCTCGACCTCCTCGATCGGGACGCTCCTGCCGCAGGTGCAGCAGACCGACAGCGGGTCGAGCCGGGTGCCGCAGGGCACGTGGTGGAAGAGGCGGCGGGGGCCGTTCGCGGCCAGGTGGCGGTCGCTCCACTGACCCAGGGCCAGCAGGGGTTGCCAGAGCTCGCGACCGACGGGGGTCAGGAGGTATTCGTCGCGGGGCGGCGCGTCCTGGTAGCGGCGGCGCTCCAGCAGGCCCGCCTCGACGAGCGCGGCCAGCCGCTGGGACAGGACGGCCCTGGGGATGTCGAGGTGGGCCTGGAAGTCGCCGAAGCGGCGCACGCCGTACATGGCGTCGCGGATGACCAGCAGCGTCCACCGCTCGCCGATCACTTCCAGGGCACTGGCCAGCGCGCAGTCCTGGCCGTCGTAGTTCTTGCCGAGCGCCATGGGACCCATGTTAGTTCATTCACCGAACCGTGCTAGCGTGCGCGGCATGAGTTCAATGACCGAACCGATGACGTCGCGGCGCGGGGCGACGCTCGCCGTGGCGTCGTGGGCGCCGCTGCTCGTGCTCACCAACTTCACGCTGCCGATGGTGACGCTGCCGCAGACCGCGCGATCGCTGGGCGCCGGGCCGACCGGGCCGGTGTGGATCCTGGGCTCGATCGCGCTCGGGCTGTCGTCGATGTTGCTGGTCGCGGGCGGGCTGGCCGACGACTACGGGCGCCGGCGGGTGCTGGTCGCGGGCACGGGCGTGCTGGCCGCCGCCAGCGTGGTGGCCGCGGTGAGCCCGACCGTGCCGGTGTTCGTGCTGGCCCGGCTGGTGCAGGGCGCGGCGAGCGCGGCGATGCTGGCGGCGAGCCTGGGCATCGTGGGACATGCCTTCCCCACCGGGGCGGAGCGGGTGCGGGCCACCGGGCGGTACGGGGCCATGATCGGGCTGGGCACCGCGGTGGGGCCGCTGGTGTCCGGGCTGCCGGCCGCGGTGACGAGCTGGCGGGCGGCGTACTGGCTGATGGCGGCCGGCGCGCTGGTGCTGGCGATCATGTCGGCCCGGGTGCTGGAGGAGTCGCGCTCCGAGGTGCCGCGCAGGCTGGACGTGCCGGGGGTGGTGCTGCTCAGCCTGGGCGTGGCGGCGCTGGTCGCGGGGGTGACGGAGGGGCGCGCTGGGTGGGGCCGGCCGGTCGTGCTCGAGGCGTTCGCGCTGGCCGTGGTGCTGCTGGCGGCGTTCGTGGCGGTCGAGCGGCGGCGGCCGGAACCGCTGCTGGACCTGGAGCTGTTCGGGCGGCCGGCGTTCCTGGTGGCGACCGGCGGGGCGCTGGTCGTGGGGGCGGCGGTGGTCGGGCTGCTCAGCTACCTGCCGACCGTGCTGCAGACGGCCCACGGGCTGGCGCCGCTGGACACGGCGCTGCTGTTCTGCGTCTGGTCGGGGCTGTCGTTCGTGGCCTCGCTGCTGACCCGGCACGTACGCCTCGGCACGGCCGCGCGGCTGGCCCTGGGCCTGGGGCTGAGCGCGGCCGGGTTCGCCGCGCTGCTGGGCGCGGGCTCCTCGTTGTCCCTGCCGCTGATCGCCGGCGGGCTGGCGGTGAGCGGGGTGGGATCGGGACTGATCAACTCCTCGATCACGCACCTCGCGATCGAGAGCGTGCCGGCGCACCGGGTCGGCATGGGCTCGGGGGCGAACAACACCGCCAGGTACGTCGGCTCCTCGCTGGGCGCCGCCGGGATGGCGGCACTCGTGGGGGCCTTCGGCCTGGCCCAGGGCACGGCGGTCGCGGTGGCGGCCTGCGTCGTACTCACGGGCGGCACGGCGCTGGCCGTGCTGGCCGTCCGGAAATGACCATGATGGAGTGGAGACCATGACCGGATCGCGGATGGCCGACCTCGACGGCCTGCGCATGCACTACCTGATCGACGGCGCGGGCCCGCTGCTCGTCCTGCTGCACGGATGGCCGCAGACCTCCCACTGCTGGCGGCACCTCATCCCCGCGCTGGCCGAGCACTTCACCGTGGTGGCGCCCGACCTGCGCGGCTACGGCCACACCGACAAGCCGGCCACCGGCTACGACAAGCGCACGATGGCGGCCGACGTCCGCGCCCTGGCGCGCTCGCTCGGCCACGACCGGGTCCTGCTCGCCGGGCACGACCGGGGTGCCAGGGTCGCCCACCGGTACGCGCTCGACCACCCCGGCGAGGTGGACCGCCTGGTGGTCATGGACATCATCCCGACCAGGGAGATGTGGCGCAGGTACGACATGACGACCGGGCTGGCGGCCGGCACCTGGCACTGGACGTTCCACCTGCAGCCCGACCTGCCGGAGCGGCTCGCGGGCCAGGACGTGCGCGGCTATCTGGGCTACTTCTTCGACAAGTGGACGGTTCAGCGGTCGCGGCTGGAGGTCGACGAGTACGTGCGGGCCTTCGAGCGGCCGGGGGCGCTGCGGGCGGGGTTCGAGGACTACCGGGCCTCGTTCCCGTACGACGCCGAGCACGACGACGCCGACTGGGAGGCGGGCCGGCGACTGGAGCTGCCGGTGCTGGCGCTGTGGGGCTCGGCCGGGCTGCCCAGCAGGGTGCCGGTGCTCGACATCTGGCGCGATTACGCACTTGACGTGCGGGGAGCCGAAATTCCCGACTGCGGGCATTTCCTGGCCGAGGAGCAACCGGACGCCGTGCTCGCGCACCTGCGGGACTTCCTGCTGCCGAGGGACTGACCAGCCACCGAACGGCTACCAGCGGCGGGCGTGCGCCATCACGCCGAGGAGCGCGTCGCGCTCCAGACCGAACCTGCGCGGCTCCACGGCGTGCCGCTCCGCCCGCAGGTGCAGCAGGGTCAGCTCGGTCGCCGCCTGCTGGTAGTCGCTCATGGCGCGGCCGAGCCCCGCTCCCCTGGCCCACTTGCGGGCCGTCTTGCGGGTGGACAGCGTGGTCAGCATGCGGACGTCGGCATCGGTGATCAGGCCGGTCTGCTGGTAGGCGGGCAGGTAGTAGGCCATCCGGGCGACGAGCTGGCGGCGCTCGACGACGGTCACCACGATGAGCAGGACCAGCGTGGCCATGATCACCAGGTAGGCGACGCCCAGCCAGGTGAGCGAGCCCGTGGTGGCGGCGCCATTCCAGAGGCCGTGCAGGAGGACCGCGCCCAGGTAGCCGAGCGGGATCGCGGCGAACCTGGCCGCCGTGCGGCGGGTCAGCGCGTACGCGACACCCAGGCCGATCATGGAGGTGTAGATGGGATGGCCGAGCGGGTCGATCAGCCCGCGCACCACGAAGAGCTGGACCGCCGCGCCGGGGCCGTCCTCGCCGAACGCGAGCAGGTAGTAGCCCACGTTCTCCACGGCGGCGAAGCCGAGGCCGGCCATGGAGGCGTACACGATGCCGTCGGTCAGGCCGTCGATCTCCGCCCGCCGGCGCAGGAGCAGCAGCAGCGCCGAGCCCTTCAGCGCCTCCTCGACCACCGGCGCCAGCACCACGGCGCCGATGTCCTCGACGGCCGCGGAGGCGTAGCCGGCCCGGACGAACAGCTGCTGGCCGAGCAGCGTCAGCGCGATGCCGGCCACGATGGCCACCCCGGCGCCCCACGCGAAGGCGAACGCGAGGTGCAGCTTCGGCTCGGGTTCGAGCCGGTCCAGCGAGAGGACGGCCGCGAGGAGCACCGGAAGGGGCGCCACGGCCAGCAGCGCGGACAGGCCGAACCCGACGGGACCGCCGGAGAACAGCATGACGGCCAGCACGATCAGGGCGAGGACGCCGGAGACGACCAGTCCGACCAGCAGGGCCTTGCTGGGGCGCGGGGCGAGCAACGGAGCAGTCATTGTGGTGCCTCTCTTCCCGTTGGCTTCGCCCACTATGCGCGCCGCGCATCTACATGCGCTTAACGGTCACTTGATTCGCGATAATACGGATCAGCCACGACGGACTCACCGCTCGTGTACGAATACACCTCCCGGCCGGAAATGAACACCCGCAGCGCCCGGCTCATGACGTCCAGCGGGTCGCCGGACCAGATGACCACGTCACCGTCCAGTCCCGGCCGCAACGCGCCCACCCGGTCGTCGAGGCCCATGATGCGGGCCGGGTTCACGGTGATCGAGCGCAGCGCGGCGGCCGGGTCCATGCCCTCCTTGACCGCCAGCGTGGCCTGGTGCACGAGGAAGTTGATGGGCACCACGGGGTGGTCGGTGGTGATCGCCAGCTCGACGCCGGCCCGGTCGAGGATGCCCGGGTTGCGCAGGGAGCGCTGGCGCAGCTCGACCTTCGACCGGGTGGTGAACAGCGGGCCGATGATGACGGGAACGTTCCGCTCGGCCAGGGTGTCGGCCAGCAGGTGCCCCTCGGTGCCATGGTTGATCACCAGGCGGTAGCCGAACTCGCCGGCCAGCCGGAGCGCGGTGGAGATGTCGTCGGCCCGGTGGGTGTGCTGGCACCACGGCAGCTCGCCGTCCAGCACGCGGACCAGGACCTCCAGCGTGCCGTCACGGTCGAACGGCTTGCCCTCGTCCTCGGCGGCGGCCCTCCTGGCCCGGTAGTCCTGGGCCTTCATGAACGCGTCGCGGATCACCGCGGCCACGCCCTGGCGGGTGGACGGCAGCTTCTTCTGGTCGCCGTACACCCGTTTGGGGTTCTCACCGAGCGCGCTCTTGACGCTCACCGGCTCCTTGATCAGCATCTCGTCCACGGACCTGCCCCAGCACTTGATCGCGACCGTCTGGCCGCCGATCGGGTTGCCGGAGCCGGGCTTGATCACCGCGGTCGTCACCCCGCCGGACAGCGCGTCGCCGAAGGCCAGGTCGGCCGGGTTGATGGCGTCGAGAGCGCGCAGGCGGGCGCCGTTGGGGTCGGTCATCTCGTTGGTGTCCTGGCCGGCCCAGCCCTCGGCCTCCTCGTGCACGCCGAGGTGACCGTGGGCCTCCACGAAACCGGGCAGCACCCAGCCGCCCGCGGCGTCCACGACGGGGATCCCCTCGGGCACGGCCACGTCCCGGCCGACCGCGGTGATCTTCCCGTCCTGGATGAGTACGGTTCCGCCGTCGATGGGGTCGCCGTCGACCGGTACGACATATCCACTGGTAATGGCAAGATTCATGAGTTGTAACCTACCGGCGAGCGGGTAGTGGGCCTGGATGATCGCGAACCTGTACAGACGATGGCTGCTCGAGCTGTGGAACGGCGACTTCGATCTGGCACACGAGCTGGTCACCCCCGGCTTCACCGGGCACTGGCCCGGCATGGACGTGTCCGGGCCCGACGGGCTGATCGAGGCGCTCCGGCAGGGGCACGCGCCCTTCGCCGACGTCAAGGTGACCCTGGACATCGGGCCGATCGTGGACGGCGACCTGGTGTCGGCGCGGTGGACGTTCGGCGGGACGTACCGGGGCGGCATCCCCGGCGCGGAGACGGCCGAGGGCACCAGGATCGCCTTCAGCGGGCACGACATCCTGCGGGTCGAGGACGGCAGGTTCGCCGAGTACTGGGTGATCTCGGACGCTCAGACGTTCAACCGAGAGCTCGGTATAGGGTGATATTTCCTGATCCGGGCTAAAGGTGATGCATGACGGTGAACTCCGGGGCCGGAGCGGTCCCCGAACCCCGGCCGCTCGGGGACGCGGAGCTGTCGGAGCTGCTGGCCAGGCAGCGGTTCGGCGCGCTGGCGACGAACAAGGGCGACGGCCACCCGTACCTGTCCACCGTCCTGTACGCCTGGGACCCGGAGCAGCGCGTGGTGCGGATCTCGACCCTCGCCGACCTGCCCAAGGTGCGCCAGCTGCACAAGGATCCGCGTGGCGCGCTCTACGTGGCCAGCGACGACTTCTGGTCCTACGCCGTGGCCGAGGGCAAGGCGGAGCTGTCGCCGGTGACCGCCGAGCCGGGCGACGAGGTGGGCAGGGAACTGCTGGCCATGCGGCCGTCGTTCGCCGAGCCCGCCGACACCGAGGCGTTCCTGCGGCAGGTGGTGGCCGACCGGCGGCTGGTGATCAGGCTGAGGGTGTCGCGGCTGTACGGGACGCTGCTGCCAGCCGCATAGCGCGGCGCCGGTTGTAGGCCACGGTCGAGATCACGACCAGGACGAGCGCCAGGTCGATGGCCGCCGACCAGCGCATGGCCAGGACATGCTGCCCGCCCTCGGCGACGGCGAAGAAGACCGCGCCGATCACCGCCACGCCGCCCGCGCCCGCGAACTGCTGGGCCGTGCTCAGGATGCCGGAGCCGATCCCGGCCTGGTGCGGCGCGACCTCGACCAGCGCCGCGCCGATGAGCTGCGGCAGGACCAGGCCGTTGCCCGCGCCGACGAGGATCAGCGCGGCCACGACGTACGGCAGGCCCAGCCCGGCCCCGGCCACCATCATGCCCAGGCCGAGCGCCGTGACGGTGCCGCCGATCATGACGACGATCAGGCCGTACCTCCGGACCAGCCGCGTCCCCAGCAGCGAGGTGATCGAGAACATCACGCCCATCGGCGCGAACGCCAGCCCCGCCTGGAACGCCGTGAGCCCGCGCCCGGCCTGCAGCAGCAGCGTCAGCGTGAACATGAACGAGGCGAAGTACGCCATGAACGCCACGATCGAGCCGATCCCGGCCTGGTACGAGTGCACCTTGAGCAGCGCCAGGTCGAGCACCGGCTGCCCGCCGCGCGCCCCGAGCACCCGCTGCCGGCGCCAGGTCAGCGCGAACACCGGGACGCTCGCCGCCATGCAGGCCCAGGTCCAGACCGGCCAGCCCAGGCTGTTGCCCAGGCCGAGCGGCACCAGCACCAGCGCCAGCGCGGCGGCCAGGCCGGTGGCGCCCGGCAGGTCGAGCCTGGCCCGGCGGCCGGTCTCCACCTCCGGCAGCAGCCACGCGGCCAGCGGCACGACGACCAGGCCGACGGGCAGGTTGATGAGGAAGATGACCCGCCAGCCGAGCCCGAGCACGTCGGCGGTCAGCAGCAGCCCGCCGAGCACCTGGCCGGCGATCGAGCCCAGGCCGCCGGTGGCGCCGTACCAGCCGAGGGCGCGCCCCCGCTCCTCCGGCGGGAACGCGGCCGAGATCGTGGCCAGCACCTGCGGCACCATGACGGCCCCCGCCAGGCCCTGGAGCAGGCGGGCGGCGACGAGCTGGGCCGGGGTCGCGGCGATCCCGCACAGCAGCGACGCGACCGTGAACGCGGCCACGCCCCAGACGAACATCCGCCGGTAGCCGTAGCGGTCGCCCAGCCGGCCGCCGGTGATCATGCCGGCCGCGTACGTGAAGGCGTAGCCGCCCACGATCAGCTCCAGGGCGGCGGGTCCGGCCCGCAGGTCGTGCTCGATGGAGGGCGCGGCCACGTTGACCACGAAGAAGTCGAACTGGGCCATGAACCACGCCGACAGGAGAACGGCCAGCGTTCCACCGACTTTCACGACGAACAGGCTAGAACCACCCGGCCGTCCGGGCCTCGGCCGGGCCCTCGCAACTTCCCGGGCACCGGCTTGCGCCGTCCTCGTGATCGTCGCGCTGTGCGGGATCCCCACGCAGGCCGCGAGCCGCCTTCGGCGTCGAGCAGGCCGTGGACGTCTACCTCCGGGTCCCGGGTGCACCCCCGCAAGATCACTGACGACGCCTGGTCGCGCGGCACTGGGCTGCTCGGCGCGATGACCTGGAGATGTCCGGCGACACCGGCACCCTGACCACCGCGCTCGAAGCTGGACTCCCGCCAGCACCGTTCCGCAGTACGGCGGCGCCGGCCTCCGCGAACCCGGAGCTCCTGAGTACCGGGCCGCGTGTCGAATGCTCATCCCTGCGGCATCGCACGGCTACTCTGCTCTCAACTTCAGGTCATGCGATCTTGTCATTGTCGAGTCGTTTGTCTCTCCCCAGCAGAGGAGACCCATGTTCAGACGACTCGTCGTCATCATCGCGACCTCCCTCACCCTCCTCGCCGAACCCGCTCTCCTCGCCTCCCCCGCCCACGCCGCGACCGTCATCAACGTCGCCCACAGAGGCGCCTCCGCCTACGCCCCCGAGAACACGATCGCCGCCTTCGAGCTGGCCGGCGCGCAGGGCGCCGACATGTTCGAGCTCGACGTCCAGGAGACCAAGGACCACGAGCTGGTCCTGATGCACGACACGACGCTGGCCCGCACCACCGACGTCGAGCGGGTCTTCCCCGGCCTGTCCCCCTGGAACGTCGGCGACCTCACGCTCGCCCAGATCCGCGAGCTGGACGCCGGCTCGTGGCTGTCCGGCGAGTACGACGACGAGCCCGTGCCCACCCTCGGCGAGGCGCTGAGCGCGATGAGCGGCTCCGGCATGGGCCTGCTCATGGAGGTCAAGGCCCCGAACCTCTACCCGGGGATCGAGGCCCGCATCGCCGCCGAGCTGCGCCGCCATTCCTCCTGGCTCGCGCCGGGGCGGCTCGTGGTGCAGTCGTTCGACTGGGGGTCGATGCGGGAGTTCGACGAGTTGCTGCCGAACGTGCCGATCGGGTTGCTCGGCACGCCCTCGACCGGGGAGTTGCCGGGGCTGGCGGCCTTCGCCGACCAGATCAACCCGCCGTACACCACTCTCACCGCCGCGTACGTGCGGCGGGTGCACTCCCTCGGCATGGACGTCCTGGCCTGGACCGTCGACAACCCGGACACCATGCGCCGAATGATCACCTACCGTGTGGACGGCATCATCACCAACAAGCCCGACGTCCTACGCGACGTGATCGACGCCTGAGCTCCGTGCGGCCGGCACGGCCAGCCGGATCCGGTTGGTCGTGCGGTCTTGCGCATCAGGCTCGCCACGTACGTCTTCACCGTCGAAACCCCCAGGTAGAGGCGCTCGGCGACCTCCCGGTTCGACAACCCGTCGCCCACCATGGCCAGCACATCCCGCTCGCGCGGGCTCAGGTCGGAAATGGCGGGCGCCTCCTCCGTACGGGACTCGCGGGCGCGTGCGGCCTGCTCGACCAGGCGGCCCAGCACGGCCTGGCTGAAGGGCGGCTCACCGTCCACCGCCCGGCGCAGCGCGGCGAGCAGCTCGCCCGGCGGCGAGTCCTTCACCAGGAACCCGAACGCCCCGGCGGCCAGCGCCGGATAGAGGTGATCGTCGTCTAACGTGGTCAGCACGACGATCCGGCTGCCCGGGCGGGCCGCCATGACGCGCTCGGTGGCGGCGATGCCGTCGACGCCGGGCGGGACGGAAGCGAGCCCGGCTCATTCCCTCCGCAGGGACGAGCCGAGAGCGATCATGCGCAGGGTCCCCTTGGTCAGCATGAGCGCTTCCCCGGCTCCAATACCTCGGAGACCGGCCACCCTGGTGGTGCCCGATGAGGACCGCTCCAGGGGTTCCCCGTCGGGCCCCAGGCGGAGCAGCACGCCGCCTTGACTGGCCATGATGAACCCCTCGCCGTCCCGGAGCACCCCACGGGCGAGTGGCTGGCCGACGTCCACCCTCCACAGCACCGATCCGGCTTCGGGGTCGACGGCGAGATATCGGGCACCTCGCTCCGCCAACCACACCACTCCCCCGGTGAACTCGGGAGGCCAGTCCAGCAGGTCGCTGTCGTGGCCGAAGACTTGATCAACGAGCTCCGACGACAGCCGGACCAGGGCGACGGATCGCGAACCGCACCGCACCAGGCAGCGCTCAGAGTCGATCATGGTGAACGCCCGTGTGCCGTCCATCTCTTTCAGGGGCTCCGGCGTCCGCCATCGGGCCAGTTCGCGCCCATCACGCGGATCGATCAGCCAGGCCGCCGAACCGCTGCCCAACAGCACACCGTCACCGAACGTCGCCGGACGTACCGTGGCCATGCGCTGCGGCGTCCGCCACAGAAGCCGCCCGTCCGCCAGGTCGAATGCCGCCAAGGGCGTATAACCGCGCCAACCGCCGACGACGACCGTGCTTCCGCTGGCCACGACATGCCCGGTGAATTCCCGCAATCCGGCGCTCCATCGCACCACCCCCGTCGCGAGATCGAGGCAGGACAGCTGAGCTTTGTCCTGAGGGAGAACCAGGCAACAGTCGCCGGCCACCACGACGGCCCGCGGCCAGCCCCCCACCGGACGGTCCCAGCGGACCGAGCCGTCGTGACGGTTCAGGCAGACCAGCCGCGTGTGGCGCTCATGCACCACGACCCGGCCTACCGTCGCTGCCGCTCTCGACGCCATACCCGGCTGATGAAGCTGCCGCTCCCACAATGTCTGCCCGATCATCAGGGCATTTCACCAGGGAAGCAGTGATATCGCCAGCGGTTGACGGGCCGGGCGGGGAATCAGGGCCATCCCCGGTTCCCCGCCCGGCCACATCGAACTGCCGGCTACTGGTTGATCAGCTGCAACCGCTGGTCGAGCCGCAGCCCTCGCAGACGTAGCAGCTACCGGCCGGACGCATCTTCGTGCCGCACGTCATGCAGAGCGGCGCGTCGGCGGTGAAGCGCTGGTGGCTCTCCAGCGTCAGCTCCTGGGGCGCCTGCTCGGCCTTCGGCTGGGCGGCGGCGGACTCGATGGGGGCCGACTGCGCCAGCGCCTCACGGTCGACCGTCTCCTGCAGGGCCGCCGGGTCCTCGCCGCGCTGCTGCGCCGCCCGCTCGGCCGCCGAGAAGATGCCCAGCGCCGCCCGCTCGTCGTAGGGCAGGTGGTCCAGGGCCAGGCGGCGGAAGATGTAGTCCATCACCGACGTGGCCATCCGGATGTCCGGGTCGTCCGTCATCCCGGCCGGCTCGAACCGCATGTTGACGAACTTGCTCATGTACGTCTCCAGCGGCACTCCGTACTGGAGCCCGATGGAGATCGCCACCGAGAAGGCGTCCATGACGCCCGCCAGCGTCGAGCCCTGCTTGGACATCTTGAGGAAGACCTCGCCGAGCCCGTCGTCAGGGTAGGACGAGGCGGTCATGTAGCCCTTGGCACCGCCCACCGTGAAGCGGGTGGTCATGCTCGGCCGCTGGTTGGGCATGCGCCGCCGGGTCGGCCGGTTGACCTCGATGACCTTGACCTCGGGCTCCTTGACCTCCTTGGCCTCCTGCTTCTTGGAGCCGTCGCCGGCCGACAGCGGCTGGCCGACCTTGCAGTTGTCGCGGTAGACGGCCAGGGCCTTGAGGCCGAGCTTCCAGCCCTCCAGGTAGACCTGCTCGATGTCGTCGATCGTGGCAGACTCGGGCAGGTTGACCGTCTTGGAGATGGCGCCGGACAGGAACGGCTGGGTGGCGGCCATCATGCGTACGTGGCCCATCGGCGCGATCGCCCGCTCGCCCATGGCGCAGTCGAACACCTCGTAGTGCTCCTGGCGCAGGCCGGGGGCGTCGACGACGTGGCTGTGCTCGGCGATGTACTCGACGATGGCCTCGATCTGCTCCTGCTGGTAGCCGAGCTGCCTGAGCGCCCGCGGGATCGTCTGGTTGACGATCTGCATGGACCCGCCGCCGACGAGCTTCTTGAACTTGACCAGCGCCAGGTCCGGCTCGATGCCGGTCGTGTCGCAGTCCATCATGAGGCCGATCGTCCCGGTGGGGGCGAGGAGGCTGGCCTGGGCGTTGCGGTAGCCGTTCTTCTCGCCCAGCTTCAGGCACTCCGACCACTGACGCGACGCCTCGGCGTGGATCTTCGCGTCCATGGAGCCGACGGTGCGCAGGTCGTCGTTGGCCGCGGCGTGCTTGCGCATGACCCGCTTGTGCGGCTCGGCGTTGCGGGCATACCCGTCGTACGCCCCCACGACCCCGGCGAGCTCGGCACTGCGCCGGTAGGACACACCGGTCATCAGCGACGTGATCGCTCCCGCCACCGCCCGGCCGCCGTCGGAGTCGTAGGCGTGACCCGTCGCCATGAGCAGCGCGCCCAGGTTGGCGTAGCCGATACCGAGCTGCCGGTATGCCCGCGTCGTCTCACCGATCTTCTCCGTCGGGAAGTCGGCGAACGTGATCGAGATGTCCATCGCGGTGATGATCAGCTCGGTCAGCTTGACGAAGTCGGCGACGTTGAAGGTGTTGTCGTCCTTCAGGAACTTCAGCAGGTTGATGCTGGCCAGGTTGCAGGAGGAGTTGTCCAGGTGGACGTATTCGCTGCACGGGTTGCTGGCGGTGATCCGGCCCGTCTCCGGGGTGGTGTGCCAGTCGTTGATCGTGTCGTCGTACTGGACGCCGGGGTCGGCGCACTCCCAGGCGGCCTTGGCCATCTTGCGGAACAGGTCCTTGGCGTCGACCTTCTCGATGACCTCGCCGGTCAGGCGGGCCCGCAGGCCGAAGTCGTCGCCCTTCTCCACCGCGCGCATGAACTCGTCGGAGACGCGTACGGAGTTGTTGGCGTTCTGGTACTGGACGGAGACGATGTCCTTGCCGCCCAGGTCCATGTCGAACCCGGCGTCCCGCAGCGCGCGGATCTTGTCCTCCTCGCGCGCCTTGGTCTCGATGAACTCCTCGATGTCGGGGTGATCGACGTCGAGCACGACCATCTTGGCCGCCCGGCGCGTCGCGCCACCCGACTTGATCGTCCCCGCGGACGCGTCGGCGCCGCGCATGAACGACACCGGCCCGCTGGCCGTGCCACCGCTGCTGAGCAATTCCTTGGACGAGCGGATCCGGGACAGGTTCACCCCCGAACCCGAGCCACCCTTGAAGATCACACCCTCTTCCTTGTACCACTCCAGGATCGACTCCATCTGGTCGTCCACGGAGAGGATGAAGCAAGCGCTCACCTGCTGCGGCGACTGGGTGCCCACGTTGAACCAGACCGGCGAGTTGAACGCGAACACCTGGTGCGCCAGCGCGTGCTTCAGCTCGTGGTCGAAGATCTCGGCGTCCTCGTCACTGGCGAAGTAGCCGTGCTCGAGCCCCGTCCTGGTGTAGACGCCGACGACTCTGTCGATCAGCTGCTTCAGGCTCCACTCGCGCTGCGGGGTGCCCACGGCCCCGCGGAAGTATTTGGTCGTCACGATGTTGGCCGCGTTGACCGACCAGAACTCGGGGAACTCGACACCCCGCTGCTCAAAGTTGATCGACCCGTCGCGCCAGTTCGTCATGACGACGTCGCGGCGCTCCCACTGGATCTCGTCATACGGGTGCACACCGGGCTTAGTGAAGATCCGCTTCATCTTCAGTCCCTTACGCGGACGCTTGCCCCCACGCGCGACTGAACCGCTGGCCGTCTCCGTCATGACTCCCCCTTCTCCGCCTTCAACTGTTTGATCTCGGCCTCGAAGTCCGCCAGGCTCTCGAAACCGCGATATACCGATGCGAACCGCAGGTAGGCCACCTCGTCGAGCTCCCGCAGCGGGCCGAGGATGGCCAGACCCACCTCGTTGGAGGGAAGCTCGGCCGCGCCCTTCGCCCTGATGGCCTCCTCCACCCGCTGCCCGAGCTGCGCCAGCGAATCCTCGCTGACGGGCCTGCCCTGGCACGCCCGCCGCACGCCCGCGACGACCTTGTCCCGCGAGAACGGCTCCGTCACTCCGCTGCGCTTGCTCACCATGAGCAGTACGGTCTCCTGCGTGGTGAACCTGCGCCCGCACTCGGGACAGGTGCGCCGACGCCTGATGGCCGCGCCGTCGTCCGTGGAGCGGCTGTCGATGACCCTGGTGTCAGGGTGGCGACAGAACGGACAGTGCACGCTTTCGCCTCCAAGACCTGCGGCCACCACACGCGCCAGAACCGTCCGCACGGGACGCTCGCGCACACTCCACGGCTATCCATGGAGCGGTCACGGAAACACAAGGTGTGGTGAACTACATCGGTGTAACTACTAGATGTTGTGGTCCAACCGTAGAAGCGCGCGACCATGAACGCAAGTTGAGCGACCCCATCCTGCTGAAGTCGCTGATCAGCCCCGCCCTCCCCACCGGACCCGGGCGTGTCGCCGGTCAGCAGTGATCTTCCCGCAGGTGAGGGCGTCACATGGGTTGCGCTGGGCCTCGCTCGTGAACAAACCTCACAACGGTACCCGAGGACTCATCCACCGCCTGCCATCCCTCCCGGCGCCGGCTTCGCGAGCCTGTCCGAGAGCACCGTACGCACCCCCCAGATCTGGCCGACTCCGCCCCAAACTCGCCCAAATACGGTCTGCGGGAGCCCCCCATCTCACGCGGCCCCAGTCCGAGGAGTCCGCAGTCCTGCCACGGGACACCCAGGAACCCCCTCGCCCGGAGGAACGCACCGGCGATCGTGGACAGGCAGACGTCAGGAACCCCAGGAGCGCGGACACCCCTGGTGCCCTTGACGCCTTGCCACGCTTTCCTGCCGGCCGACCGGCCATGGGCCAGCGAGACAGCGGGCCGCCGGTTCGACGATCAACGTAAGGCGGCCGTGTCCCCCGGCACGTAGAGACGGGTGCCCGGCCGGATGAGAGAGTCGGACAGGCCGTTCAGCCGCTTGATCTCCGCCACCAGGGCGCCCGGGTCATTCCCCTCGGAGAGCGCATCGGCGATCTTCCACAGCGTGTCGCCCCTGTGGACCTCGACCCACGGCAGCCCGGCCTGGCCCGCCACCACGACCCGCACCTCCGCATGCCCGGCCGCCCGCGTGCCGAGCCAGAACCCGCCGAGGGCCAGCAACGCCATGGCGATCACCAGCACGACGCGCCCGCGCCGGGTGAGCCGCACGGGCCTACGATCCCGCCGCGCAGGCGCAGAACCTCGCCGTGCAGGCGCATGACTCGGCTGGGCCGGAGCATGACCTCGCCAGGCAAGCGCACGTCCCTGCCGCCCGGGAGCAAGACCCCGCCGAGCAGAAGCGGAACCCCGCTGCACAGAAGCGGAACCCCGCCGCGAGGAAGCGAGACCTCGCCGCACAGAAGCAGCACCTCGCTGCGCGGACGCGGGACCTCGCTGCCCGGAAGCAGCCCCTTGCAGCACAGACGCGGGACCTCGCTGCACGGATGACGCGGAAGCAGCGGCAGCGCCCCGCCACCCGGGGATGACCCGCCGCAGCCGGGCCGGCGACCGCCTCGCAGCAACACCCGACAAGCGCCTCACGGCACCCGCCAGTCGCCCCGGCACACCAGGTCGCCGCCGCCCCTCCCCGCGCCCACGCGCAAGGCCCGCCTTCGCAAGACGCCCCTTCCTTGTGCGGACAGCCCCTACGCGCAGGCCGCCCCCGCCTTCGCGCTCCCCGCGCTCTCGGTAAGCCTCGCGACCCTCGTAAGCCTCGCGACCCTCGTAAGCCTCGCGACCCTCGTAAGCCTCGCGACCCTCGTAAGCCGCGCGCCCCCTTCCCCCTCGTCCCCCACCCGCCGAACCGCCATCCCCCTGCACCTGTGCCCTACCGCCCGGCGCCCTGTCCCCCGCATCGGGCCTGCGGCTCGCCGCGGTGTCATCGCCTCCACCCGGCGCTCCGGATCCGCGACCACCCCGTGAGCCGGCCCTTGCCGGAGGGACGGTGTCGTCCGTGTCGCCGCCCTCGCGGGGCGGGGGGACGAGGCGCAAATGGGATCTTCCCCCACTACTCGAACGGGGCCCCAACCTCTTGCCGGAATTCCCCCGGACACCGGTCGCCGCACGCGTATTGTCTCCCCGTCGATCCCCACTCCGCGTGGCATCGGCGATCAGTGTGAGCTGGTTGACGTCTTCGCTGGTCGTGTCCGTATTTGTGGGCGTTCGCATGGTTGACCTCCTGCCGTGTGGCCTGAGGAAAGGCCAAATAAAGATCAGCAAATCGAACACGGTGTCGATCGAACTCCCGTACGATGTTGTACACCACACTGGCGACAATTTCGAGGAAGACTCGAACAATTGTTTGAAGATGATCTTCAACAGCGATAGCGTCGCTGTGTGCGACATCAAGACCACGGACCGGGAGGTTCGCCGGTGAGGCGGGCCGCCAGGCGAGGAGGAAGAGCATGACCGAGCGGGATGACGCAAACGGGGTCAGCGACCTCGCGGTGCGCCGGCGAGACTCCCTGGGCCTGACGCCCAGGCAGCGCAAGATCCTCGAAGTGATCCGCGACTCGGTACAACAGCGCGGATATCCGCCCTCCATGCGCGAGATCGGTGAGGCGGTGCAGCTGACCAGCACGTCCAGCGTGTCGCACCAGCTCACGGCCCTGCAGCGCAAGGGCTACCTGCGGCGCGACCCGCACCGGCCGCGTGCGCTCGAGGTTCGCCTTCCGGGCGAGCCCGTGCTGTGGGTCGATCCCGACGCCACCGACGACGAGCCGACGATCAACCGGCCCACGGCCGCCTACGTCCCGCTCGTGGGCCGTATCGCAGCCGGTGGCCCGATCCTGGCCGAGGAGAGCGTCGAGGACGTCTTCGCCCTGCCGAAGCAGCTCGTCGGCGAGGGCACGCTGTTCCTCCTCCAGGTCGCCGGTGACTCCATGATCGAGGCCGCCATCGCCGACGGCGACTGGGTGGTCGTGCGCCAGCAGCCCGTGGCCGAGAGCGGCGACATCGTGGCCGCCATGATCGAGGGCGAGGCGACGGTCAAGACGTTCAAGCGCAAGGACGGCCATGTCTGGCTCGTCCCCCACAACCCCAACTACGAGCCCATCCCGGGCGACGAGGCCAGCGTCCTGGGCAAGGTCGTAGCGGTCCTGCGCCGGTTGTAGGCAGCCAGCCGACCGGGCAGCCAGCCGACCGACCAGCCAGGTGGCTGACTAGGTAGTGGCCGACCGGTTGCAGGAAGCCGGAGGTAGTAGGGGCTCGGGGTCGGGCGCGCGTCCAACCGCCGTACCGCGTACTGGCGCGCGCCGGAGCATGCACCCACGGGGTACGTACGACCCCGGGGGTGCTGACTGCTGTCCCTAGGAGCATTCCCCGAGGGTTCCGGCGCCCGAAGGCCCCAGGCCGTAGCAGGTCACTCCAGTACGAAGCTCGCGCTCCCCCGGAACCCGCTGGACCCGTCGTCCCGCTCCACCCACACCTGCCCCGCCCGATGCCGCACGAAATACCCTGGGAAGTTCGCCGACTCCAGCGACACCGTCCCCGCCCCCGCCAGCCCGCTCCTCCGTACGAAGCTCGCATCCGCGTCGAACAGCCCCGACCCGTCGCGCTGCTGCACCCAAGCCTCGAAGTTCCGATGCCGCAGGAAATACCCCGGGAAGTTCGCCGACTCCAAGGACACCGTCCCCGCCCCGGACAACCCGGCCACGAGCCGGAACTGCGAGTCCGCCAGCGGCGTGACATCGGCCTCCAGCCGGGCCCGGTAGTCCCAGTGCCGCACGGCCGCCCCCGGCGTGTCGTACGACATCAGCCGCACCGGCGTGACCCCGTCAGGCACCGGGATGCCGAAGTCGGGAGTGCCGTCGGCCCGCCAGTACACCTTCTGCACGCGTGTCCGCCGGTTCGGGTCGTTCAGGGGGTCGCCGGAGATGTCCCGGTAGTTACGGTCGTGGTAGACCAGGATGTCGCTCTGCCCGTCCTCCGAGGTGGTGAAGGAGTTGTGCCCGGGGCCGTACTGGCTGGTGGCGGCGTTGCTGGCGAAGACCGGGTTCGGGCTCTTGGTCCACGATGACGCCTGGAGCGGGTCGGCCGAGGCGGACGCGGTCAGCAGGCCGAGGCAGTAGTTCGCGTCGGTGGCGCTGGCCGAGTACGTCAGGAAGAGCCGCCCGTTGCGCTGCAGCACCGAGGGCCCTTCGGCGACCTTGTACCCGCGTGTCTCCCAGGCCAGCGTCGGCACCGTCAGCCGGGTCGTCGCGCCGGTGATCGTCCACGGGCTGGCGCCCATCCGGGCGATGTACAGGTTGGAGTTGGTCGAGATGCCCGGCTCCTGCTGCGCCCAGAGCAGGTAGCGCACGCCGTTCGCGACGAACGTGGTGGCGTCCAGGGAGAAGGTGTCCCAGGGGGTGGTGATCCGGCCGCGCTCGGCCCAGGCGCCGGCCAGCGGGTTGGCGGCGGCGCTCTCAAGCACGTACATGCGAATGCGCCACACGTCGTCGGCCCGCCCCGCCGCGAAGTAGACGTACCACTTGCCGTTGATGAAGTGGATCTCCGGCGCCCAGATGTGCGCGCCCATCTCGCCGGTCGAGTGCTTGCGCCAGATGACGCTCTCGGGCGCGGTGGCCAGGCCCTGGATGGTGGTGGCGCGGCGCAGCACGATGCGGTCGTACTCGGGAGCGGTCGCGGTGAAGTAGTAGTAGCCGTCGGTGTGGCGGAAGATGTGCGGGTCGGCGCGCTGCGCGGCCAGCGGGTTGGTGTACTGCACCGCCGGCGAGGCGTGCGCCGCGCCCGGCGACAGGAGGTTGGCGGTCACGGCGAGCAGCGTAGCCAGGACGGTGAGGACCGCCGTCCGGCGGAGGGGGCGTGCGAGCATGAGCGTCCTTCCAGTACGCGGGCAAGACCTTCCGGCCAGTACGCGGGCATGACCTTCCGGCACGCGGCCCGGCGCTCAGACCGGCGGCGCGACGACCGGGTACGAGGCGGCGGAGGCGAACACCGGCCCCGGCTCCCGCAGGTCCGCCGCCGCCCCCCGAACGTGCATCACTCAGGACGGCGGCGCCACAGGACCTCAGAGAGCTAGAACGAGCACGCAACCAGCGGCCCTCCGCAGTGTTAGCGCTAACATCTCACCGCCCAGAGGTGGGCCGGTGAGAGCGTTCGCGCGCATTCGTATCCCGGCCCGGGACGGCCCGTCAATCCCCGCCCGGCGGAGTTGCAGCCGATGTGCAGTGGCGGGCCGGCAAGCCCGGTACAGGCCGAGGCAGGGTCAGCGGGCCTCGTACAACTCGTGCGCCGCCGTGATCGCCTGGCCGGCGAAGTCCAGCACGTCACGCCTGCGCTCGAACGGCGAGCCGTAGAGCGAGCGACGCGGCGTGCCGAAGTGGTCGCCCAGCCCCGAGACCGCGCTCGCCAGCGTCGGCAGGGCGGCGTCCTCCTCGCGCAGTCGCAGTGCCTCGTTCACCACCCGGTGCCAGCGATCGGGGAACACCTCCAGCGCGTACCGCCCCGCCCCCGTCTTGGAGGTGATGTCGCCGGTCGCCAGCGTGTAGTGCAGCCGGGCGACCCCGGTGACCACCCACACGACGCCGTAGCCGCCCAGGCAGGTCAGCCACCACAGGGAGGACGGGTGCGAGGCGCGGGTGACCAGGCGGCGCCAGTAGCCGTCGAGGTTGCCGTCCGTCCAGGTGGCCAGGGCGCCGGGATCGTTCCAGATCTTCAGCTCTTCCGGCTTGGGCCCCCGGCAGGTCAGCCCGTGGCAGGCCAGCGTGTGCCAGGTGACCGGGTTGACCTGGCCCCGCCGGTTGAGCCGGCCCGCGTGCGCCTGGGGGCGTTCGCCCAGCTCGGCGGGGTCGTGGCCGAGATCGTCCCAGGTGAGATAGACGCCGTCGAAGGGGTGGACCCCGAGTCTGGTGTGGATCCGCTCCAGCACCCCGGCCGGTGGCGGCTCGGCCGTCACGGCCACGAAGTCGACGTCGCTCGTGCCGGGCCGGTAGTCGCCCAGAGCCGCGGAGCCTTCCAGGTAGAGCCCCTCCACCAGGCCGGGAGCCTCCGCGTCGGCCAGAGTCAGGTACGTGTCGACGATCGCATCGATCTTCGGGTGGGGCGTCATGGCCGCCCAGCCTGCCACAATCCGCGCTGCCGCCTCATCACATTCAAGAATCCTAGAATGGCGGAGTGAATGACGCATATCCCCCTTTAGACCTTAAGTCCACACATGATGGTCTGAAATGGGCGATGGTCGAGCCGGGAGTGATCCCCGCCTGGGTGGCCGACATGGACCTGCCCACGGCGCCCGAGGTGACCGACGCCCTGCGACGGCGGGCCGGCGGTGACCTCGGCTACCCGGCCTGGCTGCTGGACCCGAACAGCGGCCCGCTGGCCGAGGCGTTCGCCGAACGCATGTCCGGCAAGTACGGCTGGCAGGCCGACCCCGGGCTGGTGCGCTCGTTCAACGACCTCAACCAGGCCCTTCAGGTGCTCCTCCAGGTCTGGACCAGGCCGGGTGACGGGGTCGCCGTACACGTACCGGCCTATCACCCGTTCCTGACCACGCTGAGCACCATGGACCGTCCCCTCCACCCCATCCAGCTGGAGCCGGACGGCGACACCTGGCGCTTCGAGGTGCCCGACCTGTCGGCCTGCCGCGTACTCCTCCTGGTCAATCCGCACAACCCGACCGGCCGCGTGTTCACCCGCGCGGAACTGACCGAGCTGGCCGAGCACGCCGAACGCCACGACCTGCTGGTCATCGCCGACGAGATCCACTCCGACCTGGTCTACGAGCCGCACCGGCACATCCCGTTCGCCACGATCCTGCCGGAGCGCACGGTCACGCTCACGTCCGCGACGAAGGCGTTCAACCTGGGCGGCATCCGCTGCTCGGTCGCCCACCTCGGCCACCCGGGCGTCCGCAAGGCCCTCGAAGATCAACCCCCGTTCGTGTACGGCTCCGCGAACGTGTTCGGCGTCGAGGCCACGGTGGCGGCGTGGCGGCACGGCGACGCCTGGCTCGCCGAGACCCTGACCCTGCTCGACCGCCACCGGCGCACGATCGCCGCCCGCCTGCCCGGCGCGTTCCGGTACCGGGTCCCGGAGGCCACCTACCTGGCCTGGCTGGGGGTGGGCCGGGCGGGGATGGCGGAGGTGCTCGAACGCGAGGCCCGGGTCCGGCTGAGCGACGGTGCGGCCTTCGGGCCCGGCGGTGAGCACTACGTCCGGCTCAACTTCGCCACCACGGAGGCCATCCTCACCGAGATCCTCGACCGCCTCATCGGCACCTCCGGCTGAGGGAGCGCGTCGGGTTCTCCCCCACCCACCGCACCTCGGCAGAGGTCCT
>NZ_JBQQCB010000020.1:0-141328 GCF_052246675.1 Nonomuraea sp. KM90 | reverse complement strand
CCTGGGTGTAGCCCAAGTAGACGACCAGGTGGGCCGGGTCGGTGCGGACGCCTATCACCCGCCCGAGGTAGGCCGCCAGCGTGGTGCGCAGCTCGATGCGGCCCCGGGGGTCCCCGTCGCCGAACGCGTCGGAGGGGGCCTCGCGCAGCGCGTGCCGCATCGCGCGGGCCCACGCGTCGCGCGGGAAGGACTGCGCGTCCCGCCGTCCCGGGCGCAGGTCGTGGCGGGGCGCCGCCGGTGGGAGCGCCGCCGCCCGCGGGGCGGCCGGCTCCGCGCCCCGCTCGGCCACCCGGGTGCCCGACCCCTGCACCGAGGTGAGCCACCCCTCGGCGACGAGCTGCTCGTACGCCTGCGTCACCGTCCCCCGGGACAGCCCGAGCTGGCCGGCGAGGTCCCGGCTCGACGGCAGCCGCGTCCCCGCGACCAGCCGGCCCGCGCGGATCGCCGCGCGCAGCGCCTCCTCCAGCGCCCGGCGGCGGGCGCCCCAGCCCGGCAGGTCGAGCGGCAGCTCAAGGCCCGGCGAGCGGGTGCGCGGCATGGAAGTGGTCCAATTCAATGGGCGGTTACTGGCCCATAGTAATGGGATGATTCGCCCATAACGTGGCTGCATGAAAGTTGATCTCCGGACGCGGGGGCCCGTCACCGGCGTCGTGCCGTGCGCGATCGGCGTGGCGGTCCGGCTCGGCGACCGCCGGCGTCTTCCGGAATGAACAGGAGAGATCACATGCGTGTCTTCGTCGCGGGCGCCACGGGCGCCATCGGCCGCTACCTCGTCCCGGCGCTCGTGGCGGCCGGTCACGAGGTCACCGGCAGCACCCGTACGGAGTCCGGGCTCGCCCTGCTGCGCGCCCAGGGGGCCGACGGCGTGCGCCTCGACGTCTTCGACGCCGGGGCCGTCAAGCGGGCGGTCGCCGCCGCCGCGCCCGACGCGATCATCCACCAGCTCACCGCCCTGAGCGGCGGCAGCCCGGCCGACAACGGGCGCATCCGCCGGATCGGCACCCGCAACCTGGTGGACGCCGCTCTGCAGGCCGCCGTCCCGCGCATCGTGGCCCAGTCCATCGCCTGGGCGTACGAGCCGGGCGACGGCCCCGCCACCGAGTCCACCCCCCTGGACGAGGGGGCGCCCGAGCCGCGGGCCACCACGATCGCCGGGATCACCGCACTCGAACGGGCCGTCGCGGGCCTCGACCGGCACGTGATCCTGCGGTACGGCCTCTTCTACGGCCCCGGCACCTGGTACCGGCCCGACGGTCCGGCGGCCGACGTACTGCGCGGGCGCACGGACGATCCGGCGTCGGTGTTCCTCAGCGGCCTGGTCGCGAACGACGCGGTGTCGTCATTCGTGCACGTCCAGGACGCGGCCCTGGCCACCGTCGCCGCGCTCGACTGGCCGGCCGGGCCGGTCAACGTCGTGGACGACGAGCCCGCGCCCGCCCGTGAGTGGCTGCCCGTGCTGGCCGCCGCCGCGGGCGTGCCGGCGCCCGCCCTCGCCTCCGGGCGCCTGGGCTGGCAGCGCGGCGCCGGCAACGCCCTGGCCCGCTCGCGCGGCTGGGCGCCGCTGCACCCCACGTGGCGGACCGGATTCGGCGCGGGCGGCTGATCTCCGGGAGCCGGATCCGAGGTACGCGGGCCACCTTGCCCAGGGCTGCCATCGGCGCGCCCAGCCGGTGCCGGAACGGCCCCAGCACGCGTACCCGACCGCGCGGGAGGCCGGGCTAACCGGGCAGGCGGGTGCGCAGGGCCTCGGTGAACCAGCCGAGCGCCGGGGTCAGGCTCTCCGGGGGCGACCAGCCGTTGATCACGGCCAGCAGGCGCACGTACCGCTCCCTGCGGGGGTCGTCGGCCGCCTCCAGCCGGGCGAGCAGGCGGCGGAGCGTGCCGGGGTCGTCCGGGTCCAGGCCGTGGTCGTGGGCGTAGCGGGTGGTGAGCGACGTGACGTACGGGCCGGCCTCGGGAGCGGCCGGGTCGAGGCCGGCGGCCAGCGCGGGGGCGGCGAGGTCGCGGGTCAGCGCGGCGGGGTCGGGCCGCACCACCGGACCGGACCGCCGGTCGGTGGCACGCCGGTCGGCGGCCTGGAGTTCGGCCATGCGGCGGAACCGGGCGCGGAAGTCCGGGTCGCGGGACAGCTCGGCCAGCTCGACCCACGCCTCCACCTGCTCCGGCTCGGGGTCGTCCGGCAGTTCGGGGGTCATCGAGGGCATGATCCCCGCGAAGGCGGGGTCGGCGTCCAGGTCGCCGAACGCGGCGGCGAGGAAGTCGCCGATCAGGCGGTGGCGCTCGTCCTCCGACAGCTTGGCCAGCTTGTGCATCAGTTCCGTCTCCTCAGGGGTGGAGCCGCGCCTGGCCACCGCCCGCAGCACCGCGCGCCGCAGGCGCAGCGCGCGGATCTGCGCCTCCAGGGCCTCGGCGTGCGCCGCGGCGACCTCGGGCAGGGAGATCTCCCGGTCCACGACCTCGCGGATCGTGGGCAGGTCCAGGCCGAGGTCGCGCAGCGTGCGCACCAGGTCGAGGCGGGCGACGGCGGCGACGTCGTACAGGCGGTAGCCGGCGGGGCTGCGTCCGGTGGGCGGCACGATCCCCTGATCGGCGTAGAACCGGATGGTCTTGACCGTCAGCCCGGTGCGCCGGGCCAGGTCACCGATCGAGTAGAGCGTGTCCCCGTCCATGCCCCAACTCTGGCGTCTCCCCTCGGTGGAGACTCAAGGGGCCGTGTAGAACAGGCGCGGGTCGCCGGCCAGGGACGCCTTGACGGTGGCGCTCCACTCGTCCACGACGACCTCGTACGCGTCCGACTCGACCCCGTCGAGCGCGGCGCGGGCCACGTCCGCGGGATCGAGCAGGTCGCCCTCGTAGCCGGCCATCATGTCGGTGGCGGCGGCTCCCAGGTGCACGCCGGTCACCAGGGTGCCCTGGTCGCGCAGCTCCAGGCGGATGCCGTTGGTGAGGCTCCACGCGGCGGCCTTCGCGGCGCTGTAGGCGTTGGCCCCGTCGTAGGAGAACCACGACAGCGCCGACAGCACGTTGAGTATCGCGCCGCCGCCGTTCGCGCCCAGGACGGGGGCGAACGCGCGGGCCATGTTCAGCGTGCCGTAGTAGTGGGTGTCCATCTCGAGGCGGATCTTGTCCAGGTCGCCGCCGATCAGGTTCGTGTAGGTGGCGATGCCGGCGTTGTTGACCAGGAGCGTGACGTCCTGGGCGGCCGCGGCCACCGCCGCCACCGACGCGGGGTCGGTGATGTCCAGCTTCAGCGGCTCCACTCCGGGGAGGTCCACGAGCGAGGGGTTGCGCGCCGTCGCGTACACCTTCTTCGCGCCCCGCTCCAGCAGTTGCTGGGCGAAGCGGCGGCCGATGCCGCGGTTGGCGCCGGTCACGAGCGCGACGGAACCAGAGATCATCATGGCTGCCTCCTGGCAGGTCACAGGTTTCAGGTGGGACGTGGCTACGCTAAAACCTGACGTTGACGTCAGAGGCAAGTGTTGTGAGGGGAATCACTCATGCGCATCGGTGAGCTGGCCGCGCGGACCGGGGTGAGCGTGCGGGCGCCGCACCTCCTCACGGCGGGCCTGCCGAGCCGGTCGATCGAGCCGTTGATGCCGTACGTGAGGTCCCGCGAGGTGGCGCCCGAGTTGGTCGAACGGCTGCGGGCCGAGCGCGAGCGCATCGACGGGCGGATCGGCGACCTGGTGCGGACCCGCGACAAGCTCGACTCCATCATCGCCGTGGTCGCCGCGGCCGCCCACGAGGGCACGTCCTGCCCGCGTCCTGAGGGGGACCTGGTGGCACATCATCCGAGGTAGGAGGGGTAGGGGCGGGAGGTAGTCCTAAGAAGGGGGAGACGGTCATGAGCCGCATCGCAGAGTGGCTGAGGAAAGCCGAGAACCTCGCCAGAGGGCACTCCAAGCAGGCCGACCAGGTGCTGGACCGCGCTGAGCAGATCGTGAAGGAGCGCACCGGGCACAAGTACGACGACAAGATCACCAAGGGCGTGGACGCCGTGCAGCGCCGCTACGGCGGCGGCGGGCAGCCCGGCCAGCGACCCGGTCAGCAGGCCGGCCAGCAGCCGCCTGCCCAGGCCCGTCCTGAGACGCAGGAGGAGCGCGAGCGGCGCACGCCGCCGCAGGGCTGAGCCGATGGCGCGCGGAAAGTGCCGGTGGCAGCGCCACCGGCACCGTTCCCGCGTGCCGTCAGCGGCACGCGTCCCGCGTGACCTTGTCTCGCCCGCGTACGGTCAGCGGCGCGCGTCCTCCAGCACCTTGTTCGCGTCCCGCTCGAACGACGCCCTGGCCCCGAGCGTGAGCAGGCCGCCCACGATCATGGGGATCACCAGGATGTACATGCCGGACAGCAGCGAGCCGAACTGGTCCGAGGCGATGCCGACGACCAGCGAGCCGAACGCGGCGCCGAACGTCAGGAGCAGTTGCAGGACGGCGAAGCCGAGGCCGCGCGAGGCGGCCGGCACCACGTCCGCCAGGCACGCCGTCATGTTGGGGATCGCGATCGACATCAGCGAGCACGCGACCAGCACCAGGACCGTCAGCGCGGCGACCGACTCCATGGACAGCGCGGCGGCCAGGACCAGCGAGCCGGCCGTGATGCCGCCGCCGCCCGCCAGCAGCCGGCCGCCCTTGCGGGTGCCGTGCCACTTCCGGCCCAGCCACGAGCCGACCAGGGTGCCGGTGAGCGTTCCGGCGATGGTGATCAGGCCGCTGAGGGAGCCGGCCGTGCCCACGCCGACGCCGAAGCCGCGCACCATGAGCGTGGGCATCCAGTAGAAGACGCCGGCCAGGCCGAGGCTGAGGAGGGCCAGGCCGATGCAGACGAAGACCAGCGTCGGGATGACGATCACTTGGCGGAACTGCGCCCAGAAGGGCGGCTTGGGCGCGGCCTCCGGCTTGACCTCGGCCTCGCCGGTGGCCACCAGCCGGTCCAGCTCCCCGCGCCGCGGCTCGCGCAGGAACCAGACGAGCACCGCCGTGAGCAGGCCGGGGATCACCATGATGAGGAACGCCGAGCGCCACCCGTACGCCTGGGCCAGCACGCCGCCGAGCAGGGTGCCGACGCCGCCCAGGTACGTGGTCACGCGCGTGAGCCCGTACGCCTTGGCCCGGCTGGCGGGCGGGTAGTAGTCGGCGAGCAGGCTGCCCGCGGCCGGGTTGTCGATGTTCTCGGCCGCCGCCAGCACCACGCGCATCAGGTAGAACAGCGCGAAGCCGGTGGCCAGGCCGGAGCCCAGCGTGGCGATCGCCCAGATGAAGACGACCACCGCGATGATCCGTGTGCGGCTGAAGCGGTCCGCCAGGTATCCGGCGGGCAAGGAGACGATGGCCGCGGCCAGGGCGGCGGCCGTCGGGATGGAGCCGGCGGCGGTGTCGCTGAAGCCCCATTCCTTCTGTATGAGCGGGAGCACGCCTGATAGGAGGTTGTGCTCGATCCGGTCCACTAGTCCGACGATGAAGAGCACCACGAGGGGTGCCCAGCCGAATGGCGCGCGGGACTGCGCGT
The DNA here is from genome assembly GCF_052246675.1 of Nonomuraea sp. KM90. Lineage (NCBI taxonomy): Bacteria > Bacillati > Actinomycetota > Actinomycetes > Streptosporangiales > Streptosporangiaceae > Nonomuraea > Nonomuraea sp. KM90. The sequence continues at coordinate 135,823 of NZ_JBQQCB010000020.1, read as the reverse complement.
CGATGGTGCCTGTACGCGGCGAACCGAACGTCCCGACCATGCCCACCCTTTCCGTAGGGAAATCTAGAATTGAGTTCTAGGGCAATGTTCTAGCCAGAGTGGCAGAAGTCACAGCGTTCGTAAATGGGTGATTACCGCGAAATTTCGTGACTCACCCCTCCGGTACGGTGATCGCATGGTCAAGGGGGCACTGCTGGTCGCGGGGACCACGTCAGACGCGGGCAAGAGCGTGGTCACGGCCGGGATCTGCCGCTGGCTGGCCCGACAGGGGGTCCGGGTCGCGCCGTTCAAGGCGCAGAACATGTCGCTCAACTCGTACGTCACCGCCGACGGCGCCGAGATCGGCCGGGCCCAGGCCATGCAGGCGCAGGCCGCCGGCCTCGAACCCGTCGCCGACATGAACCCGGTCCTCCTCAAGCCGGGCAGCGACCGCCGCAGCCAGGTCGTGCTCATGGGCCGCCCGGTGGCCGACGTGGACGCCATGGAGTACGGCGCGCTGAAGGACCTGCTGCGCACCTCGGCGCTGGAGGCGCTCGGGCGGCTCAGGAAGCAGTACGACGTGGTGGTGTGCGAGGGCGCGGGCAGCCCCGCCGAGATCAACCTGCGCCGCGGCGACATCGCCAACATGGGCCTGGCCACGGCCGCGAACCTGCCCGTCATCGTGGTCGGCGACATCGACAGGGGAGGGGTGTTCGCCGCCTTCTACGGCACGGTGGGCCTCCTGGACGCCGCCGACCAGTCCCACCTCGCCGGCTTCGTGGTGAACAAGTTCCGCGGCGCGAAGGAGCTGCTGGAGCCCGGGCTCGACATGCTGCGCCGGCTGACCGGGCGGGAGGTGTACGGCGTGCTGCCCTGGCTCGACGGGCTCTGGCTGGACGTCGAGGACTCCCTGGCCCTCGACGGCCGCCGCGTCGCCGTACGCCCGCCGTACGGCAGGCAGACCCTGCGGGTGGCGGTCGTGCGGCTGCCCAGGATCTCGAACTTCACCGACGTCGACGCGCTGGCCGCCGAGCCGGGCGTGGTGGTGCGGTTCGCGAGCGATCCGGTGGAGCTGGACGACGCCGACCTGGTGGTGCTGCCCGGCTCGCGGGCCACGGTCAGCGACCTGGCCTGGCTGCGGGAGACCGGCCTGGCGGCGGCCGTCCGCGCGCGTCGAGGGCCTGTCCTGGGTGTTTGTGGCGGGTTCCAGATGCTGGGGCGGGAGATCGTGGACGAGGTCGAGTCGGGGGCCGGGCGGGTCGAGGGGCTGGGCATGTTGCCGGTGCGGGTCGAGTTCGGGCGGGAGAAGCGGCTGGGCAGGCCCGAGGGGGCGGCGTACGGGGAGCCGGTGCGGGCGTACGAGATCCACCACGGGATGGCGACGGTGGAAGGGGGCGAGCCGTTCCTGGACGGCTGCCGGGCCGGGAACGTCTGGGGCACGACCTGGCACGGCGCCCTGGAGAACGACGGGTTCCGGCGGGCCTTCCTGGCCGACGTGGCCGGGCGGGCGGGGCGTGACTTCGTACCCGATCCCGCCACCGACTTCGCCCGGCTGCGGGAGGAGCGGCTCGACGCGCTCGGGGACCTGGTCGAGCGGCACCTCGACACGGACGCCCTGCTCCGCCTCATCGAGCACGGCCCGCCCGACGGCCTCCCGACGCTCCCACCGGGCGCCCCGGCCGCCTGAGCACCCGGCATCCGGGCCCCGGGCGCCTGAGCCTCAGGTCCTGGCCATGCGCTGCGCGCTGATCCAGGCGTCTATCTGCTCCCAGTGGTCGTACAGCCAGCGGATCCGGTCCTCCCGCGCCTGGGGCACCTCGTCGGCGGGGACGCGCCACCACTTCGCGGTGATGTGCGCGCTGAAGGGCAGCTTGCGCCAGACGTCCCCCAGCGTGATCAGGTCGTCGAGCCCGGTGTGCGCGACGAAGATGACGTCCGCCGACGGGCACGCCTCGATGGCCGTGATGGCGCCGTTCGGGCGGGGCGGCAGCAGGTGGTCCAGGCCGCGCGCCCGCTCGGCCTCCTCGGCCAGCCCCTTCTCCTCCAGCCGCCTGATCGCCAGCCGGCGGCGGCGCGGGGTGAAGTTCCCGCCCTCGGGGAAGATCACCAGGGCGTCCCGGTCGTTCATGGTCGCGGCCAGGTGGTGGATCTCGTCGATGATGCGCCGGTGCCCGGCCTTGCGCGGCACGAACGCGTTCGGCAGCCGGTTGATGATCACGTCGAGCGAGGGATCGTACTGGAGGGCGGCCTTCATGACGATGCGGGGCCGCCGCCGGTAGCGCGCCAGGAGGTGATAGATCAGCAAGAAGGAGTCGCCCGGACCCGCGTGCCGCGACAGCACGATGATCGGCCGGGCCAGCCGGGCCGCCCGCTCCTCCTCCGTCGGCTCCGGCTCCTCGATGTCCATGGCCAGCCGGAAGATCCGCACCGCCGCCGCGTACACCTTCGACAGGAACCACCTGACCAGCTCGTAGTGCCGCTCCTGGCGCCGGGTTCCGCCCGCCACCCACAACCACAGGCACGCGATCAGCACCGCCGACTCCAGCGTCAGCCACGCCACCCCGAACCAGACGAACCGCAGCCCCCTGCGCTGCGGCGGTGGCAGCCGGAGGGACGCCGCCGCCGTGACGACGAGCCAGAACGGCAGCGTCACCAGCATGAACGCGGTCACCACGATGACCAGCGGAGCCAGGACGAGCCGGCGCAGAATACGCGGTGGAAGCAACGCGGCCTCCCTCAAGGACTTACTTTCATCATGCTCCCCTGCTCCGCAAATAGCGCGAAGACGCCTGGTAGGCGCGGTCGATGCAGGCCGAGATCTGCGACACGTCGCGATAGCGCAGCGGCGAGAGCGCCTCGGTCACCCCGGCCGGCAGCACGTGCACCTCCACCCCCGGCGGCAGCGTGGCCAGGTCCTCGGCGAAGCGGTGCCGGCGGGCGATCTCGAACGCCACCATGCCCACCTCCCAGAACCGCCGGGGCGGCGCCAGCGGGCGCTCGATCCGGCCGACGTGCAGGACGTACACGCGCCTGGCCCCGAGCAGCACCGCCCGCCCGATCGGGATGCTGTGCACCAGGCCGCCGTCGAAGAAGTGTTCACCGCCGATCACGACGGGCGGCAGCAGCCCGGGCACCGCGCACGAGGCCAGCACCGCCTCCACCAGCGGCCCGCCGGTGAACCAGTGCGCCGCCGCCCGCTCGACCGAGGCCGCCACGCACTGGAACGGGACCTCCAGCTCCTCGATCCGGGAAACCCGCACGGTCTCGCTCAGAACCTCCCGCAGCGGGCCGATCGGGTGCAGATGGGTGCGCGTCCTGGCCAGTGTGGACAGCCGGGACACCCAGGAACCGGCGAACGCCGTACGTACGACATCGGACCGCCACAAGGTCGTCAGCCTGCCGACCGCCTCGGCGGGACCGGCGGCGATGACCGCCCCGTTCAGCGCCCCGACGGACGTGCCCACCACCAGGTCGGGCCGGATCCCTGCCTCGTCGAGCGCGCGCAGCATGCCGACCTCGTGCGCGCCGAGCACGCCGCCCCCACCGAGCACGAACGCGGTCTCCACCCGGCACCACCCCTCTGGACCTTTCCCGGAAGTTCTTGCCGTGTCCCGGAAACGAAGCGCGAAACAAGCTGCCGGATCCGCCCGATGACGCACGGGCCCGGCGAGCGGGACGATTCGGTTATGACAGCAGTGGTGCAGGCCGAAGGGCTGACCAAGTATTACGGCAAACGCCGTGGCCTGGAGGATCTCACGCTCGAGATCCAGCCGGGCGAGATCTTCGGCTACCTCGGGCCGAACGGCGCCGGCAAGACCACCACGATCCGGCTCCTCCTCGACGTGATCAGGCCCACCCGCGGCTCGGTACGGGTGCTCGGCGCCGACCCGCGCGAGCCCGCGATCCGCTCCAGGATCGGCTACCTGCCCGGCGAGCTCGCACTCGAGGGCCGCGAGCGGGCCAGGGACTACCTGCGCTTCCTCGGCAGGGTACGCGGCGGCGTGCCGGATACCCGCATCGACGCGCTGGCGGAGCGGTTCGAGGCCGACCTGTCGGTGCAGATGCGCAAGCTCTCCAAGGGCAACAGGCAGAAGGTCGGGCTGATCCAGGCGTTCATGCACGAACCGGAGTTCCTCATCCTGGACGAGCCCACGGGCGGGCTCGACCCGCTGGTGCAGCAGGAGTTCCTGGCCCTGCTGCGGGAGGTGCGCAAGGCCGGGCGCACCGTGCTCATGTCCTCGCACGTGCTCGCCGAGGTGGAGGTCGTCTCCGACCGGGTCGGCATCGTCCGCGACGGTCGCCTGGTGGCCGTCGAGGACGTGGCGGCGCTGCGCGAGAAGGCGGTGCGCCGGATCGAGCTGCACTTCGACGCCCCCGTGCCGCGCACGGCCTTCGAGGGGCTGCCCGGCGTCCGCGACCTGCGGGTGGAGGGCGCCAGCGTGCGGTGCACGATCGACGGCCGGCCGGACGCGCTGGTCAAGGCGGCGGCGAAGTTCACGGTGGTGCACCTGGTCAGCGCGGAGCCGGACCTGGAGGAGATCTTCCTGACCTACTACAGCGAGGAGCGGCACGATGATCGCCAAGAGTCTGCGTGACAACCGGCGGGCGCTCATCTGGTGGACCGCCGGCATCAGCGTCTTCATGGCGATCTACCTGAGCGCGTACGCGACCGTCAAGCAGGACCCCGAGACCTACGGCCAGGTCGGGACGGACAAGTTCCCCGGCCCGCTGCGCGACCTCATGGGCGGCATGACGGACTTCGTCTCCGGCCCCGGTTACCTCCAGTCGGTCGTCTACCAGATCTTCGTCCCCATGCTGTTCATCGTGTGCGGCACGCTGCTGGCCAACCGGGCGATCGCGCAGCCGGAGGAGACCGGCACGCTGGAGCTGCTCGTCACCCTGCCGGTGGACCGGCGGCGGCTGGTGCTGGAGCGGTTCGCGGCCCTGGTGGTGTCGCTGCTCGCGGTGGCCTTCGTGACCCTGCTCCTGACGTGGGCGATCACCGTGTCGGTGGAGATGGGGGTGGCGTTCGACCGGATCCTGGCCGCGCACACCGGGGTGTTCCTGCTGGGGCTGCTGTTCGGCACCGTGGCGCTGGCCGTCGGCGCCGCCACGGGACGTCGGCTGGTCGCCTCGGCCGTGGTGGGGGTGTGGGCGGTGGCCGGGTACGTGGTCGTCACGATCGGGCGGAACATCGACGCCATCGCCTGGCTGAAGTGGCTCTCGCCGTTCCACTACTACACCGAGGGCAGGCCGCTCTACGAGGGGCTGCCGGTGGGGGACTATCTTGTCCTGGCGGGGGCGACGGCCGTGCTCGCGCTCACCGCGGTGCTCGCCTTCGACAGGCGTGACGTAGGAGTCTGATGGCGATCTCCGACCTGCCCGCCGACCTGCCGGCGGGCTTGCTCGCCGGCCTGCTGGCCGGGCATCGGGAGCGGCTGGCCGCCCACGCGGCGACGGGCCGCTTACCGGACCGGGTGGCGATGGACGCCTACCGCGCCGCCGGCACCAGGGCCGCCGAGCTGGGCGTACCGCTGCGCTCCCTCGTGGACGCCGCGCTCGCCGCCGGTGAGGGGCTGCCCGCGGTGCTGCCCGCGCTGCGCAAGGCGGTCTCGGCGCTGATGGAGGGGTACGGGCAGGCGCAGCTCGCGGCCCTCCGCCGCGAGGAGGACGCGCGCAGGGAGTTCGTGGACGACCTGCTCCAGGGGCGGGCCGAGCGGCTGGCCGAGCGGGCCGAGCACTTCGGGCTGCGGCTGGCGGAGTCGTACGTGGTGGCGGTGGCCCGCGGCATGGGCGACGGCGACCAGGACCGGATCGAGCGGGACCTGATCGCCCGGTTCGGCTCGCACAACGTGCTCGTGGCCGTACGCGACGGGCTCCTGGTGTGCGTGGCCCCGGCGACGCTGCCCGTCGCCGTGGGGGAGTTCACCCACCACGTACGCGCCCGCTTCCCGCCCGGCTGGCGCGTGGGCGTGGGCCGGGCGCAGCGGGGGCCGGGCGGCGTGGTGGCGTCGTACCGGGAGGCGGCGCAGGCCCTGGAGCTGGCCGACGGGCTCGGCCTGCGGATCGACGTGGTCAAGGCCGCCGACCTGCTGGTCTTCCCCGTGCTGCTGCGCGACAGGAACGCCATCGAGGATCTCGTGACCAGCGTCCTGAACCCGCTGCTGGAGGCACGGGGCGGGCACGAGCCGCTGCTGGAGACGCTGGAGGCCGTCTTCGCCTCGCACGGCAACCAGACGGCGGCCGCGCGGCGGCTGGGGCTGAGCCCGCGGGCGGTGACGTACCGGCTGGAACGCATCCGCCGCCTGACCGGCTTCTCCCCGGACGACCCGACACAGCGCTTCACCCTGGAGACAGCCGTCCTCGGCGCCCGTCTCCTCGGCTGGCCGGCCGGGTTCGCCCGCTGAAGCCAGCCGGTCCGTCAGTCGCTCACCGCGAGGCGTACGCCGAACCCGACGATCACGACCCCGGTCAGCCGATCGAGGAACCGCCGTACCCGGGCCGAGCGCAGCACCCCGCTCATCAGCGACGCGAACCCGATCAGCACCGCGCTCCACACCAGCCCCTCCACCACGTGCACCCCGGCCAGCGCCAGCCCCATCAGCGCGTGCGGCGCCTCCGGGGGGATGAAGTTCGGCAGCATGGCCACGTAGAAGGCCCCCACCTTGGGGTTGAGCAGGTTCGTGACCAGCCCGCGCCGGAACCCCTTCCAGAACCGGACCTCCTGCCGCTCCGGCATGTCCTGCGCCTCGGCCTTGGTCATGAGCATGCGCAGGCCCATCCACACCAGATAGGCCGCCCCGGCCCAGCGCAGGACGTCGTAGGCCAGCTCGGAGGCCGCCAGGAGCGCCGACAGCCCGGCCGCGGTGAGCACGCCCCAGGTCAGCGTGCCCGCCTGGATGCCCAGCGTCACACCCCAGGCGGGCCGCCGCCCGGCCAGGAGGGACGTTCGCAGGATGAGGGCCGTGTCGAGGCCGGGAGCCAGGGTGAGCAGCGCGACCACGGCGGCGAACGACCAGATCGATCCTGCGATGTCCATGAACGTCAGGGTATGAGAAGCAGCTTTCCGGTCGTACGACGGGCCGCCAGGTCCTCGTGGGCCTGCCGCGCGTCCGCCAGCGGGTAGCGGTGCGAGACGTTGATCCGGAGCTGCCCGGCCGCGATCCAGCCGAACAGGTCGGAGGCGCGTTGCAGCAGCTCCTCGCGCTCGGCGATGTAGTGGATGAGCGTGGGCCTGGTGAGGAAGAGCGAGCCCTTCTTGTTGAGCGTCTGGGGGTCGAACGGGGGCACCGGGCCGCTGGCGGCGCCGTACAGGGCCATGAGGCCGCGCGGGCGGAGCACCTCCAGGCCGCCGTCGAACGTGGCCTTGCCGACGCCGTCGTACACCACGTCGATCTTGCCGCGCAGCGCCTCGGCGAAGCCGTCGTACCCCAGCACCTCGTCGGCCCCCGCCTCCCGGGCCAGCTTCTCCTTCTCACCGGTGGAGACCGTGGCGTACACCTTGGCGCCCTTGAGCTTGGCCAGCTGGATCAGCAGCTGCCCCATCCCGCCCGCGCCCGCGTGGACGAGAACCTGGTCGCCCTCCTTGACCTCGTGCGTGGAGTGGGTCAGGTAGTGGGCCGTCATGCCCTGCAACATCGCCGCCGCCGCCACCTCGGCGGACACCCCCTCCGGCACCGGCACCGCCCTGCCGGCCGGGATCACGGCCTTCTCGGCGTAGCTCCCGAGGACGTTGGCCCACGCGACGGTGTCTCCCACCGAGACGTCCCGCACCCCGGCCCCGACCGCCGACACCGTCCCCGCGCCCTCGGAGCCGATGGAGGTGGGCAGGTTGAGCGGGTACGCGCCGGAGCGGTGGTAGATGTCGATGAAGTTGACGCCACTGGCGGCGACGTCGACCACGATCTCCCCGTCACCGGGAGTCGGATCGGGATGCTCGACGTATTCCAGAACCTCGGGGCCGCCCTGGGCGGAGACGATGATGGCATGCATGCCCCTAGTCAACTCCGCCACCACCAGACGATGCCACCCGGGTCGGGCGTTCCACCCATCACTTGAGAACCGCGACGGGCCGAGCCGCCGAAAGCCTCATGACGCCCCGTCCGCCGCAGACCACGCCAGACCGCCCAGCCGGGCGAGGCCGTGACAGACCGTGCGGCCGGGTGAGGTGGTGACAGGCCGCTCTACTGAGTGCGCCCGTGACAGGCCGCCCGGTCAGCCGAGCCGGGCCAGGGCGCCCGCTTCCAGGGCCACCCATACGGCACGGTCCGGCCCCACGGTCAGCCCGTGCGGCTCGGCCTTCCGCCCGCCGTCACCTTCCCCCGGCAGCCCAGGAAGCGGCAACTCCTCGATCACCCCGTCGGTGGTGATGCGGCCGATCCGGTCGGCGGCCCACTCCGTGAACCAGAGCGCGCCGTCCGGACCGGCGGTGATCGCATGGGGACGGGCGGCGCGGTCGGGAAGCGGGTGCTCGGTGATGGCCCCGGACGTGTCGATCCGCCCCACCTGGCCCGCCCCGATCTCCACGAACCACAGGGCCTGGTCCGGGCCCAGCGCGATCCCCACCGGTGCGGCCCCCTCCGTGGGAAGCGGATGAACGCTCACCTCGCCCGCCAACGAGATGCGGCCGATGGCGTTGCCCTGGTTGAGGGTGAACCAGAGGGCGTCGTCGGGACCCGCCGTGATGAACGACGGCAGGCCACCCTCCACCGGCACGTCGAACTCGGTCAACGCCCCGTCGGCGCCGATCCGGCCGATCCTGCCGGGCTCCATCTCGGTGAACCACATCGCCCCGTCGGGCCCAGCCGCGATCCCGTACGGAGAGCTCACCTCGTGTACGGTGCGCCGCCCGTCAGTGGTGATGCGGCTGACCCGTCCACCCTTACACTCGGTGAACCACATGGCTCCGTCGGGCCCGGGCGCGATCACCGTGGGCAACCCGTCGGCCGGGTCGAGCTGGTGGATGACAGGCTCCTCACCGGGCACCAACCTCCCCACCCGCCCTTGGTGGACGAGCGTGAACCACAGCGCCCCGTCCGGCGCGGTGGCGATGCCGTACGGCGCGCCGTCTTTGATCATGGTCAACATATGTTCCCCCCGAGAGGCTTGGTCGTCCTGCTTGCAAGTGCCGGTGGCTGTCGGCCGGACCCTCGACCCGTGGGCGTCGGTTGCTGTCGGGCCGGAATCCTGGCCGGTGGCGGCCGGTTGCTCACGGCTGCCGAAGTCCTGGCCGGTTGACGCCGGTTGGCGCCGGTCGGGGCCGGTCGGGCCGGTCGGCGTCTCGGTCGGTGAGGGGCGTAGCGGGCTTGATCAGCGGCTGGGTCAACGTACGCGCCCCTTCTCCACCTCGATCGCGGTACCACGGAAGCGTCGGACGAGGGCGCGGTCGTGGGACACCACGACGAGCGCGCCCCGGTAGGCGTCGAGGGCCTGCTCCAGCTCCTCGGCCAGCACCGGCGACAGGTGGTTCGTCGGCTCGTCGAGCAGCAGCAGGTCGTGTTCCCCGGCCAGCAGCCTGGCCAGGGCCAGTCTGCGCTGCTGCCCGACCGACAGCGTGCCCACCCGCTGGTCGAGGGTGTTCGGCCGGAACAGCCCGGTGCTCAGCAGCGCGGCCCTGCGCTCGTCCGCATAACCCACGCCGTACGCTTCCAGCATGCTCTGGCCCGGATCGAAGCTCACCTCCTGCGGCAGGTAACCCACCCTGCCCTCGGCCCGCTCCGCCAGGGTGCGCAGGAGCGTGGACTTGCCCGCGCCGTTGACCCCGCGAACCAGCAAGCGGTCGCCCGCCCTGATCGTCAGCGCCTCGACCCGCAGCCGGTCACCGACCCGGACGTCGCGCAACTCCACGAGCACGCGAGGACCCGCCTCCTCGGCCCGGCCACGGACCTCCTCGGCCCCGCCTCGGGCCGCCCGCGTGCCGGTCTCCTCGGCCGCCTGCGCGCCCGTCTCCCCGGCGGTCTGCTCGGCCCCACCGCGGGCGGGCTGGTCGGTGGTGTCCGGGGCCGATCCCGTGGTGGTGTCCGGGGCCGATCGCCTGGGGGCGTACTGGGTCGTGGGCGGTGGGGTGGCCGGGAGGTGGTCGGCCGGGGCGGCGGTGCCGAACGTGCCGCGGAAGCGTAGCGGGTCAGGAGGGCGCGGGACCGGGTCGGACTCCAGGCGGCGGAGCCGTTCGTGGGCGTTGCGGACGCGGCCCGCCACCGAGCTCTGCACCCGGCCGGCATTGCGGTCGTAGGCCATCTTGTTGTTGTCGCGCATCAGCCGCCCCGCGGCCACCCGGTGCGCGGTGGTGGCCGCGTATTCGCGCACCTGCCGCACCTCCTCGCGCCACGCCGCGTACGCCTGCTCCCAGCGCGCCCTGGCCGCCGCCTTGGCCGCGAGGAAGCCCGGGTAGCCGCCGCCGAAGCGGGTCACGGTGCCGTGCTCGACCTCGAGGACGGCCGTGGCGACCCGGTCGAGGAAGACGCGGTCGTGCGAGACCACGGCCACCGTGCCCCGGTGCTCGCGCAGGCGCTCTTCGAGCCAGGCCAGCGCCGGCTCGTCGAGGTGGTTGGTCGGCTCGTCGAGCAGCAGGACGCGCGGCCCGGCGGCCAGCACGCACGCCAGGCCCAGCCGCGCCTGCTCCCCGCCCGACAGGCTCGACAGCCGCCGGTCGCGGCCCACGTGGGCCAGCCCCAGGCCGTGGAACGCCTTGTCCACGCGCGCGTCGGCCTCGTAGCCGCCCCGCAGCTCGTACGCCGTGAGCAGCTCCCCGTATTCGTCCATCGCCTCGTCGGTGGGCGCCGACTCAGTGGGCGCCGACTCGCTGAGCGCCGACTCCAGCTCGCGCATCCTGCGCTCCATGGCGCGCAGATCGGCCAGCGCGGCGTCAACGGCCTGCTGGACCGTGTGGCCGGGCGGCAGCCCGAGAGTCTGCCCGAGGTAGCCGAGGTCGCCGGTCACGCGCACCTCGCCGTCGTCGGGCCGCTCGACCCCCGCCAGCAGGCGCAGGAGCGTGGACTTGCCCGAGCCGTTCTCGCCGACGATGCCGGCGCGCTCGCCCGGCCCCACGGACATGGACACGTCGGTGAGGACGGCCCGCTCGCCGTATGACTTGGAAACCCCGCGGAGGTGGATCAGGATGGAACTCCAATCGCTACTGTTGTAGCGTTAGAATGCCATGCGGAGACGGCTAACGCAACTGGAGTAGTAATTGGAGACCAGCAAGCGCCCCGGAGGACGAAGCGCGCGGGTGCGTGACGCCGTGCGCCAGGCCACGCTCGCCGAGCTGGTCGAGCGCGGCTACCCGGGCCTGACCGTGGAGGGCGTCGCCGAGCGGTCGGGCGTGCACAAGACGACCGTCTACCGGCGCTGGGGCGGTGTCGAAGGGCTGATCTCCGACGCGCTGGAGCTGGCCAGGGACGAGCCGTGGCCCATTCCGGACACCGGCTCGATCGAGGGTGATCTGCGGGGCATCGTCCAGCTCGTACGCAGCGGGTTCGCCGATCCCGAGCTGGGGCCGGTGTCGTCGGCGTTCGTGGCGGCCGCCGTACAGAATCCCGCCGCCGCGCGGGCGCTGCACGAGTTCTTCGTGGCCCGGCACGAGCAGTCGGCGGAGGTGGTCCGGCGGGCGGTCGAGCGGGGTGAGCTGCCCGACGTCGTGGACGTCAGGGAGGTGATCAGGGTGGCGGTCGCGCCCGTCTACTACCGGCTGTTCGTCGCGCACGAGCCGGTGACCGAGCGCGACGCCGACCGCGCCGCCGACGCGGCCCTGGCCGCGGCCCGCGCCGGAGTCCTGTAGCCATCGGCGGCGCGGACGAGAGCCCTCGACAGCCCGGTCGGGAAGCCTCGACAGGCCCCCGAACGGGGGCCTTCGACAGCCCCGGACGGGAGCCCCTGACCGCCAGGACGGGAGCCCTCGGCGGCCCGGACGGGGCTGTCAGGGCTCCTTCTGGCCGCGCAGTTCGAAGTCGTCGAACGTGGTCTTCAGCAGCGACTTGCCGTCCTTCGGCGTACGCGCGAACAACCCGAGGGTCCCGTTGCCGATCCCGTTCGGATCCTCCACCTGCTGCACCTGCTCGTCGTTCACCCACATCGTCAGCCGCACGGTGCTCCCGGCCTGCTCGCACGACGCCACGATCCGGGTCTTGCCGCCCGGCAGGCCGTCCACCTGTACGGGGGCGGCCAGCGTGCCCCCAGCCCCGTCGAGGATGCGCCGGATCCGGGCCTTGCCGGTCGTGTCCAGCCCGAACTCGTAGTAGGTGTCGTCGTCATCGGAGTTGTGGCAGTAAATGCCGTATTCGCCGGTGCCGACGGACCTCTTGACCTCGGCGGTGACGGCGACGACGACGGACGAGGGCAACATCGGCGTGGGGCTGGCCGACGGGCCGGGCGTGGCCGTCGGCGTGGTGACCAGGAAGGGGAGAGGGGCCTTCGCCCACCGCTCCTCGTACCCTTCCTCCACGTCCAGCCCGTAGGTCCCGTCGGTCCGGTATCCGTAGCTCGTGGTCTCCTCCGGGTCGTACACGCCGTTCCAGCCGCCGGTGGTCTGCGTGAAGTCCTCCCGGTAGAGGACGCTCAGGTCGTCGGGCGGTCCGCCGGGGGCCAGCACGGCCCACGCGGTCACGCCCCCTGCCACCAGGACGGCCGCGGCCCCCGCGAGACCCGTGTACAGCTTGCCTCGCCCCGGCTTCGCGGGCGGAGCGGGCGTGTAGGGGAGGGTGGACTGCTGCCAGGCCACGCTGACGGTCCGGGCCGCCTGCTCCGGCGCCGCTTCCCGCCCGACGAGGTGGTCGAGCAGCTGCTGTGCGGTGGGCCGCATGGCCGGGTCCTTGTGCAGGGCGGCGGCGACCAGCTCGCGCAGGCCGGGTTCGACGGCGTCGAGGTTCGGCTCGGTGTTGAGCACCTGGTAGACGATCGACGGCAGCGTGCCCCCGCCGAACGGCGCCCGCCCGCTGGCCGCGAACGCCACCAGGCAGCCCCACGAGAACACGTCGCAGGCCGGGGACACCGGGTCGCCCCGCAGCACCTCGGGGGCCATGTAGCGGGGCGTGCCGACGATCTCGCCGGTGCTCGTGACGCCGCCGAGCGTGTCGAGAGCCCGCGCGATGCCGAAGTCGATCACCCGGGGGCCGACGGGCGACAGCAGCACGTTCGACGGCTTGAGATCCCTGTGCACGACCCCGGCCCCGTGGATGGCGGTGAGCGCGGTGGCCACGCTGACGGCCAGCGCGTCGAGGCTGGACCCGCGCAGGGGCCCGGACTGGAGTACGGCCTCGTCGAGGTTGGGGCCGGGCACGTATTCGGTGACGACGTAGAGCTGGTCGCCGTCGAGCGCGGCCTCGATCACGGCGGCCGTGCAGAACCTGCGGACCCGCTGCGCCGCGTCCGCCTCCCTGCGGAACCGCATGCGGAACTGCTCGTGCTGGCTGAGCTCCGGGTTGATCACCTTGACGGCGACCCGTTGCCCAGCAGGATCCTCGGCCAGATGGACCGTGCCCATCCCGCCCCGCCCCAGCACACTAAGCAGCCTGTAGCGCCCGATGTGGGAGGTTTCACCGCTCACGGCGCGCTAGCTTACCGACACAAGCCTTCCCGCCGCAGGCCTCGCGCACGGACACGCGTACACCGAGGGTAACGATCAGGGCGGGAAGGACCCGCGCAGGCGATCCAACGACGGCAGCCCGCTCTCCTGCGACACCACCAGCACCCGGCACCCCGCCGCCGTGGCCGCCGCGATCCCGGTCGGGCTGTCCTCGACGGCCACGCAGCGTGAGGGTGTCGCGCCGAGCCGCCGGGCCGCCTCCAGGTACGGGTCCGGCCACGGCTTGCCCCGCTCCGTGTCCTCGTTCGCGATCACCAGGTCGAACGCGTGCCCCAGCCGCGGCAGCGCCAGCTCCACGATGCTCCGGGGAGAGGCGCTGACCAGGGCGGTGGGGATGGCGGTGGCGGCCAGGTCCGACAGGAGCTGCCGCGCCCCCGGCATGACCGTCAGGTCCCGTACGACGCGGTCGGCGAAGGCGTCGGTGAGCCGTCCGGTGAGCTCCGGCTCACCGAGGAAGCCGGCCACGTCCTCGATCGTGCGGCCGTGTACGTACGGGGCGTCGGCGGGGGACAGGCGGCGGCCGAGGGATCCGGCGACGGCGGCGACCGCCTGCCACCAGAGGCCCTCGGTGTCCACCAGCGTGCCGTCCAGGTCCAGCAGGACGGCCTCGGGCAGGTCAGACCGCATCGGCGGGCACGACCGGCACGGGGACGGTGACCGTGCGGGCGGCCACCAGGACGGGCCGCTCCACCAGCCGCACCGTGACGCGTGTGCCCGGCCCGAGCCGGATCGCCTCGTGTCCCGGCACGTCCGCGAGCACCTCCCCGCCCTCCACCGCCAGCCTGAGCCGGACGGAGGAGCCGCGGAACGAGGCGGCCAGCACCTCGGCGGGCCCGTCCTCGGACGGTACGACCTGCACCGCCTCCGGACGGATCAGCACGTCCACGGACGGATCCTCAAGAATGGGACCCTCCACCGGGAGGAGCTGGCCGAGCACCGTCACCTGGTCCCCGGACACCCGCCCGGCCAGGTGGTTCATGGTGCCGACGAACTCGGCGACGAAGGGCGTGGCCGGACGGTCGTACACCTCGGCGGGCGCACCGACCTGTTCGAGCCGCCCGTCCCGCAGCACCGCCACCCGGTCGGCGATCGACAGGGCCTCCTCCTGGTCGTGCGTGACGAAGATGGTGGTGATGCCCAGGTCGAGCTGGATGCGGCGGATCTCCTCGCGCAGCGTCACGCGTACCTTGGCGTCCAGTGCCGACAGCGGCTCGTCCAGCAGCAGGACGCTCGGCTCCAGGGCGAGCGCGCGGGCCAGCGCGACGCGCTGCTGCTGGCCGCCGGAGAGCTGGTGCGGGTAGCGGTCGGCGTGCGTGGGCAGGCCGACGAGTTCGAGCAGCTCGTCCGCCTTCGCCCGCCTGGTGGCCACCGGCACCTTGCGGACGCGCAGGCCGAAGGCGACGTTGTCGCGGGCGTTCAGGTTGGGGAAGAGGGAGTAGGACTGGAAGACCATGCCCGCGTCCCGCTTGTTGGCCGGGACGTTCGTGACGTCCTTGCCGTCCACCAGCACCGCCCCCGAGTCCGGCCGCTCGAACCCGGCCACGCAGCGCAGCGCCGTCGTCTTGCCGCAGCCCGAGGGGCCCAGCAGGGCGACGAACTCCCCGGGCGCGACGATCAGGTCGAGGCCGTCCAGCGCGACCGTCTTCCCGAACTCCCGCCGCAGGGCACGGAACTCCACCGATGCGGTCATTTCCCCTTCTCCTTGCCAAAGATGGTGGACACTCCGAGCAGCAGCAGCCAGATGAGCAGCAGGCTGAGGATCGACACCGCGACCGACAGCTGCCCCTTGGACCCCGAGACGGTCACGATCCACACCGCGAACGGCTCGTACCCGAGCAGGCTGGCCACGGTGTACTCGCCCAGCACGAGGGCCAGCGTCAGGAACGACGCGCTGGCCAGGGCCGAGCGCAGGTTGGGCACGATCACCCGCACCAGCACGTACGGCCAGGAGGCCCCCAGGTTGCGGGCCGCCTCCACCAGCGTCCGCACGTCCATCGTGCGCAGCCCGGCGTCCAGCGACCGGTACACGAACGGCAGCACCAGCACCACGTACGCCAGCACCAGCACCACGGGGAACGCCGGATCCTGCACCGCGATCAGCGTGGCCCAGAACGGCGTCGGCGCCAGCACCTCGGTCCCGTTGCGCAGCGACGTGCCGATCCCGGCCACGAACGTGATCGGCGGCACGACCAGCGGCAAGGTGCAGAGCACCTCCATGACCGGCCGCAGCCGCGGCGCGAACAGCCGCACGGCCAGCATCGCGGGCAGTGCCAGCAGCAGCACCAGCGCGATCGTGGCGACGGCCAGCCCGAGGGAGAGCGACAGCGAGCGGACGAAGCCCTCGGCCGTGAACAGCTCGCCGTACGCCGAGAACGACACCCCGGAGGTCGGCGTGTAGATCGTGTACCAGAGCGAGGTGCACAGGGGGACCAGGAAGTAGACGGCGGCCAGCAGGAACACCGCGCCGCGCCACGCTCGCGGCGGGCGACGGGGAGCGGCGCCGGAGACCCCCTCCAGACCGGTCAGTGCAGCCATCGGGAGGTCCTCCTCTGCAGCGGCAGGTAGATCGCCATCACCAGCCCGGCCACCACGATCATGTCCAGGCTGAGCGCCAGCGCGATGTTCTCGTAGCCGACCAGCACGTCGCCGGTCAGCGCGCTGGCGATCTTCAGGGTGACGAGCGGGACGACGGTGCCGACCATGGCGTTCGCGGTCGCGTACGCGGAGAAGGACGAGCCGAACAGCAGCACGACCCCGCCCAGCATGGCCGGGGCCAGCACCGGCAGCGCGACGAAGCGCCAGTAGTGCCAGGTGGTGGCCCCGCTGTTGGCCGCCGCCTCGCGCCACTGCGGGCGCAGCCCGTCCAGCGCCGGGGCCATGGCCAGCACCATCAGCGGGACCGAGAAGTACAGGTAGACGACGACCAGCCCCCAGAACGTGTACAGGGAGCCGGAGGGCAGCCCCAGCAGGCCGCTGATCACGCCGGAGTTGCCGAGCGTGGCGATCCAGAAGAACGCCAGCGGCACCCCGCCGAAGTTGGCCAGCACGCCGGACGCGGTCAGCACGGACTCGCGCAGCAGCGTGCTGCGCGAGGTCACGACGGCGTGGGCGAGGAAGGTGCCCAGGACGGCCCCCAGCAGCGCCACCACGGCCGACAGCTTGACGCTGCCGGCCATGGCGGTGAGGTAACCGCCCTGCAGGCTCTGTGACAGGTTGGACAGGCTCGGCCGCCCCTGCGCCGTGAACGCTCCGGCCACCAGCGCCACGGCGGGGATGCCGAACACGAGCGCGAAGAACGCCAGCAGCGGCAGCGCGCCGAGCCAGCCCCTCGAACGGGAGCGGGTCATCCCGAGATCGCGGCGTCCCAGCCGCTGGCCAGCTTGGCCTTGGCCGCGTCCACCTGCTCGGTCGTCGGGAACGTGGGCTCGCCCTCGACCGCGGGCAGCTTGTCGGCCAGCGCCTGGTCCACGGTGCCGTCGGTGGTCATCGCGGGCAGCAGGACGGGGCGGGCGAAGCCCTTGAGGAAGAGGTTCTGGCCCTCGGCGCTGTAGAGGTACTCCTGCCAGAGCCGGGCGGCGGCCGGGTGCGGGGCGTCCTTGTTGATCGCCTGGGCGTACATCTGGAAGTACTTGCCGTCGGTGGGGACGTTCACCTTCCAGTCGAGGCCCTTGGCGGCCATCTGGGGCGCGTAGGCGGCGTTGTTGTAGTCCCAGTCGATGCTGATCTTGGTCTCGCCCTTCTCGATGGTCGCGGGCGTGGTCTCGACCGGGTTGTAGTTGCCGGCCTCCTTGAGCTTCTTGAAGAAGTCGATGCCGGGCTGGATGTCGTCGAAGGAGCCGCCGCTGGCGATGGAGGCCGCGTACACGCCGGCGAAGGCCGAGCCCGACTTGGTCGGGTTGCCGTTCATCGCGACCTGGCCCTTGTACTCGGGCTTGAGCAGGTCGGCGAAGCTCGTCGGGCAGACCTTGATCTGCTTGGCGTCGCAGCCGATGGACACGTAGCCGCCGTAGTCGTTGACCCAGAGCCCGGTCGCCTCCTTCTGGCCCTCGGGGATCTTGTCGAAGGTCTGCACCTTGTACGGCGCGAACAGCCCTTCGGCGGCGCCGCTGATCGCGAACGACTGGCCCAGGTCCAGCACGTCGGGGGCGCGGTCCTGGCCCTTGCGGGTCTTCACGGCGTTGATCTCGTCGGCGCTGGCCGCGTCGGGGGTCTCGCTCTCGATCTTGATGCCGTACTTGGCCTGGAACTTCTCGATGATCTCGCCATAGTTGGCCCAGTCCGGCGGGAGGGCGATGACGTGCAGGTTGCCCTCCTTCTTGGCCGCCTCGACGAGCTTGTCGAATCCGCCGAAATCGGCGGCGGAGGTGGCGGTGGCGGCGTTCACACCGCCTTGCGAGGCCTGGGTGGTCTGCTGGGTGCCGGGAGCGGCGCCGCACGCCGCGGTGACTACGGTAAGGACTGCGACCACGCCGGTCGCACGGGCGCGAGATGTGAGCACGACGCCTCCAATTTCCAGGGGGTGTGGCACGAACGTAGGGGAACTTGTACAAACAAGCGAGCACCAGTAAGTCCCATAAACATTGCTCTTTCGTGAATAGGGATGGTCGGTGATGGTTTCGCGCTATGAACGGATCGCTGATGAGCTGCGGGACGAGATCCTCTCCGGCGTTCATCCGGTCGGTTCCCAGCTCCCCAGCGAGGCGGAGCTGGCCGAGCGGTACGGCGCGGCTCGCGGCACCGTACGCCAGGCGGTGGCCGTGCTGGCCGCCGAGGGCCTGGTCGGCTCCCGCCAGGGCGCCAGGCGCATCGTGCTCGGCAACGCGCGCAGCCAGAGCTTCGCCGAGCTGCACAGCTTCGCCCAGTGGGCCCGCGCGAACGGCTACCGCTTCGGCGGCCAGGTGATCGCCCAGCGCCGCCGGCCGGCGAGCGGCGCGGAGCCGGCCAGGCTCGCCTCGGAGGAGGTGCTGGAGGTGCTGCGCCTGCGCTCGCTGGAGGGCGAGCCGGTCCTCGTGGAGCGCACCGTCTACGCCGGGTGGGTGGCCGCCGCCGTCGAGCGGCTCCCCGCCGACTGCGAGTCGGTCACCGAGGCGTTGTACGAGTCCGTCGGCCTGGTGTTCGCCTACGGCGAGCACCTCATCGACGCGGTGCCCGCCGGGGCCCAGGACGCCCGCCTGCTGGGCGTGCGCCGCGGCAGCCCGCTCCTGCGCCAGCGCCGGACCACGACGACCCACGAGGGCCGCCCCGTGGAGTCGTCGGACGACCGTTACCGGGCGGGCAGCGTGGCCTTCAGCATCCGCAACTCGATCGGCGCCAACCCTCTCGTGCGGCAGGCGGGCGACTTGCGTTTCGAGCGCTGAGAACATATGTTCGAGTCATAAGCGCCCGTCTTCCCCCGGGTGGCTCAGCATACGGACAAGAGCCGCGGGGAGAAGCGTCTTGAGCAGACTCTATGGCGATCCGATAGAGGTGTGGACCCGGGACGGGGAGCCGACCCAGTTCGTCTGGCGGGATCGGCTCTATCTCGTCCGCCGCGTCCTCGATCAATGGGTGGTCGCGCGCGAGTGGTGGAAGACCGGTGAGGGCGATCCCGGCGAGCGCCAGTTCTGGCGGGTGGAGGCCAGCCCGGGCCGGGAGGTGGGCTCCTACGAGCTGCGCTACGACACCGCCAGCAACGGCTGGCTGCTGCTGAGGGCGTGGGACTGATGGCGCCCCCGTTCCCGCACCTCGACGTGAGCTCCGCCTACTCCATGCGCTACGGCACCGCCTTCCCGCGAGCGCTGGTGAGCCGGGCGGTGGAGCACGGGATGGACATCCTGGCGCTGACCGACCGCGACGGCCTCTACGGCGCGATCAAGCACGCCCAGGCGTGCGCGGAGGCCGGCGTCGCCCCGGTGCTCGGCGTGAACCTGGCGCTCGACGTCCACGCCTCCGCCTTCACCCCGGTGCCGGGCGTCCGCCCGCCGCGCCCCAGGACCGGCCCGAACGCCGAGGACCGCGTCACGGTGCTGGCCCGCGCCAAGGGCTGGTCCCGCCTGTGCCGCCTGGTCACGGCCGCCCACCACGCGGGCGAGCGGGGCGCGCCCAAGGTGACCCGCGAGCTGGTCGCCGAATGGGCCGGCGGACCCGGCGGCGACCACGGGTTCGGCGCCGAGGACGGGCTCGTGGTGCTGCTCGGCCCCAGGTCCGACGTGGGCCGCGCGGTGGCCGAGCGGCGCGACGAGCACGCCAGGACGCTGCTGGGCCTGTGGCGCGCCGCGGTGCCCGGCGTGGTGATCGAGCTGGTCGACCAGTACGGTTTCCGCGACGCCACCACGGCCGTGCGCATGCTCGGCCTGGCCGAGTCCATGGGCGTGCCCGCGATCCTGACCAACGCGGTGCGCTATCTCGACCCGGCCGACCACCAGGTGGGCGACGTGCTCGACGCGGCCCGCCAGCTCGTCCCGCTGCACCCGCGCCACCTGGAGCGCACCACCTCCCATGCCTACCTCAAGAGCACCAAGGAGATGCGGCAGGTGGCGGCCAAGGTGTGCGCCGGCGACCAGGAGCGGGTGGCCCGGCTGCTGTTCACCACCAGGCGGCTGGCCGAGGCGTGCTCGATGGATCCGCTCGACCTGCTCGCGCTGCGCAACGACCCGCCCGCCCTGCACCTGCCGGAGATCGGCCGCGACCCGGTGCCGCTGCTGCGCCACCGGGTCGAGGACGGGCTGATCAGGCGCGGCCTCGACCGCTCCGCCGACGCCAAGGAGCGCCTCCGGGACGAGCTGGCCATCATCGAGCGCAAGCGCCTATCCGGATATTTCATCGCCGTGGCCGGCATCACGGACATGATCCGCGGCATGGGCATCCGCTGCGCCATCCGCGGCTCGGGCGCCGGCAGCCTGGTCAACTACCTCATCGGCATCGGCGAGGTGAACCCGATCGACCACGGCCTGCTCATGGAGCGCTTCCTGTCCGAGGGCCGCATCGGGCTGCCCGACATCGACGTGGACGTCGAGTCGGCCCGCCGGCTCGACTGCTACCAGGCCATCTTCGACCGTTACGGCGAGTCCCGCGTGGCCTGCGTGTCCATGATGGAGACCTACCGGGCGCGCAGCGCCATCCGCGACGTGGCCGGGGCGATGGGCCTGCCGCCGCACGAGATCGACGCGATCGCGAAGGCGTTCCCGCACATCAGGGCCAGGCAGATCACCGCGTCCCTGGAGGATCTGCCCGAGCTGCGCGAGAGCCGGCTCGGCGAGGCGGGGCTCGACCGGGTGTTCCGGCTGGCGGAGAAGCTCGACGGGCTGCCCAGGCACATCGCGCTGCACCCGTGCGGCGTGCTGATCGGCAACTCGGCGCTGCGGGACCGGACGCCGGTGGAGCGCAGCCTGCTGGAGTTCCCGATGTCGCAGTTCGACAAGGACGACGTGGAGGAGGCCGGGCTGCTCAAGCTCGACGTGCTGGGCGTGCGGATGCAGTCGGCCATGGCGTACACGCTGGCCGAGATCAAGCGGGTGGACGACGTCGTGGTCGAGCTGGACACCCAGCACGGAGACGACCCCGAGGTGCAATACGTCCCGCACGACGACCAGGAGACCTACGACATGATCTGCGCCTCGCGCACCCTCGGCTGCTTCCAGATCGAGTCGCCGGGCCAGCGCGAGCTGGTGGCCAAGCTGGAGCCGCGCAGGATGCACGACCTGATCGTGGACATCTCGCTGTTCAGGCCGGGGCCGGTCAACTCCGACATGGTCACCCCCTACCTGGAGGCCAGGCACGGGTGGCGGCAGCCGTACTACCCGCACGAGAGACTGCGGGAGGCGCTGAACGAGACGCACGGGGTCGTGGTGTTCCACGAGCAGGTGCTGAAGATCATCTCGGTGATGACCGGGCGCGACCTGTCGTACGCCGAGACGCTGCGGCGGACGCTGGACACGCCGGAGGGGCGCGCACGGGTGCGCCGGGCGTTCGTCCCCCTGGCCAAGGCCAACGGGTTCGACGAGGCGGCCGTGGAGCGGGCCTGGAAGGTGCTGGACGCGTTCGGGGCGTTCGGGTTCTGCAAGGCGCACGCGGCGGCGTTCGCGCTGCCCACCTACCAGTCGGCCTGGCTCAAGCGGCACCACGCGGCGGCGTTCTTCGCCGGGGTGCTCACGCACGAGCCCGGCATGTACCCGCCGCGGGTCATCATCGACGAGGCCCGGCAGTGCGGGGTGAAGATCCTGCCGCTCGACGTCAACAAGTCGGGCAAGGACTGGCGGGTGGAGCGGCTCGGGCCGCGCGTCCAGGTGCGGGTGCGGCCGGCCGCGCTGGAGGGCGCGCGGGCGCGCCGGGAGTTCAAGGTCGGGGAGATCGGCAAGGGGTACGCGCTGCGGGTGCCGTTCTCGGCGATCAAGGGGGTGAGCGAGGCGGAGGTCGAGCGCATGGTGGCCGGGCAGCCGTACACGTCGCTGGCCGACTTCTGGGACCGCGCCCGGCCCTCGCGGCCCACGATCGAGCGGATCGTCCAGGTCGGCGGCCTGGACGCGCTGCACGACCTGCACCCGGGCGGGCCCCGCTGGCGTCCCGGCGAGCTGACCCGCCGTGACCTGATCGCCCAGGTGGGCGTGCTCGACCGGACCTCGGCGATCGGCGTGCAGGCGGGCCCGCGCAAGTCCCGGCGCTACAGCTCGCACATGGACCTGTCGTCCGCCCAGAACGCGGCTCCTCCGGCGGTCCAGCTGCCGCTGGGGTTCGGCGAGCACCTGCCGCCGGGGGAGCTGCCCGAGATGACGGAGACGGAGATGGTCGAGGCCGAGCTGGAGATCCTCGGCATCGACGTCAGCCGGCACGTCATCAGCTTCCACGACGAGCTGCTCGACGCGCTCGGGGTGGTACGTTCCAGGGATCTGCTCGCCCAGCGCAACGGGGCGGAGATCCTGGTCGCCGGGGTCAAGGTGGCGACCCAGACGCCGGCCGTGCGCTCGGGCCAGCGGGTCATCTTCACCACGCTCGACGACTCGACGGGGCCGATCGACCTGACGTTCTTCGAGTCGGTGCAGGGGCGGTGCGCGTCGATCGTGTTCGGCTCGTGGCTCGTGCTGGCCAGGGGGGTGGTCCGGCGCACGGGGACACGGGCGGTGTCGATGCGAGCGGTGGACTGCTGGAACCTGGCCGACCTGGACGCGCTCCGGCGCTCCCAGGGCATCGAGGCGGTCCGCGCCGTCATCGACCGGGCCCCGGAGGAGCTGGCCGGGGTGGGCGGCCGCAAGATCGAGTACGCCAACGGCTTCCGCCTCTCGCCCTACTCCGACCTCGGCCCGGCCATCGCGGCCAACCCGCCCAGGCGGCTCTGGCACGCCAGCCCGGGCAGCTCGGGCCCGACGGCGGCCTGATCCGCTCCCTCGTGGGAGCGGCCGCCGTGCCGCCGCCGGTCAGCGGGGGTCGGTCGCCAGGCCCTCGATCGTGGCGGACGGCGAGAAGGCGCGCACGGTGCCGGGCTCGGGGCTCTTGGCGCAGAGGGCCGCCCGCTGCAGCCGGCTCAGCTCGCGCACCGTCGCCGCGCACAGCACGGCCGCCAGCCCCGCGCAGGCCAGTTCCGGCATCCCCACCCCCGTCAGGTCGCCCGCCGAGGCGCCCAGCGGCAGCCGGATCGTCACCAGCGCCAGCGCGGCCAGCCAGCTCAGCCACCACCCCGACACCAGCGCCAGCCATCGCCCGCGGCGGCCCGCCGGCGGCCGGGTGCCCCGCCACACCTCGTCGACCAGCACCACCGGGGCGATCAGGTTGACGCCGGGCAGCAGCCAGGCGGCCGCCACCGGACCCGTCGCGGCCGAGCGGTCGTTGGCCTGCCTGGCCCGCACGAGCCAGGTCACGTAGGCGGCCGCGGCCGCGATCGAGGTGCCCGCCACCAGCATCATCAGCACCGCGAACGTCGTCACCGCCCCCACCACCGCTTCCGCGTCCGCCCCCTCGGGACGGCCGCCGAACGCGGCGAGCTGGGCGGCGAGTTCGCGGCCGCGGGCCTGTTCGAAGATCACCAAAGCGCCGAGGGAGAGGACCTGAGCAGTGAGTGTCACATATACGGCAGAGGCGGCTCTGTTAGGCGATGCCTGGGTGTAGCGCACGTTGTTCTCCCCCCGGGCCATGCGCTGAGGTTCTGATTCACTTGTATCCCGGGAGCCCCGCTGTTAATCAGCTCACCACGCCGGATTCCCACGCCCAAGCTGCGATTCCAACCCGATTACGGACACCGAGCTTGGCGAAGATGCTGCCGAGATGTGTCTTCACGGTGGAAAGCGACACGAACAGCTCCGCGGCCACCTCCTGGTTCGTCCGCCCCCTGGCCACCAGCCGTACGACGTCCAGCTCGCGATCGGTCAGCGGCTCGTTCACCGGGAGCATCGTCCGGCGGGGCTGGGCCAGGTGTTGCAGCAGCCGCACGGTCACCGACGGCGACACCAGCGCGTCACCCGCCGCGGCCGCCCGGACCGCCTCGATCAGCAGCGTGGGCCCGCTGTCCTTGAGCAGGAAGCCGGTGGCGCCGGAGCGCAGGGCTCCGTAGACGTACTCGTCCAGGTCGAACGTGGTGACGATGACCACCCGCAGCGGGTTCTCCACGCCGGGGCCCGCCAGCGCGCGGGTCACCTCCAGCCCGTCGAGCTTGGGCATCCTGATGTCGAGCAGGCACACGTCCGGCCGCAGCCGCCTGGCCTCCGCCACGGCCTCCGCCCCGTCCGCGACCGCGGCCACGACCTCCATGTCCGGTTGGGCATCCAAAATCATCTGGAAGCCGGTGCGTACCAGTTGCTGGTCGTCAGCGATGAGAACCCGAATAGTCACACCCCAACTCTAAGGATCAGCCGTTCGGCCGAGGCGGTTATGGACGCACGGCCGATCCTCCCGCCACCCCGCTCCCGGCAGGCTGGACGCCATGAACGACGTGCTTGTTGGACGGGCCCTGGCCAAGCGGTTCGGGCAGACGGTCGCCCTCGGCGGCGTGGACATCGCGATACGGGCCGGTGAAGCCGTGGCGATCATGGGGCCGAGCGGTTCCGGCAAGTCGACCCTGCTCCACTGCCTGGCCGGGATCATGAAGCCAGACGGGGGCGAGGTGCACCTGCTCGGGCAGCGCATCGACGCCATGGGCGAGCGGCAGCGCAGCGCGCTTCGGCGCACCCGCTTCGGCTTCGTCTTCCAGTTCGGCCAGCTCCTGCCGGAGCTGCCCGCGGAGGAGAACGTGGCGCTCCCGCTCATGCTGGGCGGGGTGCCGAGGGCCCAGGCGGTACGCCAGGCGCGCGAGTGGTTCGCGCCCCTCGGCCTGCACTCCATGGAGACCAGGCGGCCGGGCGAGCTGTCCGGCGGCCAGGCGCAGCGGGTGGCCATCGCCAGGGCGCTGGTGAGCAAGCCGGCCGTGGTCTTCGCCGACGAGCCCACGGGCGCGCTCGACCAGCAGACCGGGCAGGAGACGATGCGGCTGCTGGTGGAGGCGACCAAGCACAACGGCGCCTGCCTGATCGTCGTCACCCACGACCCGAACGTGGCCGCCTGGTGCGACCGCATGGTCGAGGTCCGCGACGGCCGGATCCTGGCGGGCGCGAGCGGGGTGCGCGCGTGAACCTCGACCTCACCTGGCGCCTGCTCAAGGGCGGCGGCCGCAGGGGGATGCTCGGCACCTGGCTCACGCTGGGGGCCGTCGCGGTGGCCACGGCGCTGCTGCTGTTCGCGGTGGCCGCGAACTCCGCCTTCCAGGCCAGGGCCGAGCGCGGCGCCTGGCGCAACCCGGTCCCGGTCTCCTCCGGCGCGGTCGCCGTCGAGGCGTCCCGCTACGACTTCGTCCGCGACCAGGCGATCACCGTCATCGACCTGGCCGCGCTCGGCAAGGCCCCCGCCCCGCCGCCCGGCCTGCCCCGCTTCCCGGCGCCGGGCGAGGTGTGGCTGTCGCCGGCCCTGGCCGAGCTGGCCAGGGAGCTGCCCGCGGCCGAGCTCGCCGACCGCTATCCCGATCCCGAGGGCGTGCTCGGCGACGAGGCGCTCGTCCACCCCGGCGAGCTGGTCGCGGTCGTCGGTCACGAGCCCGGCGCCCCGGCGATGACCGCCGCCCGCAGCGACGACTGGATCGTCGCCAAGCCGCCCGCCAAGGTCGCGAGCCTGGCCGGGAAGCCGAGTGAGGACGCCGAGGCGTACCGGATGCTCTCGCTCATCGCCAGCGTGCTCATGGTGGTGCCGCTGCTGGTCTTCGGGGGCGCGGCGGCCCGGCTCACGGTGGCCCGGCGCGACCAGCGGCTGGCCGCGCTGCGGCTGGTCGGGGCGACGCCCGGCCAGGTCGTGACCATGACCGTGACCGAGGCGGTGATCGTCGCGCTGGCCGGCGCGCTCACGGGTGCCGTCGCCTTCGCCCTGGCCGTGCCGCTGCTGGCCGGGATCAGGATGCAGGGCGGGCCGTGGTTCGTCTCGGACCTGTTCCCGGACCCGCTGATCCTGGCCGCCGTGCTGGTCGCGGTGCCGCTGCTGGTGGGGCTGTCGGCGGTGGCCGGGCTGCGGCGGGTCGTGGTGAGCCCGCTCGGCGTGGCCAAGCGGGAGACGCCGCCCGCCATGCGGTTCGTACGGGTGCTCGCCCTGCTGGCGGTGCTGGCCGCGTTCCCGCTGCTGACCAGGGGCACCAGCGTGGCGATCGTCGCGGTGGCGCTCGCTCTCGCGTTCCTGTGCGTCAACCTGGCCGGCCCGTGGGTGGTCGGCATGATCGGCCGGATCACGGCCGGCAGCGCGCGCGGCCCCGCCCGGCTGCTCGCCGGCCGCCGGCTCGTGGACGACCCCCGCTCGGCCTGGCGGACGGTGAGCGGTGTGGCGCTGACCGGCTTCGTGGCGGGCTTCCTGGGCCTGCTCAGCCCGGCGGCGTTCGACGACCAGGCGGCCGGGCCGCCCCAGCTCCGCGTCACCGCGCCCGCCGGGCAGGCGGCGGAGCTGACCGGCCGGGCCCGCGAGCGGCTGCGCGAGGCGGGGGTGACGGCCACCGTGCGGCCCGTCAAGAACGTCGTCGTCGCGTCCCTGGGCAGCGCCGCCGACGCGGCCACGCTGGACCGGGCCCGCACCGCGCTCTCCGGGCTCGTCCCCGGCCGCACGCCCACCACGGAGACCGACGACCAGCGCTTCGGCACCCAGATCCTCGCCGACGTCCGCGTGGGCACCATCGTGGTGCTGTCGGTGTCGTTCCTGGTGGCCATCGCCAGCTCGGGGATCACCGCCATGTCGTCGGTGCTGGACCGGCGGCAGGCGTACGGGCTGCTGCGGCTGGCCGGCACGCCGCTGG
Organism: Nonomuraea sp. KM90; assembly: GCF_052246675.1. Lineage (NCBI taxonomy): Bacteria > Bacillati > Actinomycetota > Actinomycetes > Streptosporangiales > Streptosporangiaceae > Nonomuraea > Nonomuraea sp. KM90. Next base: position 109,001 of record NZ_JBQQCB010000020.1, on the reverse strand, counting down.
AGGTGCTCGACCGGGCCCGCCGGGCCGAGACGCTCATCCCGCTGACGGTGATGGGCGGCGGGGCGATCCTGGTCGGGGCGTTCTGCGCGATGCCGTTCATGATCGGCGGCATCAACGTGATCGGCGTGACGACCCTGGTGGGCTGCGTCGTCGTGGGCTTCGCCGGCGTGATCGGAGCGGGCGCGCTGAGCCGCCCGCTCCTGCGCTCGGTCACCGCCGACCCGGCCCCGCGCCCGGACTAGCCACCCGGTACGAGCCGGGCGCCCGGCCCGCGCCCGGCGTCGCCTCTGCGATCAGCCGTCGAGCACGAGGTCGCGGACGAGCTTCAGCGTCGGCTCGTCCCGCGGCCCCATGACCAGCAGGCTCGTGACCGGGCTGCGGTGCCACAGGTCGAGGCGCTCCTTGATCCGGCCGGGCGGGCCGACGAGCGAGATGCCGTCGGCCAGCTCGTCCGGGATCGCCCGGAACGCCTCGTCCTTGCGCCCCGCCAGGTAGAGCGACTGGATGTGCTCGGCGGCCTCGGCATAGCCCATCCGGCCGATGATGTCGGCGTGGAAGTTGCGCTGCTTGGCGCCCATGCCGCCGATGTACAGCGTGAGCATCATCTTCACGCCGTCCAGCGCGGCCCGGACGTTGTCGGAGATCATCACCATCACCATGGCGGCCACGTCGAAGCCTGGAGCGGCCCCCGACAGCGCCTCGCCGTACATCTCCTCGATCTTCTCGGGGAAGGCGAACAGCGGCAGCCACCCCTGCCCGATCTCCGCCGCGAGGGCGACGTTCTTGGGGCCCTCCGCCCCGAGGTAGACGGGGATGTCCGGCCTGAGCGGATGGGTGATGAGCTTGAGCGGTTTGCCCAGCCCGCCGGCCAGGGGCAGCGGGTAGTGCGGGCCGTCGCTGGTCACCGGCTCCTCGCGGCGCCACACCTTGCGCATGATCTCGACGTACTCGCGCGTCCTGGCCAGCGGGCGGGCGAACGGCTGGCCGTACCAGCCCTCCACGACCTGCGGCCCGGAGGCGCCCACGCCGAGCAGCAGCCGGCCGCCGGTGAGGTGGTCGAGCGTCATGGCGGTCATCGCCGTCGTGACCGGGGGCCGGGCCGAGATCTGGGCGATCGAGGTGCCCAGCTTGATGCGGGTCGTACGCGCGCCGTACCAGGCGAGCGGCGTGAAGACGTCGCTGCCGTACGCCTCGGCGGTCCACACCGAGTCGTAGCCGAGCCGTTCGGCCGCCAGCACCGACTCCGTCGCGTCGTCGGCGTTGCGCTGCCAGTAGCCGAGGTTCAGGCCGAGCTTCATAGGACACCTCCGGAATTAAGTTCTATTACGGTCGAGCTCGATCCTGGTGTCAATGGGATCTTCCGGGGAAGTCAGACTCTGTGCTCAAAGTGCTCTGTCGACTCGCCTGCCTGCTGCTTCTCCTGCCGGCGGCCGAGCCCACGATCGCCGAGGGCGACTCACGGCCGAACATCGTCCTCGTGCTGGCCGACGATCTCGAGAGCGGCACCCTGCCGAATTTCCCGAACATCACCCAGCACCTCGTCGGCCAGGGCACCTCGTTCGACCGCTTCTTCGTGACGAACTCCTGGTGCTGCCCGTCGAGGGCGTCGATCCTGCGCTCCCAGCACGTGCACAGCCACGGCGTGCTCACCAACACCCCGCCCGAGGGCGGCTTCGACCGCTTCCACACCCAGGATCTGGAACGTTCCACGATCGGCACCTGGATGCAGCAGGCCGGCTACCGGACGGCGCTGATGGGCAAATACCTCAACCACTATCCGGGAGCCTCGGCCCAGGAGTCGTTCGTGCCGCCCGGCTGGAACGAGTGGAACGTGCCGGTCCGCGCGCTCTACCAGGAGTACGGCTACCGCCTCAACGAGAACGGCAGCCTGTACGACTACGGCTGGTCCGAGCAGGACTACCTGTCCGACGTGCTGGCCCGCAAGGCCCACGACTTCATCACCGGATCGCAGGAGCCGTTCTTCCTCTACCTGGCCCCGACCGGCCCGCACAACCCGGCCAACCCCGCCCTCCGGCACCTCGACGCCTTCCCGACGGCCACGGCGCCGCGCACGCCCTCGTTCAACCAGGAGGACGTCAGCGACGAGCCGCTCTGGCTGCGCACCAGGCCCAGGATCCCGGAGCCGGCCATCGCCGGGATCGACGAGCGCTACCGCACCCGGCTGCGATCCATGCTCGGCGTGGACGACCTCGTCGGCTCGGTGGTCCGGGCCCTGCAGGAGTCGGGCAAGCTCGACAACACCTACATCTTCTTCACCTCCGACAACGGCTTCCACCTCGGGACCCACCGCCTCAAGCAGGGCAAGACCACCCCGTTCGAGGAGGCCATCAAGGTCCCGCTCGTCGTCCGCGGCCCCGGCGTCAAGGTCGGCGCGGCGGTCACGCAGATGGGCGCCACGATCGACCTGGCACCGACGTTCGCGGAGCTGGGCGGGGCCACGGCGGCTCCGTTCGCGGAGGGCCGCTCGCTGGTGCCGCTGCTGAAGGGGACCCCGCCGGGGGACTGGCGAAAACAGGTGCTGATCGAGTTCAGCCGGCCGGCCGACCCGTCGTCGGCGGCTCAGACGCCCGTGCCCGCCTATCAGGCGTTGCGGACCGATCAGTACACGTATGTGCGCTACGAGACGGGGGAGCGGCAGCTCTACGATCTGCACGCTGATCCGTACCAGCTGCGGAACCTGGCCGAGTACGCCGATCCGGCGCTGGTGGGGCGGTTGGACCAGCGGTTGACGGGGATGGCGGGGTGTTCGGGGGCCACGTGCCGGGAGGCGGACCGGCGGGAGTGAGCCGCTGACGGATCAGCGGAACAGCGACGGGTACGCGTGCGCCAGGTGCTCCGAGACGGCCTGGGCGGCCTCGTCGGCAGCGCCCCGCTCGATGGCCTCCAGGATGCGTACGTGGTCCGCGCGCAGGACCGACGTGTCCCCCAGCCGTTGCACCGCTTCGACCGAGTACCTCCGCATCGAGTCGCGGAGCGAGCGCATGATGGCGGCGATGAGCCGGTTGCCCGACGCGTCCGCGATCGCGCAGTGGAAGGCCGTGTCGTGCTCCACGAACTCCTCGGCCGTCTTCGCCCCGTCCATCCCGTCCAGGGCGGCGGCCAGCGCGGAGGTGTCGGCCCCGGTGGCGGCCGCCTGCGCGGCGGCCCACTGCTCGATCATGTGCCGGGCGTCGATGACCTCGCGCATCTCCAGGCTGGCCAGGCCGAGGTGCAGCCGGAGCAGGTCGGTCAGGGCGGAGTCCGGGCGCGAGGTGAGCACGGCTCCGGCGTCCGGACCCCGGCCCACCTGCGAGGAGACCACGCCCAGCGTCTCCAGCACGCGCATCGCCTCGCGCACCGACGAGCGGCTGACGCCGAGCTGCTCGGCGAGCTGCCGTTCGGCGGGCAGCCGGTCGCCGACGGTGAGGCCGTCCTCGGTGATGCGCCGCTCGATCTGGGCAAGAACGTCCTCGAACGTCCGCGTTCGCTTGACGGGGCGCCAGCCGGTGCCGTCCAACGAAGCCTCCTGGTGCCGGGATGGATGGTGGCCGGAAGTGGTGTGGTTCGGTATGGTCTGACCATACTGTGGTCGGACCATACCTTGGAAGGAGAGTCGTGCGAGTCGCCCTGTTCATCACGTGTGTGAACGACACGCTCTTCCCCGGCACCGGCAAGGCCGTCGTGTCGCTCCTGCGCAGGCTCGGCTGCGACGTGGACTTCCCCGCCGCCCAGACGTGCTGCGGGCAGATGCACGTCAACACCGGTTACCGGGAGGAGGGCGTGCGGCTGGCCCGGCACTTCACCGAGGTGTTCGCCGGATACGACGCGGTCGTCGCGCCGTCGGGCTCGTGCGCGGCCATGGTGCGCGAGCAGTACCCGAAGCTGGCCAGGCCGGGCAGCAGGGGAGCGGTGGCGATCGCGGAGGTCGTCCCGAAGGTGTATGAGCTGTCCGAGTTCCTGATCGACGTCCTGAAGACCGATGACGTCGGCGCATATTTCCCGCACCGGGTGACATATCACCCGACGTGCCACTCGCTCCGCGGCCTCCACCTGGGCGACCGGCCCACCAGGCTGCTGCGGAACGTACGTGGCCTGGAGCTGGTGCCGCTGCCGGGATCCGAGGAGTGCTGCGGCTTCGGCGGCACCTTCGCGGTCAAGAACCCGGCCGTCTCCGCCGCGATGGGCGCCGACAAGACCCGCAACGTCCTGGGCACGGGCGCCGAGGTGCTCTGCGCGGCGGACAACTCCTGCCTGATGCACATCGGCGGCACCCTGAGCCGCCAGCAGACCGGCGTCAGGACCATGCACCTGGCCGAGATCCTCGCGTCCACGGAGGAGGCCCAATGAGCTCGACGTTCCTCGGCATGCCGGGAAGTTTCCCGGAGAACGCCAAAGAGGCCGTACAGAACTCCCAGCTCCGCTTCAACCTCCGCAAGGCCACCCACACCATCCGCGGCAAGCGGGCGAGCGTCGTCGGCGAGCTGCCCGACTGGCAGGAGCTCCGCGCGGCCGGCAAGGCGATCAAGGACCACACCCTCCGCAACCTCGACCGCTACCTGCTCCAGCTCGAGGCGGCGGTGACCCGGGCGGGCGGCACCGTGCACTGGGCCAGGGACGCCGCCGAGGCCAACCGCATCGTGACGGACCTGGTCAAGGCCACCGGCGAGACCGAGGTGGTCAAGGTCAAGTCGATGGCCACCCAGGAGATCGAGCTCAACCAGGCGCTGGCCGCGGCGGGCATCACCGCGTACGAGACGGACCTGGCCGAGCTGATCGTCCAGCTCGGCGACGACTTCCCGAGCCACATCCTGGTCCCGGCCATCCATCGCAACAGGTCGGAGATCCGGGAGATCTTCCTCGACAAGATGCCCGGCGTGTCGCCCGACCTCACCGACGACCCGCCGGCCCTGGCCGAGGCGGCCCGCCTCCACCTGCGGGAACGCTTCCTCAGGAGCAAGGTCGCGATCTCCGGCGCCAACTTCATGGTGGCCGAGACCGGCACGCTGGTGGTGCTGGAGTCGGAGGGCAACGGCCGCATGTGCCTGACCCTCCCGGAGACCCTGATCAGCGTCGTCGGGATCGAGAAACTGCTGCCGTCCTGGCGGGATCTGGAGGTGTTCCTCCAGCTCCTTCCGCGAAGCTCCACGGGCGAGCGGATGAATCCGTACACGAGCATGTGGACGGGCGCGGTCGAGGGCCAGGAGTTCCACCTCGTGCTGCTCGACAACGGCCGCACCGACGTGCTCGCCGACGAGGTGGGCCGCCAGGCGCTGCGCTGCATCCGCTGCTCGGCCTGCCTGAACGTGTGCCCCGTGTACGAGCGCGCGGGCGGCCACGCGTACGGCTCGGTCTATCCCGGCCCGATCGGCGCGATCCTCACCCCGCAGCTCAGGGGCATGTCCTCCGAACTGGACGCCTCGCTGCCGTTCGCCTCCAGCCTCTGCGGCGCCTGCTACGAGGCCTGCCCGGTGGCCATCGACATCCCCGAGGTCCTGGTGGACCTGCGGGCCAAGGCCCCGCACGCGGCGGCCGAGCGGGCCGGCATGAAGGTCGCCGGCTGGATATTCAACGACCACCGCCGGCTGGCCAAGGCGCAGCGCGCGGCCGGCCGGCTGCGCAAGCTCGTCCCCAAGCGCATGCCCGGCCCGCTGTCGGCGTGGACCGACACCAGGGACATTCCTGAAATTCCGGAAGAATCCTTCAGAGACTGGTGGGAGCGGAATGAGCGCGCGTGAGGAGATCCTCGCCCGGATCGGCAAGGCCGTCGCCGGCGTGGAAGACGTGGAGATCCCCCGGCACTACCGCACCGAGCGGCCGGGCGAGGCCCTGGTCGAGCTGTTCGCCGAGCGGGTGGACGACTACCGGGCGATCGTGCACGTCATCCCGGCGGCAGAGGTGCCGGGCAAGATCGACGAATGCCTCGGCGAGCGCCGCATGATCGTCCCCGACGGCTTCGACCGGGCCGGCGGGTGGAGCGACGTCAGGACGGCCGACGGCGTGGTCACGAACTGCGCCGTGGCCATCGCGGAGACCGGCACCATCGTCCTCGACCACGGCCCCGGCCAGGGCACGAGGGCGCAGACGCTGGTCCCCGACTACCACCTGTGCGTGGTGCGGGCCGACCAGATCGTGGCCGGCGTCCCGGAGGCCGTCGCCCGGCTCGACCCGGCCCGCCCGCTCACCTGGATCAGCGGCCCGTCGGCCACCAGCGACATCGAGCTGAACCGGGTCGAGGGCGTGCACGGCCCCCGGACCCTCGAAGTGATCATCAGTACCTGAGCACGGCCGCCACGTCCGGCACCGCGTCGGTGAACCACAGCTCGGCGTCCGTCATCGCGGCCGCCCTGGCCAGCGCGGAGTCCGAGCGCTCCTGGATCGGCTCCTCCACCCCCCAGCGGTGCAGCTCACCCTGGTCGGTGGCCAACTGCGTGCCGCCCTCGCCGATCCAGACCGGCTTCGGCAGCTCGCCGGGCACGAGCACCGCGTGCACCCGGCCCTCGCGCAGGGCCTGCGAGACCCGGGCCATCCCGGTCGGGCCCGACGACTCCTGGTGCCGTTCGAGCAGCTCGGCGCGCCGGCGGTCGAGCCAGTCGTCGAGGGCCCGCTCCACGTCCACCTCGAACTGGCCGTGGTCCTCGCGGCTGCCGTGCTCGACCATCGTCACCCGGTCGGCGGCCTTGGTGCCGAGGTGGTGCAGCAGGTACGAGCGCGACTTCGGCTCGCCCGCCACCAGGACCAGCTCCGCCCCGATGCGGCGTACCTGCTCGTCGATCTCGTGGGCCACGGCGACCGCGTTCTTCTCCCACGCCTCGTCCACGGCCCGCTCGTACCGCTTCTGCGACCAGCCGCCCTGCGCGGTCTTCTGCAGCGGCCACGAGGCGGCCTCGACGGTGGCCTTGCGCGGCGACCCGCCTCCGAACACGGTGACCTCGGCCCCCGCGTGGTCCACGATGACCCGGATGTGCGGCACGTTCTCGCCGCGCTGCATCAGCATGGGGGTGACGTGCGGCAGCGAGGTCCAGACGGCCAGCTCGGACGGCGCCCGCGCGAGCGACTCGGCCAGCACCACGTCACCGTGCGTGGCGAACAGCGCCCGCCCGGCCGCGGCCCGCAGGGCCTCCTCCTGGAGGGCGTCCAGGGTCGCCTTGTCGGCGTGGTGGTCGAGCTGGTCGCGTACGCCGCGCCAGTGGCTCTCCCGCTCGGGCCCGGTGAGCGCGCCCAGGTAGACGGACGCGTACGGGCCGCGCCGCTCGTACAGGGGCCGGATGAAGTCGAGCCGCACCGGTCACCACCTCCGCTTTTCCACGCCGATGCCGAGTGCCTTGGCGATGTCGGCCATGTTCACGAAACTGCGGTCGGGGAGGGCCTCGACCATGTCGATCACCGGGTCCGGGGCACCGTGGCGGTGGGCGCGTTCCAGCAGCTGGCGCTTGTCCGCCGGCCAGTGGGTGTCGCTCAGCCACTTGGCCAGGTCGCTGCGGACGTCGACGTCGCGCTGCGTCATGCCTTCGGGGACGCCGGGGGCGTGACCGGGCGGGTACGACTGCCGCGGCTCCTCACCGGCCGCCGGCATGGCCTCGGGCTCCTTCCACTCCTCGGCGTGCGTCGAGCCGCCACCGCGCATCATGCCCTCGGTCTCGTGCTTCTGCTCGTCGTCCAGGCGGGGCCCGTGCTTGTCGCTCCCACGTTCCATAGTTCCCTCACTCCTCTCAGTGCGCCCCTACCCCCGCTTTCGTGGGCAAACATCGCGGGTGTGTAGCCTGCCGAGCGTGTTCGATCCTGACGTGAGCATCGCCACGGCACGGCTTACGCTGCGGCCATTCGGCCTCAAGGACGCGCGCAGAGTCAGCTCCATCGTGGGGTCCGGCGTCCAGTTCCTGCCGCCGGGCGCCCCGGCCAGGCGCTCGGGCGTGCACCGGTGGCTCATGCACGACGTGCACGAGCTGCGTCGCTCCGGTCAGGGGGTCCACCTGGCCATGGCCGACGCCGACGGGCTCATCGTGGGCGCCATCAGCCTGTTCAAGACGTCGTGGACCGCCGGCACCGCCGAGGTCGGCTACGGCGTGCATCCCCTCTACCGGGGCCGCGGGTTCGCCACCGAGGCGGTACGCGGGCTGACCCACTGGGCATTCAAGACGGTGGGGCTGCGCAGGATCGACCTGACGGCCAACCTGGACAACCTCGCCTCGCTCCGCGTGGCCTGCAAAGCGGGCTTCACCTGGGAAGGCGTGCTCCGGGACGCGGTCCTGGACGGCGACGGCACGCACGACCTCGTCATCTTCGGCCTGCTGCGCCACGACAGCGGCACGCGCACCGCCGCCCTGCCCAGGACGGAGCTGCCACCGAGCGGCTGCTCCTCCGGCCGCAGGGGCCCCAGGACGTCCGGCACCTGACGGACACCGCCGCGGACCCGCTGTCGCAGGCGTACACGGGCGTGCCCCGTGACTACACCGAGGAGCACGCGCGGGCGTACATCGCCCACGCGGAGCGCCTGCGGATGAGGGGTCTGGGCGCCGTCTGGACGGCCGAGGAGCTCGGCACCGGCCGCTACGTGGCGAACGTGGACCTGCAGCACCTCGACTGGGACAACCGGACCGCCGAGGTCGGCTACATGGCCGCCCCCTGGGCCCGGGGCCGGGGGTTCACCGGCGAGGCCGTGCGGGCGCTCGCGCGCTGGCTGTTCGAGCAGCACGGATTCAGCCGGCTCCAGCTGCGCGCCGTCGTGGCCAACACCGCGTCGCAGCGGGTGGCGGAGAAGGCCGGGTTCGTCCGCGAGGGCGTCGCCCGCGCCTCGCTCGGCGGCGCGGACATGGTCATCTACAGCCTCATCCCGTCCGACCTGGCCTGAGGGCACACCGGACTGACCCCCGCACCCTTTGTGAATCTCCTCCGCAGCCGTCACCCTTGAGGTGAGGACGGTGAGGCGCATGATCACGGTTGTCGGCTGGGACGGGTCCGAGCTCTCGGCCAGGGCGGTGGACAAGCTGCACGAGGCCAGGCTCGTCGTGGGGCCGGACGCCATTCTCGGGCAGCTCAGGCTCACCGCGGCGACCGCGGCCGACGGGTCGCTGCTGGAGACCCTCGACGACCACCTCGAACATGGCGAGGGGCCCGCGGTCGTGGTCGCGGAGGGCGATCCCGGATTCTTCGGCGTCGTACGCACGTTGCGGGCACACGGCCTCAAGCCGGACGTCCTGCCCGCCATCTCCCTCGTCAGCCGCGCCTTCGCCTGCGCCGGCCTCAACTGGGAGGACGCCCTGGTCGTCGCCCCGTCCGGCCCCGGCCAGCTCAACCGGGCCGTGAACGCCTGCCGCGCCCATCCCAAGGTGGCGCTGCTCGTCGCTCCCGGCGTCGGCCCCGGCGAGATCGCCAGGGAGCTGGCGCCCACCACGCCGCGCGCGCTGATCGTGTGCGAGGACCTCGGCGGCCCCGACGAGCGGGTCACGCACAGCCGCATGGGCGAGGCCACCACCAGGCCGTGGAAGGACCCCGACGTGGTCCTCGTCATCGACCCGCTGCACCAGGCCAAGGAGCCGAGCTGGGTGGCCGGCGCCGGGCCGGGGCCCGCCGAGTGGGCGCTGCCGTTCGAGGGCGGGCTCCCGCCGGAGGTCAGGGCGTACGTGCTGGCCAAGCTGGGGCCCCGGCTCGGCGACCTGGTCTGGGACGTCGGCGCGGGCGTCGGCCAGATCGCCGTCGAGTGCGCTCGCCACGGAGCGGCCGTCATGGCCGTCGAGCGGGACGAGCAGCGGTGCGCCCAACTGCGCTCCAACGTGCTCGAACACGGCGTGAAAGTGGCTCTGACCAGGGGACAGGCGCCCCCGGCGCTCGAGCCGCTGCCCGACCCCGACGCCGTCTACGTGGGCGGCGGCGGCCTCGACGTGGTGGTGGCCTGCGCCGCCCGGCGCCCGCGCGTGCTCGTGTGCGCGCTGAGCAAGGTCGAGCAGGTCACCGCCGTGCTGGACCGGTTGCGCGAGCAGGGCTACCGTGGCGAGGGCACTCAGATCCTGGCCTCGAAGCTGACCCTCAACCCCGACGGTTCCCACCGCCTGACCGCCTCTGACCCCGTTTTCGTGGTGCATGCGACACCTGCGCACACAGCGTGACCTGTTCCCTACCGGTGCGCATCGGTTATCCTCGCGTGACTTTGTCTAGCGCACCGGAGAATCCCTCACAATGAAGCCGCCGCTCCTGCTGATCGGGCAGGGCTCACAGGACGACGCCTACGCCGCGGAGTTCGGCAGGTTCGTACACCGCCTGCGCTGTCGACTCGACCAGACCGGAGCGGACGTGTCGGGGGGCTATCTGGAGCGGGCCACGCCCCGGCTGAGCGATTCCGTCGCCTCCCTGGTCGCCAGGGGTCACCACCGGCTCGTGGCGCTGCCGCTGAGCCTCAGCCGGGTGGGCGAGGAGTTCCCCGCCGCGATGGCGCTGGAGCAGCAGCGGCACCCCACGCTGATGTACGACTACGGCCGCCCCCTCGGCCCCGACCCCCGCGTGCTGGCGCTGCTGGCCGAGCGGCTCAACGAGGCCGCCGCCGAGATCTCCAAGCCGCGCGCGCTGGAGCTGGTGGGGGCCAGGCCCCGGCTGCGCGCCGTGGACGCGATCCCGTCCGACGACCTCCTCACGCACGTCGAGCCGGGGGAGACCGCGGTCGTCCTGGTCGGCGAGGGCTCCACGGACGCGACCGCGAACGCCGAGATCCACCGCGTCTCCCGGCTGTTCTGGGAGACGCACGCCTACGACTTCATGACCGTCGAGACCGCGTTCGTGTCGGTCACCCCGCCCGGGGTGCCCGGCGGGCTCGAGCGCTGCCGCCGCCTGGGGGCCAAGCGGGTGATCGTGGTGCCGTACCTGCTGTTCGCGGGCGGCATGCTCGAGCGCGTGTGGGCCCAGGCGCTGGCGTACGGGGCGGGACACCCCGACCTCGACATCCGCTGCGCCGAGGTGATCGGCGACTGCGAGATCCTGGCCGACGTCGTGATCGACCGATACGAGGAAGCGCTCCAACTCGTTCCCTAAGTGGAGGTTCGTAGTGCTCGCTGAGACACTCGCCGCGATCCGCCCGGCAGACGCGCCGGCGCTCGCCGAGGCCCGCGCCCATCAGGACCGCCTCACCAAGCCCCGCGGTTCGCTCGGCGCGCTCGAGGAGATCGCGATACGCCTCGCCGGGGCGGCCGGCACCAGCCCGCCTCCCATGCCGGCGCCGGCTGCCCTGGCCATCTTCGCCGCCGATCACGGTGTGCACGCCCGCGGTGTCAGCCCGTGGCCGCAGGAGGTCACGGTCCAGATGGTCGCCAACTTTCTCGCGGGCGGTGCGGTGGCCAACGCCTTCGCCGCTCAGGCCGGCGCGTCGGTGACCGTGGTGGACGTCGGCGTCGCCGCCGACCTGCCCGACGCGCCCGCCCTGGTCAAGCACAAGATCGCGTACGGCACCGCCGACCTGTCCAAGGGCCCGGCCATGACCGTCGACCAGGCCGTCAGGGCCCTGGAGGCCGGCATCGTCGTGGCCAGGGACCTGGTGGCCAAGGGCGCGCGCTGCCTGATCACCGGCGACATGGGCATCGCCAACACCACCGCCTCCGCCGCGCTGATCTCCGTCTTCACCGGCAAGGACCCGGCCGAGGTGACCGGCAGGGGCACGGGGATCGACGACGAGACGTACGAGCTCAAGGTCGGCATCGTCCGCGAGGCCCTGCGCGCGAACGCGCTGTCGGACGCCTCGACGTCGCCCAGCGAGGCGCTGCGGGCCCTGGCCGCCGTCGGCGGGTTCGAGCACGCGGCCCTGGCGGGCTTCATCCTGGCCGGCGCCGCGGCGCGGGTGCCCGTGATCCTGGACGGCGTCATCGCCGGCGCCGCCGCCCTCGTGGCCGCCGCGCTCGATCCGGCCGTCACCGACCACTGCGTGGCGGGCCACCGCTCCGCCGAGCCCGGCCACGCCGCCGCGCTCGCCCACCTCGGGCTGCGCCCGCTGGTGGACCTGGAGCTGCGGCTCGGCGAGGGGACGGGCGGGCTGCTGGCGCACCCGATGGTGTGCGCGGCCGTACGCGTGATGCACGACGTGGCCACGTTCGATTCGGCGGGAGTGACCGAAAAGCCCGTGTGATGATGGAGACACTGGAGGTGCTCAGTGTCTCGATATGGACCGATGTACGGCCCTGACATCACGTTTCTCGGCGTCGACCGATGCGACGTCAACGACCCGGCGAGCTACGAGGGCGCCGACGTGGTGATCATCGGCGCCCCGTTCGACGGCGGCACCTCGAACCGGCCGGGCGCCAGGTTCGGCCCGATGGCGCTGCGGCAGGCCTGCTACCTGCCGCACGACGGCTCCCGGCCCAGCCTGGCGCTGCGCGTGGACGCCCTGCGGGACCTGCGGGTGCTGGACGCCGGTGACGTGGAGTGCTATTCGGGCGACGTCGAGGGGGCGCTGGCGGCGATCGAGGAGGCGGTGCACCGGGTGGCCGCCTCGGGGGCGATCCCGCTGGTCCTCGGGGGCGACCACACGGTGGCGCTGCCGGACGCGCGGGGCACGGCCAGGGCGTACGCGGCGGGGCGTACGTCGATGATCCACTTCGACGCGCACGCCGACACCGGGGACATCGCCTTCGGCCACCTGTACGGCCACGGCCAGCCCATGCGGCGGCTCATCGAGTCCGGGGCCATCCGCGGCGACAGGTTCCTGCAGATCGGGCTGCGCGGCTACTGGCCGGAGCCCGAGACGCTCGGCTGGATGGCTTCGCAGAAGATGCGTTCATATGAGATGACCGAAATTGTGGCTCGCGGGCTTGACGAATGCCTGACGGAGTCGTTCCGGATCGCGCTCGACGAGTGCGACCAGATCTTCCTGTCGGTGGACATCGACGTCTGCGATCCCGGCCACGCGCCCGGCACCGGCACGCCCGAGCCGGGCGGGCTCACGGCCAGGCAGCTCCTCGATGCGGTTCGCCGGATCTGCTATGAAATGCCGGTGGCCGGAATGGAGGTGGTCGAGGTGGCGCCGCCGTACGATCACGCCGACATCACGGCCTACCTCGGGAACCGGGTTATCCTTGAAGCCTTGTCAGCGATGGCCAGACGCCGTAAGGACGATGAGGGCGGGCCTCGCTGGGATCCCCGGCAACCTCTTCTCGACGGTCGTTAACCCGTGCGCAGCAAATGACACATGCGGAGCCGGTAGGTTTAGCTGCTAAACACAACCTTCGCGAACGGGAGATTCCCCCCATGGGTCCCTACCTCCTCGGCCTGCGGCTTTCCGGCCGCCGGGTCCTCGTCGTGGGTGGCGGCCGTGTCGCCCAGCGGCGCGTTCCCGCGCTGCTAGAGGCCGGTGCGGAGGTCACCGTCGTGTCGCCGTCCGTCACGCCGGCCCTCGACGACCTGATCGCCGCGGGCAGGGTCACGTGGCACGCCCGGCCCTACGAGGTCGGCGACTGCGACGGGGCCTGGCTCGTGCAGGCGTGCACCGATGAGAGATCCGTCAACACGGCGGTCGCCGCCGAGGCGGAGGCCAAGCGCGTGTGGTGCGTGCGGGCCGACGACAAGGACGCCTCCGCCGCCTGGACACCCGCCACGGGGCGGGTCGACGAGATCAGCGTGGCCGTCACCGCGGGCGGCGACCCGCGCAGGGCCGCCGGCATCCGTGACGCGATCGTCGAGGCGCTGCGCGACGGCACGGTCGACGCCCGGCGCAACCGCACCAAGCCGGTCGGCGTGGCGCTCGTCGGCGGTGGCCCCGGCGATCCCGGCCTGATCACCGTGCGCGGGCGGCAACTCCTCGCCCAGGCCGACGTGGTGGTCGCCGACCGCCTCGCGCCCCGGGCGCTGCTCGACGAGCTGGCCCCCGACGTCGAGCTGATCGACGCCGCCAAGGTGCCCTACGGCCGGTCGCTGTCCCAGGAGACGATCAACGAGCTGCTCGTGGACCGCGCCAGGCAGGGCAAGTTCGTGGTCCGGCTCAAGGGCGGCGACTCGTTCGTGTTCGGGCGCGGCGGCGAGGAGATGATCGCCTGTGCCCAGGCTGGCATCCCGGTGCTGATCGTCCCCGGCATCACCAGCGCCGTCGCGGTGCCCGCCGCCGCCGGGGTGCCGGTGACGCATCGCGGGGTGAGCCAGGAATTTCACGTCATCTCCGTGCACGTGGCACCCGACGACCCCAAGTCCACCGTCGACTGGCCCGGCCTGGCGCGTTCCCAGGGCACGCTGGTGCTGATGATGGCCGTCGAGCGGCTGGCGAAGGTCGCCGAGGCCCTGCTTCGCGACGGACGTTCGCCGGAGACTCCCGTAATGGTGGTACAGGACGGTACCCTTCCGACCCAGCGGGCGGTAATCGCTTCGCTTTCCACCGTGGCCGACCGCGTGTCCGCGGCTGGGATACGGCCGCCGGCGATCGTCATCGTCGGCGACGTCGTGAGGGTCGGCCAGGAGGTCGAGATGGTTCGAGCGGAGCGCTTGCCGTGAACACGGCCATGGATGACGGGCGGCACGAGTCACCCGGGGAGCAGACGTTGAGCTTCCGCCCGGTGACGGATGATGACCTCGACGAGGTCCGGGACGACGACGCCCTGGACGGCGAGGGGACGGCGCGCGACAAACGCGCCGACCCCGGCACGCCCGACGGGCCCGACCACCCGGCCCCCCACGACCCCCGCCCCGACCAGGCCGCCCGCGACGCACCGGCCGAATCGCCCGGCCGCGACCCGCGCGCCGGGTCAGCCGGGCGCGATGCCCCGGGCGGTCCGGCCGGTCGCGATGCCCGGGACGGATCGGCCGGGCGTGATGCCCGGGACGCTTCGGCCGGGCGTGATGCCCGGGACGCTTCGGCCGGGCGTGATGCCCGGGACGCTTCGGCCGGGCGGGATGCCCGGGCCGAGGCTGCCGACCGTGAGGCCGATGAGGGCTCTGCCGGTCAGTGGTTCCGTGGCGAGCCCGCCGTCCGCGGGGCTCGTGAGGAGCCCCCTGCTCGACGGCCCTCGCTCTTCGAAAAGCCTGCCGCGCTGCGGCGGCCCCCGGCGGCCGACGGCCCCTCGGGGCACCGGCCACCGCCGGGCTTCGACCACCAGCCGGCCCCTGAGGGGCGGCCTGGCGCTCAGGGAAGGCCCGGAACTCAGGGACGGCCGGACGCTCAGGGACGGCCTGGCGCTGAGGGGCAGCCGGACGCTCAGGGAAGGCCCGGAGCTCAGGGACGGCCGGATGCCCAGGGACGGTCGGAGGCTGAGAGGCGGCCGCGTTCTGGGGTGTGGCCCGGTCCTGAAGGACGGCCAGGCGATGACGGGCGGCCAGGCGCTGGGGAGCGGCCGGGTGCTGGGGCGTGGCCGAGTTTCGAGGAGCCGGAGCCGTCATCCCCATCCTCGGAGCGCCCCTCGCTCTTTGTGCGGCCCGCCGCGCTCGGCGGTCCCGGCGCCCGTACGACCCTACCCGCCTCGGACGATGCGCCCCCGGCCCCGGACACCGCGAGGTCCTGGGACAGGCACGAGCCCCGCGACGAGCAGCCACCGGCCACGGACGTGCCATCCGCCGAGGCCCAGCCGCCTGTGACCGACGAGGAGCCGCCTGCTGCCGTCGAGCCCGCATCCGACGCCGACCCGTATACGCCGGTCTCCGAGGCAGACTCCCAGGTCGAGCCGGCTTCGTCAGACGTCGCCGAGGCCACCGTGGGAGCGGAAGTCGCGGCGGAAACGGAAGGCGCGGAGCCGGACGAGCGTGCGGACAGTGCTCATCCCGCTGACGGCGCAGACCTTGCGGGCCGCGCCGAACCGGCGGACAGCGACGAGCCCGCCGAGGGCACCGACCCCGCACTAGCCGCAGACCATCGCCTTCCGGACGCCGAGGACACTGCGGACACCGAGGATGACGGTGAACCGGCGGACGATGCCGGCGAGGGCGAGGGCGAAAGTGAGGGCGACACCGGCGCTTCCGCCGGCACCACCACCTCAGACGACCCCAAGACCACCCCGGGCAAGGGCGAGGTGCTGGAGGAGTTGCCCGCCGAGGCCGCCGAGGCGCTGATGTCGGCGCTCGACGCCCTCCGCGAGAGCATCGCCGACCTGCGCTTCGGCCTGGACCTGCCCGGCTCCGAAGAGGCCAAGCAGGCACAGGCCGAACTGCTGGCCCAGCTGGAGGACTACGTCCTGCCCCGGGTGCGGACCAGCGCCGCCCCCGCCCTCATCGTGATCGCGGGCTCAACGGGTGCCGGCAAGTCCACCCTGGTCAACAGCCTGGCGGAGAAGAACGTCTCCCGCACCGGCGTACGCCGTCCGACCACCGGCACCCCGGTCCTGGCCTGCCACCCCGAGGACCGGAAATGGTTCGCCGAGGGCGAGCTGCTCCGCGGCCTCGAGCGGCTGGACAAGCCCGAACCGGAGGCCGGGATGCGCAGCCTGGTCATCGTCGCGACCGAGAAGCTGCCCCAGGGCGTGGCGCTGCTCGACACCCCCGACATCGACTCGGTGGTCGAGGAGCACCACGACGTCGCCCACCGCATGCTCGACGCCGCCGACCTGTGGGTCTTCGTGACCACGGCGGCCCGCTACGCCGACGCCCCCGCCTGGAACCTGCTGCGCCTGGCCAAGGAGCGCGGCGCCCGCCTGGCGATCGTCCTGTCACGGGTGCAGGAGAAGTCCGCGGACGTGGTGCTCAAGCACTTCGTACGCATGCTCACCGAATACGGGCTGGGCGACATCGACAGGTTCGTCATCCACGAGTCGAAGGTGGCCGACGGCAGGCTGCCCGACAACGAGGTGACCGACCTGCGGCTCTGGCTGGCCGAGCTGTCGGTGGACGAGGAGCGGCGGGCCCAGGCCGTACGCGAGACGCTCAACGGCGTGCTCAACAGCTTCCGCACCCGCGTACCCGCGCTGGCCAAGCACCTGGAGGCGCAGGTCGCGTTCAGGGCGGAGCTGCGCAGCGACGTCGAGGCGGCCTTCCGGGGCGCCCTCGTCGAGATCGACAAGACCTCGAAGAACGGCTCGCTGCTGCGTGGTGAGGTGCTCGCCCGCTGGCAGGACTTCGCGGGTTCCGGCGACCTCATGCGCTCGCTGCAGGTGCGCAAGCGCAGCCGGGCGGCCAAGCAGGCGCCGGAGCGCGTGCTGGCGTTCAAGGCGGCGATCCGCACCGGGCTCGAATCGGTGATCGTCGCCGCCGCCAACCGTGCCTCGGAGGAAGTGGTCGCGCGCTGGCGGCACCGTTCGGAGCTGGGGGCCAAGCTCGGGGAGAACCTCGACAGGCCGTCCGACAATCTCGTACGCCACACCGGCCGTACCATCGCGTCCTGGCAGGAGCATCTCAGCGAGCTCGTACGCACGGAGGGCGTGGCCAAGCGGTCGGTGTCGAAGCTGGTCTCGTTCGATCCGGACTCGCTCGCCCTGATCTTCATGGTCGCCATGTTCAGCGGTGGCAACGGCGAAGGCGTGCCGCACCGGCTGGTCAACGCCCTGCTCGGTGCGGAGTCGCTGCGCGGCATCGGCGCCAAGGCGCTCAGTGATCTGCGGGCCAGGATCGGCGTGCTGTTCGACGAGGAGGCCATGCGTTACGTGCAAGCGCTCGACTCCGCGGGCATTCCCGACGACTCCGTCGCGACCCGGCTCTATCAGGCAACGTACAACCTCGAGGTCGCTCGATGACCACCATGACCACCAGACCGGGGCTCGCTCCGCGATTGGCCGCGCTCACCAAGGTGGTGGAGCTGGGCCCGGGGCGGCTGGACAAGAAGCTGCTCAACGAGGCCAACGGACTGCTGCTGCGGGCCGGGGACCGGCTGAAGCTGTCGTCGGAACACACCGTCGTCGCCCTCGCGGGCGGGACAGGCAGCGGCAAGTCGTCGCTGTTCAACGCGATCTCCGGGCTGGAGCTGTCGCCCACCGGCGTACGCAGGCCGACCACCGCCCGCACCCACGCCTGCGTGTGGGGGCTGGAGGGCGCCGGGCCGCTGCTCGACTGGCTGCAGATCCAGTGGCGGCACCGCTTCTCGCGGGCCAGCGCGCTCGACAAGGGCGACAGCCAGCTCCACGGGCTGATCCTGCTCGACCTGCCCGACCACGACTCGATCAGGGCGCTCACCGACACCGAGGCCGACCGGCTCATCGGGCTGGCCGACCTGGTGGTGTGGGTGCTGGACCCGCAGAAGTACGCCGACGCCTCCACGCACCGGCGCTACGTGACGGAGCTGGCCGGGCATGACGCGGTGACCGTGTTCGCGCTCAACCAGGCGGACCGGCTGACCACCGAGGAGCTGGCCGAGCTGGTCATCGACCTCAACGACCTGCTGCGCAGGGAAGGCGTCGAGCACCCCAGCGTCGTACCGACCTCGGCCGTCACCGGGCGGGGCGTCGAGAGCCTCAAGAGCGTCATCGCGACCGCGGTCGCCCGGCGGCGCGCCGCGATCCAGAAGCTCGAAGCGGACCTGCACCGGCTGGAGCAGAAGCTCAGCCAGGCCATGCCGATGGGGGAGGCGCTGTCCGCGCCGTCCACGGTCGACGAGGCCCGCCGGATGGGGCTGACGGACGCGTTGTGCGACGCGGTGGGCGTGCCGGCCGTGGGCGAGGCCATGGAGAACGTCTACGCGGAGCGGTCGAGCCGCTGGGTCGGGTGGCCGTACCCGAGGTGGATCGGGAAGTTCCGTACCGACCCGCTGAAGAGCCTGCGGCTGGAGGACGTCGGGGAGGAGATCCGCGGCATCGCGACCACCTCGGTGAGCGCCCAGTCGGCCGAGGTGGCCAACGCGGTGCAGGCCCTGGCCGACGGGCTGTCCATGGGGATGCACCCGGTGTGGCGTACGGCCGTGCACCAGGCGGCCCGATCCCGCTCCGGCCAGCTCCCGCAGGCCCTGACGGAGGACCTCGCGGAGGTGGCCCCGCAGCTCGACCGGGTGCCGGGCTGGTGGCGGGCGCTCAAGGTGTGGCAGTACTTCCTGGTGGTGGCGTTCGTGGCCGGCCTCGCCTGGCTGGTGGTCGGCCTGCTCATGCCCGGGCAGCTGCCGCCCTCGCTGGAGTTGCTGGGCGAGAGCGCGACGCTGCCGTGGGTGGGACTGATGATGGCCTCCGTGCTCGGGCTCGGGGCGTTGTCCGGCATCGCGTCCCGGAACTTCGTGGAGCTCGGGGCGTCGCGGGAGCGGGAGCGGCTCGAGCGGGAGATGAGACGCCGGGTCGCGGCGGTGTCGGCCACCATGGTGGTGGAGCCGGTGGAACGCGAGCTGGGCCGCCACCACTCCTTCTACACGGCCATGCGGGACCTGTCGGTGTGACGTCGACGCGAGCGGGCCCACGCCGACAGGCCCGCTCCGTCCGGACGAACCACGCGCGCTCGCCACGTCCGACCCCCCGGTTTCAAACGCGCATTGCGCAGGCCGCCGTCGCTGACGAGGTCGGAGCCGTCGAAGTTGAGTGCCTTTCCGGTGGCCAGGAACGCGACAAGTGCGGCTGTTTCAGCCGGTTCGGTGATGCGGGATGTCCGGTGGACATCCCGATCGTGGCGGGCAGGGTGTCGAGCAGCTCTTCGCCTGAGATGCCGGCCCGGATCGCGATGAGTCCACCGGTGCTGCCGGGACCGGTCCACACTGCGGTACGTACCGGGCCTGGCGAGATGGTGTTGCCCCTGACACCGCGGGGCCCTTCGTCCACAGCCGCCGGCCGTCGCCACATCCCTGTCCACAGAACCGCGTTCGGCCGTCCCCGGCCATGCCCTCCCGCGGCACCGTGTTCCCAGATCGCGGGCAGCCGGCCCGCCGCATGGGAGGCATGGGATGAACGACATCTACATCACGCTTACCGGCAACGTCGCGGCAGAGCCGAGGCAGTACAGCTTCGACGAGGGCACCAAGGTCACCTCGCTGAAGGTGCTCACCTCGCACCGTTACTTCGACAAGAAGACGGGTCAATGGGCGGACGGGGAGAAGGTCTGCTTCACGGTCCGCTGCTGGCGGGCCCTAGGAGAAAACGTCGCAGCCTCCGTACGGGCGGGCCATCCCGTGGTGGTGTCGGGCAAGCTGCGCATCCGCGAGTTCGGCGCCGAGGGTGACCGCCGCTTCATGCCCGAGATCGAGGCCAGCGCGGTGGGACACGACCTCCGCTGGGGCACCGGCGTCTTCAGCAAGCCGGAGCGGACCGGTGGCGGCTCGATGAGCAAGGAGATGCGTGACCGGCTGGACGAGGAAACCCGCGACTGGGCCATGGGCACCCGCCCCCACCGCCGCCCAGGCGACGGCCGCGATGCGGTGCGGCACCTGGGGTTGAACGAGGGCACCGTACGCATGCTGGGCTCGGAGGATGACGGCACCATGCCTGCCGCCACTGTCTCGGAGGAGAGCACCGTACGCGTGCTGGGTGCGGATGACGACACAGTCCGCGTCCTGGGCGTGGACGACGACGGAAAGGGCCGCGATACGGGATCCGAGGAGTCGGATGCCGAAGGAGACCTCCCGGCGACGATGAAGGATCGAGCGGCGGCCTAGCGACGGTCGCGCCGTAGGGGCGCCGAACCGCCACATCGGCGCCCTCGCACCCCCCGGGGGGGAGTGGACAGCGCGCCCTGCGATGGGTGACCAGCACCGATAACGCCGTCACGCATTTTCGGTCCGACGGGCCGCGCCCAGGGGTGTGGCCTGGGGGTGCAGTCCGACGGGTGCGGTCCGCGGGCGCGTTCCCACGGGACGGTCCCACGGGGTGTGGGCCGGCGGGTGCGGCTCAGGGGTGCGATCCGACAGGCGCGGTCCCACGCTCGGCCAGATGTCTCGGCAACCCGACGACGCTCATCTGCGGCGTTCGCCATGAGCTGGCTCAGGACGCCCGGCTGGGACGCGCGTCTGTCAGAGGCGGAGTCGAAACCGGCCTGCGCCCCTGGCGAGTCGATGATCGGGCAGGCGATGGGCGACATGGGTGCTGAGTTGCTGTGCCGTGCCCTGTCCGCGGCCGCCGTGTATGGCCGCTGTGTACGCGCGCCGCGTACGGCCGCCGTGTACGGCCGCTATGCGGGGCCGCTATGCACGTGCGCTGTGCACCTGCACTGTGCAGGGGATTCCTTATGGCTGGTGGTCCCAGAGCCGGGTCGCAGTGGGGAGAGAGCGCGAGGAACAGTGCGAATGGAGGGGGGAGGGGGCACCGGCCGGGTCCCGTATTGACACCCCCGAAGGACGGCCGATGGTGTGTTGCCCGCGTCAGATGGCTAGAGCATCTGTCATGTCCAGGTCACGCCCCGCACCATGGCTGCTCCTTTCCAGCACGGCTCTGCATCACGACCCCGCTCGTGGAGTGAACAGGTGTGGTCTCTGCCAACGTATCGGTTCCCATCGCACAACGCACACTCCGCAATTATTGTGTTACACATCGTTAGTCAGGGAGGAGACGAGATGGCGGTGACCAGTCACGCCTCGATCAAGTCTCGCGACGTTGTGTCAACGCTGGCCGATCGCTGGCCCTTGCTCGGGCAACGTCGTCCGCTTGTGCTCTACTTGTGCGCGATAGTCGCTCTTGATCTCGTCGCGATCGTGATGTTCGCGGCGTCCACCACCTTCCAGTGGCGGGACGCGCTCACGTTCGGCGCCCTCATGGGGTGTGGCGCGGTGTGCATCGAGGCCACCAGGCGTCTCGGCATGCCCGCCGGGGTGTCGCGAGACCTGTTGTCGGCCTGGTGGTTGCCGGTGGCGCTGCTCTTGCCCCCGGTCTATGCCCTTTTCGCGCCCATTGTGCTGCAGATCCTGCTGCAGATCCGGGTGCGGGCGACGGTGCTGTACCGGCGGGTGTTCAGCTCGGCCGCCATCGGCCTGGCCGGATGTACGGCCTCCGTCGTGTTCCACCGGTTCGTGGACGACCCGGCGGTGCTGTCGCGGGGGAGCGGGCCACCGATTCTCTTCGCGGTGGCGGCCGCGGTGCTCTTCTCCCTGCTCAACATCGCCCTCATCGCCGTCGCCGCCCACCTGGAAGATCCCGACAGCACCTGGCGGGAGGTTCTGTGGGACAGGGAGAAGGTGCTGCTGGACATCGTCGAGCTCTGCCTGGGCGTGTCGGTCTCCATCGGCTGCGGGCTGAACCTCGGCCTGCTCGTTCTCGCGCTACCACCCGTCGTGCTGCTGCAGCGCAGTCTCCTTCATGCGCAGTTGCAGGCCGCCGCCCGTACCGACGCCAAGACCGGCCTGCTCAACGCCGCCGCCTGGCAGCGGGAGGCCGACACCGAGATCGTCCGAGCCCGCCGCACCGGTGACACGCTGGCACTTCTGATCATCGATATCGACCATTTCAAGCGCGTCAATGACGCTCATGGCCACCTGGTCGGTGATCAGGTTCTGGTCGGGGTGGCATCCATGCTGCGCAGTCAGTTGCGCGACTATGACGTTGTGGGGCGGTTCGGGGGTGAGGAGTTCGTCGTCCTCCTACCGGGCGCCGACGACGACGAGGCCCGCCGCGTGGCCGAACGCCTGCGCGTCCGCATCGGGCACATGGCCGTGCCCGTTGACGACACGTTGATCAAAGTGACGATCTCGGTGGGGGTGGCGCTGATGAGCGTCCACGGTGACGATCTGATCGACTTGCTGACGGCCGCCGACCTGGCGCTCTATCGGGCCAAGGAGTTGGGTCGAGACCGTGTCTGCATCCCCGCCGTCCAACCCCCACCCCGTACCCTCCCCGACGATCCCGCCCCTTGATTTCCTCAGCCCTTTGATTCCCCGCCTCTTGCTGTCCTCGCCCTCTGTCCCCTGCCTCCGTCCCCGGCCACCGTCCCTCGCCCACTGACCCTCGCCCACCGTCCCTCGCCCACTGAGCCTGGTCACCGTCCCTGGTCACCGTCCCTCGCCCTCTGACGGTCGCCACCGTCCCTGGCCCACGTGGTCACGTCCGTCGCCCACGTCCGTCGCCACCGTCCGTCGCCCACGCTCGGCGTTCACACACGGCATCCGTGCGTACCTGGGCTGGTGGTTCGGGGCTTGAGGTTGCGGCCCCATGGGGGGCGCGTACCGCGTGCAGGTGGGGGGCCGGGTCTGTGCGGTGGTGGTTTTCGCTGGGTTTGTGGCTTTGGGGTGGGCTTTCTGCCCCCTGCGCGCAAAAGGGCCCCGGGGCTACTCGGGACGAGCGGCGGAAGCCTGGGTTGGGAGCCCCTAAGCTAGGGGGCATGCCGGAGTACATCTATACGCTGCAGCGCGTGCGCAAGGCGCACGGCGACAAGGTTGTCCTTGACGACGTCACGCTGTCGTTCCTGCCCGGAGCCAAGATCGGTGTTCTGGGGCCGAACGGCACCGGGAAGTCGACGCTGCTCCGGATGATGGCCGGCCTGGAGCAGGCGTCCAACGGTGAGGCCAAGCTCATGCCGGGCTTCACGGTCGGCATGCTCCAGCAGGAGCCGCCGCTCAACGAGGAGAAGACGGTCCTCGGTAACGTGCAGGAGGGTGTCGCCGAGACGATGGCGATGCTCCAGCGCTACAACGACATCGCCGAGCAGATGGCCACCGACTACAGCGACGAGTTGCTGGAGGAGATGGGCAAGCTGCAGGACCAGCTCGAGCACCGCAACGCCTGGGACCTCGACAGCCAGCTCGAGCAGGCCATGGACGCGCTGCGTTGCCCGCCGCCCGACGCCGAGGTGACCAAGCTGTCCGGTGGTGAGCGCCGCCGGGTCGCGCTGTGCAAGCTGCTGCTCGAGGCGCCCGACCTGCTGCTGCTGGACGAGCCCACCAACCACCTCGACGCCGAGAGCGTGCAGTGGCTGGAGCAGCACCTGGAGAAGTACGCCGGCACGGTCCTGGCCGTCACCCACGACCGCTACTTCCTCGACAACGTCGCCGGCTGGATCCTGGAGCTCGACCGGGGCCGTGCGTACGCCTACGAGGGCAACTACTCCACCTACCTGGAGGCCAAGACCCAGCGGCTCAAGGTCGAGGGGCAGAAGGACGTCAAGCGGAAGAAGCGCCTCGAGGACGAGCTGGAGTGGGTCCGGTCCAACCCCAAGGCCCGCCAGACCAAGAGCAAGGCCCGACTCCAGCGCTACGAGGAGATGGCGGCCGAGGCCGACAAGTTCCGCAAGCTGGACTTCGAGGAGATCCAGATCCCGCCGGGCCCGCGTCTGGGCACCACGGTGATCAAGTCCGACAAGCTGACCAAGGGGTTCGGCGACCGGCTGCTGATGGAGGGGCTGACGTTCGACCTGCCGCGTAACGGCATCGTCGGCATCATCGGCCCCAACGGCGTCGGCAAGACCACGCTGTTCCGCATGATCATCGGTAGTGAGACGCCCGACACCGGTTCGATCGTCGTCGGTGACACGGTCAAGATCTCCTACGCCGACCAGAGCCGGGGCGGCATCGACCCCAACAGGAACGTCTGGGAGGTCGTCTCCGACGGGCTCGACCACATCAAGGTCGGCAACGTGGAGATGCCGTCCCGGGCGTACATCGCGGCGTTCGGGTTCAAGGGCCCCGACCAGCAGAAGAAGGCCGGGGTGTTGTCGGGTGGCGAGCGCAACCGGCTCAACCTGGCGCTCACCCTGAAGCAGGGCGGCAACGTGCTGCTGCTGGACGAGCCCACCAACGACCTCGACACCGAGACGCTGTCGTCGCTGGAGAACGCGCTGCTCGACTTCCCGGGCTGCGCGGTGATCACCTCCCACGACCGGTGGTTCCTCGACCGCATCGCGACCCACATCCTGGCTTGGGAGGAAGGGTCGAACTGGTTCTGGTTCGAGGGCAACTTCGCGGACTATGAGAAGAACAAGATCGAGCGGTTGGGAGCCGACGCGGCCCGTCCGCATCGGGTGACCTACAGGAAGTTGCACCGCGACTGATCGGGTGGCCCACTGGAAGGTGCGCCGCGACTGATCGGGTGAGCTTAGAGCTCCGGGTCCCACCATCCGCGGCGAGCTGCCAGCACGCCCGCCTGGAACCGGCTGGTCGCGGACAACCGGGCCATCAGCGCCTGGATCCGGCGCTGCACGGTCCGGTAGCCGATGCCGAGCTGCCGGGCGATCGCCTCGTCCGACAGCCCGTGCGCGAGCAGGGAGACGATCCGCCGCTCGACCTCACTGAGCGGTGGATCGCCGGCCCGCTCCTCGCCGCCCCGCTCCTCCCCGGCCACCGCCTCGAACGGCTGCGCCTGCGCCCACAGCAGCTCGAACAGCGTGGACAGGGCGTCCAGCAGCGAGGACGGATGCACCAGGATGCACGAGTCGAGCACCCGGGGCGTGGCGCGGAGCGGGATGAGCCCGAGGTCGTCGTCGGAGAGGATCATCTTCATCGGCACGTTGGGGAAGATCCGCACCTCCTCCCCGGCGGCCACGCCGCGCTCGATCTTCTCCGCCTGCCCGTCCACCCGTAACATCCCGCGCTCGTGGATGAAGCGCCGCCGGACGCCCCGGTCGGTGACGTTCGCGGTGGAGGAGATCTCGCCGCCCTCGCTGGCCTGCGCGTACGGCGGGGCGTCGATGCCCCGGATGACGTCCTTGGCCCGTCGCAGGAGCTGCTGGCCGCACCGGGCCACGGCGTCGGGCCCGGAGATCACCTCGATCAGCTCGGCGGCGTCGCGGCCGGACCGGGCCCTCCGGTGCCGCTCGCCGAGGTGCTGGGCCAGCGCGCGGACGCGTTCGATGTCGCGCTCGCGGGCCAGCAGCAGCACCTCGATGGCGGGCTCGGGCGGCAGGGCGGCGTACCGTGCCGGCTGGCCGGGCACGCGGCTGATCAGCCCGCGGTCCTCCAGCCGGTGCAGCACCTTGCCGAGGACGCCCGGCTCGACGGTGGTCAGCCCGGCCAGCTCGTTCTCCGTGAGCGGTCCACCTTCGACCAACGCCAGGTACGCCTCCTCACCCCAGTGGTCGACCCCCAGCACCTCGAGCACGATGACTCCTCCCCGCCCGGCCCCGGGGAGATGTTAGAGGAGTCGCATGACCCGCCTGTCAAGGCACCCGGGCCAGCGCGGCCAGCGACTCCACGAAGAAGTAGATCACCCGGAAGAACGCCAGCACGTTCCCCCGTTCGAGGCGCAGCCCCCGGTACATCACCACCCGCCCCGGGTCGGCCCCTTCCCGGAGCTCCCGCCAGGTGGCCTCGGAGGCGGCCAGCACGTAGTCGGCGGCGCCCGGGTCGGTGGTGATCCGCGCGTCCACGCACTTGCCCCCCTCCCAGGCCAGCACCAGGTACGCGCCCATCTCCCGCACGCCCAGCGCCCACGTGGCGGTGTAGCCCTCCCGGGCCCGGTCGATCCACTGCCAGTACGACGGCAGCTTGCCGTCCTGCTCGGGACCGGCGTCCACGGCGACGCGCACGGCCTCGGCCCATTCGTCGGTGAAGAAGCCCATGTGTCAGCCCCCGGCGAGCTCTGGTTCGATACGGGAGACCTTCTCCTGGATGTCCGGCGGAATCGCGATGCCCACGTCGGTCAGCTTCATGTGGAGTTGCCGGATCATGAGCCGCCTGACCTCCTCCGGCGTCCAGCCCAGCGACTCCAGCGCGAGCCTGCGGCTGGTGGCGCCGTTGATGGCCAGGATCGTCCGCAACGTCTCGTGGATCTGCAGCAGCAGCCGCGGGTCCTCCTGCACGGAGTCGCGCAGGAACCGCATCCCGAACTGCACGTGCCGGGCCTCGTCGCGGCAGGTGGCGGTGAACCCGGTGTAGTAGCCGGGCAGGAACCCGCGCTCCCGGCAGTAGGTCAGCGTGATCTTCATGACGGACAGCGCCAGCACGCCCTCGATCCACAGGAAGTACGTGGTGCCGTAACGCACCCGGGCGGCCGGGTCCTCGGGATCCTTGCGCAGCTCGTCGGCCTGGTACGCGAGCAGCCCGAACGGCCCCACGAACGTCTCCGACACGTGCTCGAACGACGCGTCCAGCACCTCCTGCACGGAGTCGCCCGGCATGCCGACCACCTCGCGGTAGAAGCGGTCGAAGAACACCGTGTGCCGGGCCTCGTCCTCGATCTGGCTGGACATGTAGATCTTGGACTCCTCGGAGCCGCCCAGCATGAACACCGGCAGCTCCACCTCCACCTGCCGCTCCCCGTGGTGGAAGCCGGCGGAGATCCCGACGAAGGCGTCGCGCTCCTCCTGCGTCATGCGCTCGCGCCAGTCCACCACGTCCTGGGAGAAGTCGAGCTCGTAGACGTCCCAGCGCTGGCGCAGGTAACGCTTGTAGAGCTCGGTGTAGCCGGGCAGCCGCTTGAGGTCGCGGTGCACGTACGCCAGCACGTCGTCGATGTCGAGGTCGCGCAGCCCGCGGAGGTCGGCGCCGGCGACGTCGGACGGCTCGGTCATCCTTCGGCCTCCCCGAGTGCGACCGCGGCGCGCGTGCGGGCGGGGCGCCGCCACGGCCCATTGAACAACATGATCGCCGGGATGAACAGGACGAGACAGCCCAGGGCGACGAACAGCCACGTCTGCCAGTTCGTGGCCTCGACCACGTGCGGGATGACCAGCAGGCCGATCACGGCGATGCCCTTGCTGAGGAACCCGAACAGCCCCCACGCGGTGCCCTGCAGGCGCGGGTCGGCGTCCTCGGCGTCCTCGGAGTAGTTGGCCATCCAGGGGGCGTACGCGACGCCGAGCGAGCCGCCGAGCAGCGCGCCGACGACCATCAGCGTGCCGGTCGACACGCCCTCCTGGCCGAGCGAGACGGCCAGGTAGGCGGTGACGAGGACGGCCGCGACGGTGCCGCCGAGGGAGAACGGCTTGCGCAGCTGCGTACGGTCGGACAGCCGCCCGGTCACGATCAGCGTGATCAGGTTGAGGCTCCAGAAGGCCGCCATGATGGTGGAGGCCTCGGCGCTGCTGATGCCCAGCGCCCCGACCAGCATCGTCTGCCCGAACAGCGACAGCGTGATGTAGAGCACCAGCCACAGCGAGATCCCGACGACGTGCGCCCAGATGTTGCGCCGCCGGAACAGGGAGCGCATGGTCGCCGGCCGGGTGAGGTCCACGACCTCGGTGGCGGCCCGCTCGGTGTGCTGGATCCGGGCGCGCAGCTCGGGGGACAGGTCCGCGATGTTGAACGCGATGACCGCCGAGATGACCAGCGAGAAGCAGCCCATGATGACGAACTGCGAGCGCCACGAGTCGTTGAAGATCGGCAGGGTCCACCCGGCGACGGCGGCGGCCAGGAAGTTCGCGCCGACGGGGCCCCAGGTCCAGAAGCCGAACGCCTGGGCCCGCCCGAGGCGCGGGGAGAAGTCACGGATCAGCGGCGCGGTGCTGGCCATGGCCACGCCGTCCACGAACGCCAGCACGATCCTGGCGATCAGCAGGTCGCGCGGGCTCTGCACGAGCGTCATGGCGAAGCAGCACACCGCCGTCAGCGCCATGAGGGGGATGAGCAGCCGGACCCGGCCGAGCCGGTCGGTGAGCCGCCCGCCCAGGATGGAGGCGATCGCGCCGGCCACCGCCGCCGTGCCCGACACCGCGCCGTACGTGGCCAGCGTCATGTCGAGGTCTTTGAGCAGCAGGGGCACGACGGGCGCGATCTGCCCTTCGTAGGAGCCGATGAGGATGGCCAGCACGGCCATCGTGAGGATCTTCATGCGGCGGGCGCCGGTCGGGTACTCGTCGAGCTCACGGACGTAGGACAGCCTCATGGCCAGCCTTTCTGATCGGGCCGAACCCCCCGTGTTGTTCTAGAAGCTAGCTCTAGAATTCCTTTCTGCGATGCTGCTCCTCACATTCGGCTCCGTCAAGAGTGAGCGCGCCGCCAGCGGCTAGAATGAAATTCTAGGATTGTCGAAAGTGAGGAGCCCCCCGCGTGGACCTGGAACTGGACGGCCTCGAGGTGCACTTCGACCACACGGCCGTGGCCGCGCCCCGGATCAGGGATCTGCTGCCGATCTACCGCGACCTGCTCGGAGGCCGGCATCTGGGCGGTGGCGGTGACAACCGGATGGCCGGATACCGGACGCTGCAGCTCACGTACGCCAACGGCGGCAAGGTCGAGCTCATGGAGCCGCTGGCCGGGTCGGCGTTCTTCGACAGCTTCTTCGAGCTCACCCGCGGCCGGGGCGGCGTCCACCACCTGAACTTCCACGTCAGCGACCTGACGGCGGCCGTGGCCAGGCTGACCGGGCGCGGCTACCGCCTGCACGGGCTCAATCAGGCGGATCCGCGCTGGCGGGAGGTGTTCCTGCACCCGAAGGAGGCGCACGGCGTGCTGATCCAGCTCGCCCAGCCGGGCCCGCGCCATCCGGACGACGCGCGCCCGACCCTGGAGGAGGTGCTGGCCGGGCAGGGCAGGAACGGCAACCGCATCCCGAGCCCTTGAGTCCTGACAGAACCTAGATCTAGAGTGTAATTCTAGAACTAGATTGGGGAGGCCGATGAAGCCGGCACCTAAGCCCACGCCCGACACCCAGCCGTTCTGGGACGGCACGGCCGCGGGCGAGCTCAGGATCCAGCGCTGCCAGACGTGCGCGCGGCACTATTTCTATCCCCGGCCGAGCTGTCCCCGCTGCGGCGGAGACCAGGTCGAGTGGGTCCGCGCCAGTGGCCGCGCGACCCTGTACTCCTACGTCATCAACCACCGTCCGGCCCCCGGGTTCGAGGACGAGGGCCCGTATGCGATCGCCGTCGTGGAGCTGGAGGAGGGCGTGCGCATGATGACGAACATCGTGGGCGTGGCGAACACCCCGGAGAACCTGCCGCTGGACATGGAGCTGCGGGTGGTGTTCGAGCGGCGCGGGGACGTCTGCGTGCCGCTGTTCGAGCCGGCCGGAGGCGCCCGATGACCGTCGTGATCGCCGGCGCCGCCGAGACCGACGAGGTGGGCCGTCTGCCCGGCCACTCCACGATGCAGCTGCACCTGGAGGCCGCCAGGAACGCGCTCGCCGACGCGGGCATGACCATCCACGACATCGACGGCGTCGCCACGGTGGGGACGCCCGGCCCGATCCAGATCGCCCACGCTCTCGGGATCACGCCCGCCTGGCTGGACGGCACGGGCGTGGGCGGGTCGTCGTTCCTCTTCCACGTGCGGCACGCGGCCGCCGCCATCAGGGCCGGGCTGTGCCGTACCGTGCTGATCACCCACGGCGAGTCGGGCCGCTCGCGCGTCGGGGCCGGGCGCTTCGGCATGGGGATGGACTCGCTGCTGGGGCAGTTCGAGCTGCCGTACGGCGTGGTGGGGCCGCCCACGTCGTTCACGATCACGGCGCTGCGCTACATGAAGGAGACCGGCCTCACGCACGAGCAGCTCGCCGAGGTCGCCGTCGCGCAGCGGCGCTGGGCCCACCTCAACCCGCGGGCGATGTACCAGGACCTCATCACCGTCGAGGACGTGCTCGCCTCGCGCCTGGTCGCCTACCCGTTCCACCTGCTGGAGTGCTGCCTGGTGACCGACGGCGGCGGCGCCCTGATCGTCACCTCGGAGGAGCGGGCCCGCCGCGCCCCGGTCTACCTGCTGGGCTCGGGGGAGGCGGCGGAGTCGCCGATCATCTCGCAGATGGAGGACTTCACCACCTCGAAGGGCTTCCGGCTGTCGGGCGAGGCGGCCTTCGCCGAGGCCAAGATCACGCACGAGGACGTGGACCACCTCATGGTGTACGACGCCTTCGCCCACGTGCCGATCTACGGCCTGGAGGACCTGGGCTTCGTCGGCCGGGGCGAGGCCGGGGCGTTCATCGCCGAGGGCCACACCTCACCCGGCGGCCGCCTGCCCCTGAACACGAACGGCGGCGGCCTGTCGTACACGCACACCGGCATGTACGGCATGTTCGCCATCCAGGAGTCGGTACGCCAGCTCCGCGGCGAGGCGGCGGCCCAGGTGCCCGGGGTGGAGGTGAGCGTCGTCCTGGGCAACGGCGGCATGTTCGCCTCCGCCGCCACTCTGGTGCTGTCGAACCGTCTCCCCTGACCGCGGTGGCACGGGATGGCACGTGATGGAACGCCTTTCCTGGAAAGGGCACACCTGACGCAGGAGGAGGGATTCGCGATGCCGAAATTCATGGACGTGCACAGCGGATTCATCGGGGCCACGGAGGAGCAGCTGCGCGCGGCGCACGAACGTGACCTGGCGATCGAGGGGGCCGAGGGGGTGCACTTCGAGCGCGCCTGGCTCGACCCGGACTCGGGGAAGGTGTTCTGCCTGTCGTCGGGGCCGTCGAAGGAGGCGGTGCTGCGCGTGCACGAGAAGGCGGGGCACCCGACGACCGAGATCTACGAGCTGCCGGTGGAGGTGGAGTAGTCCCCGGAAGGTGAAATGGGCGGCCCCCGGGGTCGCCCATTTCCCGCTCAACGCCAGGTGACCAGCGCGTCCAGCGCCTCCACCCGGGAACCGGTGACGAGCAGCGGGTTGACCTCCAGCGACTCCAGGCCGTCACCCAGCGACCCGGCGAACGCGGCGATGCCCGCGACCACCCCGGCCACGGCGTCCAGGTCCGCCGGCTCGGCGCCCCTGGCCCCGCTCAGCAGGGCCGAGCCCCGTAGCTCCGACAACGCCGTACGCACCTCGGCGGCGTCCACCGGCAACACCCGCAGCGCCGTGTCGCGCAGCACCTCCACCCAGACCCCGCCGAGCCCGACGGCCAGCGTGAGCCCCCAGGCGGGATCGCGTACCACGCCGACCAGCAGCTCCACGCCGCCGGTGCGCTGCGGCTGGACGAGCACGCCGTCGAGCGACGGCAGCGCCGCGGCCAGCTCCCGGTACGCCCGCCGCACCTCCGCGGCCCCGCCCAGGCCGAGCCGGACCCCGCCGATGTCGCTCTTGTGCCCGAGCCCCTCGGCCGCCACCTTGAGCACCACCGGATAACCGAACCGCTCGGCCGCCGCCACCGCCTCCGCCTCGTCCCGCGCCAGCTCGGAGGGCACCACCGGCAGCCCCGCCGAGGCCAGCAGCGCGGCGGCGCGATGCTCGGCCCACACGCCGTGCGCCCCTGGCGGCCGGGCGGGCTCGACGGCCCGGGGCGGGGCCGGGGGCCGGGACAGCGCCCTGGCCCGCGTCTCCGACCACCGCACCGCCGCGCCGATGGCGTGCATCCCGTGCTCGATCCCGCCCGCCACGTACGGGTACCCGGTCTCCCGCTGCACCCGCCGCCCGAACTCCGTCACGTCGGTCAGCACGTTGCTCACCACCACGACCGGCACCGGCGAGGCGGCGATGCGTTGCGCGCTGGCCGCGTACATGGCCAGGACCGGTGCCGGGTCGGGCGGTGGCACCCTGGGCGGCTCCGACAGCAGCATGATCAGGTCGATGCCCGGGTCGGCGGTGACCGCCTCCAGCGCGCGGCCGAGGAGGGTGCGGTCGATGAGGACGTACCCGGTGACGTCGAGCGGGTTCTGCACGGTGCCGAAGGACGGGACGATCTCCGCCAGCCGGGCCACCGTCTCCGGCGCGAACGGCGGCAGCTCCAGCCCCTCGTCCTCGGCCCGGTCCGCGATGATCTCCGAGGCCCCGCCGGACGGGGTGACGACCCCGACCCGCCGCCCCGGCAGCGGCCCCGTCGAGGCGAGCAGCCCCGCCGTGATGATGAGGTCCTCCAGCGAGCGCACCCTGATCACCCCGAGCCCGCGCAGCGCCGCGTCGATGACGTCGTCGTCGCCCACCAGGGCCCCGGTGTGCGCCTGCGCGGTGTGCGAGGCCAGCTTGCTGCGGCCGATCTTGAGCGCCACGATCGGCTTGCCCGCCTCCAGCGTGCGCCGCGCCACGCGGGAGAACTCGGCCGGGTTCCTGATCGTCTCCAGGAAGAGCGCGATGACCTTGGTGGCCGGATCGTCCACCAGATAGTCGATCACGTCGGTGACCGCGACGACCGACTCGTTGCCCATGGAGGTGAGCAGGCTGACGCCCACGTTGCGGGCCTGCGCGAAGGCCAGCACCGAGCTGGCCAGCGCGCCGCTCTGCAGCACCACGCCGACCTCGCCGCGCAGCAGCGGCGGGGGGATGGGCAGCCCGTACGGGGTGATGCCGGCGGCGGCGTTGATGTACCCGTTGCCGTTCGGCCCGAGGATCGTCAGCCCATTTTCCACGGCGAAAGCCGAAATTTCCGACTCCAGCCGCGCCCCCTCCTCCCCGGCCTCCCCGAACCCGGCCGTGAGGATCACGTAGCACCGGATCCCCAGCTTGGCCCCTTCCCGCAGCACGCCCAGCACGGCCGCGGTCGGCACCATCACGTACGCCAGGTCCACCGGCTCCGGGATCTCCGTCAGGCTCCGGAACGCGGGCGAGCCGTGCACGACGCCACCCCGGGGGTTCACCAGGTGAACGGGCCCGGGGAAGCCGTGGGCACGCAGGTTGGCCAGCGTGCTGATCGACCACCCCGACTTGTCCGTGGCCCCCACCAGGGCGATCGAACGCGGATTGAACAGTTCCCCGACCGACATGTCCGTCACTCCCCGATGAGGCCGAGCCGCGCGTGCCCCTTGATCAGGTTGCGGGCGATCGTCCGCCGCTGGATCTCGTCGGTCCCCTCGAAGATGCGCAGCAACCGCAGCTCGCGGTACCACCGCTCGATCGGCAGCTCCTTGGTGTAGCCCATACCCCCGTGGATCTGCAGCACCCGGTCGACCACCTGGTTCGCCATGACGGCGCCGTTGAGCTTGGCGATGGAGGAGGCGTGCCGGGCATCCATGCCCTGCGAGACCCGCCAGGCCGCGTACAGCGTCAGCCACTTGGCGGCCTCGATCTCCACCTGCGAGTCGGCGATCATCCACTGGATGGCCTGGTACTCCGAGATCGTCTGTCCCATCGACTTGCGGATCTTGGCGTAGTCGACGGCCATGCCCAGCATGCGCTCGGCGGACCCGATGGCGCGGGCCGGGATCATGTAGCGCCCCTGCCCGATCCACTGCATGGCCAGCTCGAAGCCCTTGCCCAGCTCGCCGAGGATGTTCTCCTCCGGCACCCGTACGTCCTGGAACACCAGCGACGCGGGGCCCCACTCGCCCATGGTCGGGATCGGCTCGGACTTCCAGCCCATGTCCCGGTCGACCAGGAAGCAGGTGACGCCGTACGGCTCGGCCACGGCGAACACCATGACGAAGTCGGCCTCGTTCCCGCCCGTGATGAACGTCTTCTCGCCGTTGACCACCCACTCGGCGCCGTCGCGGGTGGCCCGGGTGCGGATGTTGCGGGCGTCGGAGCCGGCGCCCGGCTCGGTGATGGCGAAGCAGGAGCGCCGCTCGCCCTCGATGGTCGGGATCAGGTAGCGCCGCTTCTGCTCCTCGGTGCCGGCGTAGAGGATGTTGTCGGCGCTGCCGCCGAAGGAGAAGGGCACGAAGGTGCGGCCGATCTCCATGGCGATGATCGCGGACATGATCGGGCCGAGCGCGGCGCCGCCGTACTCCTCGGGGGTGTTGATCCCCCAGAAGCCGGACTTCCTGGCCTTGGCCCGCAGGTCCCGCAGCACGTCGGGGGCCAGGCCGGGGCGGCCCTCGCGCTCGTTGCGCAGGACCTCGGGCTCCAGCGGCATGACCTCCTTCTCGATGAAGGACCGGACGGTGTCGCGGATCTGCCGTTCCTCGGGGGTGAGCGAGAAGTCCACAGCCGCCTCCTGAAAATTTCTAGAATCGTTCTCTAGGAAGAGATTCCAACTGTTACGGTCATGTGTCAAGAATCAGATTCTAGAATTCGAGCGGCTAGGATTGCCGGTATGGCACGCAAGTCCTCGTGGGAGTGGAGTCGCACGGCCCAGACGCGCAAGAGCATGTTGCAGGCGGCTCGCGAGGTCTTCAGCGAGCACGGCTTCGCCGACTCCAACGTGGCCGAGGTGGTCGCCCGCGCCGGCTCCAGCGTCGGCAGCCTCTACCACCACTTCGGCGGCAAGACCGAGCTGTTCCTCGCCCTCTACGAGGACCACCAGGCCGCGCACGAGCAGGCGTCGGCCGCCAGCGTGGCCAAGGCCAGGAAAGAGGGCGTGGACGATCCGGTGGAGCTGCTGATCGCGGGCGCGCGGGCCTACCTCGCCGGGGCATGGGAGCGGCGCGACCTGGTCAGGCTGTTCATCGACGGCGACGGGCCGCCCGGGTTCGAGCTGATCCGGCGCACCCGGGGGCGCGAGTGGGTGCGCCAGAACGCGGTGCTGCTCGGCGCCGGGGGCGACCCGCTCGACCGCTTCACCGTGGCCGTGCTGACCAGCATCATCGGCGAGGCCGCCCGCGAGGTCGCCACCTCCGACAGCGAGGAGGAGGCCCAGGAGGTCATCGAGGCGGCGATGACGCTGATCCACCGCCTCGACCCCCTTCGGGTCCTCGACGAGGGCTGATCAGGCGATCGTGGCCCGGCCCCGGTCGATCACCACGGTCCCGTCGTCCTTGGCGGTACGGAACAGCACGTCCGCGCCGTCCACCCAGATCGACACCGTGAGCGACTCCCCGGGCAGCACCGGGCTGGAGAACCGCCCCGACATCGCCCTGAACCGCCCCGGATCCGACTTCGCCACCGCGTGCAGCAGTGCCCGGCCCGTCACCCCGTACGTGCACAGCCCGTGCAGGATCGGCCGGCTGAACCCGGCCCTGGCGGCGAACTCGGGGTCGCTGTGCAGCGGGTTGTAGTCGCCGGACAGCCGGTAGATCAGCGCCTGCTCCGGATGCGTGGAGTAGGTCACCTTGTGGTCGGGCGCCCGGTCGGGCAGGGCCCACTCGTCCCGCGGCCCCCGGTCGCCGCCGAACCCGCCCTCGCCCCTGATGAACACCGAGCTCCGCGAGGCGATCACCAGCTCGCCCGTGCTCAGGTCCACGGCCCTGGCCTCGGAGGTCACCAGCGCCCCCGAGCCCTTGTCGTAGATCCCGGTCACCTTCGAGGTGGTCCGCACGCCGCCCGCGGCCGGCAGCTCCCGGTGCAGCTCGAAGCCCTGCTCGGCGTGGACCAGCAGGGCCGGGTCGAAGTCGCCCAGCCGCCGCCCCGGCGCCTGGGCCGCCAGCACGGCGAACGTCGGCAGCACCCGCTGCCCCTTCTCCGTGGTGAACTCCAGCTCGCCGGTGCCCGCTCCGACGCCGAGCGCGTACAGCATGGTGTCCTTCGAGGTCCACGTGCGCTCGTGCGCCGGGCTCTCGACACCCACCAGGGTGTGGTCGAGCGGCATGTCAGTCCTCCCGTCCGGGGATGCGGCCGTTGGTCAGAGCGTTGGGTGCGGCCTTCTCGACCAGGGCGGGGATGACCGAGCCCAGCTCGGCCGGGTCCCACCGGCCGCCCTTGTCCACGCCGGGGCCGGCGTGCCAGCCCTCGGCCACGCTGATCACGCCGGCGCGCACGTTGAACACCCGCCCGGTGATCCCCTTGGCCTCGGCACTGGCCAGCCAGACGACCAGCGGCGCGATGTCGTCGGGGTCGGCGCCGGTGGCGCCCGCCGGTATGAGGTTCTCGGTCATGCGGGTGAGGGCGGCGGGGGCGATGGCGTTCACGGTCACGCCGTAGCGCTCCAGCTCCCTGGCCGCGATGACGGTAAGGCCCGCGATGCCCGCCTTCGCGGCGCCGTAGTTGCCTTGCCCCGGGTTACCGTAGATGCCGGAGGACGAGGTCGTGTTGATGATCCGGGCATCCACCTGTTCGCCCGCCTTCGCCTTGGACCGCCAGTACGCGGCGGCGTGGCGCAGCGGCGCGAACGTGCCGCGCAGGTGAACCCTGATCACGGAGTCCCACTCGTCGGCGGTCATGTTGACGAGCATCCGGTCGCGCAGGATGCCCGCGTTGTTGACCAGCACGTCCAGATCGCCGAAGGTGTCGATGGCGGCCCGGATCAGCCGCTCGGCGCCGTCGAAGTCGGAGACGTCCTCGCCGTTGACGATCGCCTGGCCGCCCATGGCCTCGATCTCCGCCACCACCTCGGCCGCGGCCCCGGACGAGCCGGTGCCGTCCACCTCCGCGCCCAGGTCGTTGACCACCACCTTCGCCCCCTGGCGGGCGAACTCCAGCGCGTGACCCCGTCCGATGCCCCTGGCCGCACCCGTGACGATCACCACGCGGCCCTCGACTATTCCACTCATCCGACACCTCGATCCTTGACCGGCTGACGATGTGAACTGGATTCTAGTATTAAAATCTAGAAAGGACAGGCCCATTGGCCGCGACCACGACCACTCCCATCGGGTACGCCTGGCGAACGCTGTCGGTCGTGAGCCTGGCCAGCGTGCTGACCGGGCTCGGCGGCAGCGCGATCAACGTCGCGCTGCCGGAGATCGCCAGGCACACCGGCGCCGACGCGACGGCCGCGGGCTGGATCCTCCTGGGCTTCCAGTTGACCACGACCGTCCTCATGGTGGTATTCGGGCGGCTGGCGGATCTGTTCGGCCGGCGCAGGATGTATCTCTTAGGACTGTCCACCTACACGGTGGCCGCCCTCCTCGCGGGCCTGGCGCCGAACGCGTGGGTGATCGTGGCCATGCGCGTGCTGCAGGCCGCGGGGGCCGCCATGCTGCTCACCAACAGCGCCGCCCTGGTCAGCGATGCCTTCCCGCGCGAGCGGCTGGGGGAGGGGATGGGCGTGTACGTGGCGTCGTTCTCGATCGCCGGGCTGATCGGGCCGACGCTGGGCGGGGTGCTGGCCGAGAACCTGGGCTGGCGCTGGGTGTTCTGGTTCAACGTGCCGATCGGCGTGATCTGCCTGGTCTGGGGGGCGATCGTGCTGCGCAGGCCGGCCCAGGACCGAGCCGAGAGCGGGCTCGACGCGCCGGGGAACGTGCTCGTCCTGGTCACGCTGGGCGGGCTGCTGCTGGCGCTGTCGGAGTTCACCAGGCTGGGCTGGACGCACCCCGTGGTGCTGGGCGGGCTGGCGGCCTTCGCCGTCGGGCTGCCGCTGTTCGTGCTCAGGGAGCAGCGGGCCGCGTATCCGGTGGTGGACATGGGCCTGTTCCGGGAGCGGGCCTTCGCCTTCGGGACGCTGGCCTCGTTCCTCAACGCCGTGGCCCGCATGGGCATGGTCTTCCTGGTCGCGCTCTACTTCCAGGCCGTGCGCGGGGACGATCCCGTACAGGCCGGGCTGAAGGTGCTGCCGCTGGCCATCGCCGCCATGATCGCCTCGGTGACCTCGGGCTTCCTGCAGCGGCTGACCAGCGCGCGCACGCTGGCCGTGGCCGGGGCCGCGACCACCACCTGCGGACTGGTGGTCATGCTCGCCGTGATGTCGTCGGACATGCCGTACCCGGCCGTGGCCGCCGGGCTGGTGCTCATCGGGCTCGGCTCGGGCGTGTTCCTGCCCTCCAACACCACCGCTATCCTGGACGGCCTGCCCTCCAACCGGCTCGGCATCGTCAACGCCATGCGCCTCATGGTGCAGAACACCGGCAACGTCGTCGGCACCGGCCTGGTCCTGTCGATCATCACCGCACCGCTGCCCGCCGAGCTGCACCAGAGCGTCTTCGCCGGCACGCTGGCACAGCTCTCGGGCGGCGCGGTGGAGCAGCTCGTGACCGGCTACCGCTGGGCGCTCGGCTCCATGGCCGCGATCTCGGTCCTGACCGTGCTCGCCTGCCTGGCCCGGCGCAAGGCCACCTAGCGCGGGCGGGTACGGTGGCGGACGTGGTTGAACGCACCCCGGCCGAACGGCACATCTATCCGCGCACGGTGAGATTCGGCGACGTCGACTCTCAAGGGCACGTGAACAACGTGCGCTTCCTCGACTACCTCGAGGACGCTCGCTTCGGCATGTTCCACATCGATCCGTACAACGCGGGCGACGAGCCGTTCAAGGGCCTGGTGGTGACCCGCCACGAGATCGACTACCGCCGCCCGCTCGGCTTCCGCGCCCACCCCGTACGCGTCGAGACCTGGGTGACGGAGATCAGGTCGGTCCGGTTCACGCTGCGCTACGAGATCCGCGACGACGAGGCGGTTTACGTGACCGCCATGTCCGTCCTGGCCGCCTACGACGTCGATCGGGCGGCCCCCCGCCGGCTCACCGAGACCGAACTGGCCTACCTCAAGCGCTACGCGGAATGAAACGCTGGCTGATGCTGGCGCTGGGCGTCAACGCCCACGCCGGTGTCACCTTAGGCCTGTTCGGCCTGCCGCTGGTCATGCCGGAAATTGAGCGACATTTCGGTGTTTCCTTGGTCGTGGCCGGGATCATGGCGAACGCCCCGGCCCTGGGGGTCATGGTCGCTCTCGTCGCCTGGGGCGCGCTGGCCGACCGGCACGGCGAGCGCCTGATCCTGGGTGTGGGCGTGGGGCTGGCGGCCGTCCTGTTCGCCTCGGTGGCGTTCGTGGAGCGGGCCTGGGCGGTGGTCGTGTTGCTCGCCCTGGCCGGCGCGGCGGGCTCGGCCGCGATGGTCGGCGGCGGCCGGATCGTGCTGCGCTGGTTCGAGCCGCCCGAGCGCGGCGTCGCCATGGGCGTGCGGCAGGTCTCCTTCACCCTCGGCATGGCCGTCGGCGCCTTCGCGCTGCCGCCGGTCGCGCTGGCGTACGGCCTGC
This sequence comes from Nonomuraea sp. KM90, assembly GCF_052246675.1. NCBI lineage: Bacteria > Bacillati > Actinomycetota > Actinomycetes > Streptosporangiales > Streptosporangiaceae > Nonomuraea > Nonomuraea sp. KM90. The sequence continues at coordinate 69,724 of NZ_JBQQCB010000020.1, read as the reverse complement.
CCGGCGTGCTGATCGTCTGCGCCTGCGTGAGCCTGCTGGCCGCCGTGCTGGCCGGGCTCTTCCTGGCCGAGCCGCCGCGCGCGCTCTCCGGGTCCGCCGCGGCGGCGACCGGCTCGCCGTACCGGCAGCCCGCGTTGTGGCGGGTGCACGCCACCAGCGCGCTGCACGTCGTGCCGCAGGTCGTGGTCAGCACGTACGGCGTGAACTGCCTGGTCAGGACCTACGGCTGGGACGGTGTCGGCGCCGGGCAGCTCTTCGGGGTGGCGGCGATCGGCGGGGCCGCCGTGCGCGTCGCGGTCGGGCGCTGGTCCGACCGGACGGGCCTGCGCATGCGGCCCCTGCTGCTGCTCACCCTCGGCAGCGTGGCGGTGCTCGCGCTGCTGATCACCGGCACGCTCACCCGCACCTGGCTCGGGCCCGCCATGCTCGCGCTGGCCGCGGTGACGACCGTGGCCGGCAACGGGCTCGCCTACCTCGCGGCGGGCGAGCTCGCCGGTCCCTCCTGGGCGGGTCGCGTGCTCGGCACCCACAACACCGTCCAGAACGTCGTCTCCCTGGCCGTCACGCCGCTGGCCGGAGTGCTGATCACCAGCACCGGGTTCTGGGCGGCCTTCGCGGCGGGGCTGGCGTGCGCGCTGATCTCGCTGCCCGTCATCCCCTTCCGCGGTGAGAGCGCCGCCGGGCTATGACGCGCGCCGCAGCCACACCGCCGTGTCGGGCGGCAGCAGCCCCCTCTTGAGCGGCCCGCTCGACAGGATCACCTCGTCGTGCTCGGGCAGGTGTACCGGGCCCATGCCGCAGTTGATCGCGCAGATCAGCGGCCCGCGGTAGAAGAAAAGCGCTCCCTCGGGAGAGTCCATCCACTCCAGCGTGTAAGGAATGGATCGGGCCAGGTCACGGCGGCAGGCCAGGGCCCGGCGGTAGAACTCCAGCGTCGAGTCGGCGACCCCCTCCTGCTTCTCGACGCTCAGCTCCGCGAACGTGTCCGGCTGCGGCAGCCACGGCTCCGCCCCGCCCGCCGAGAACCCGTGGGAGGGCGGGTCCACCGTCCACGGGATCGGCACCCGGCACCCGTCACGCCCCGGCAGCTTGCCCTTCGACTGGAAGAAGACCGGGTCCTGCCGGGCCTCGTCCGGCAGGTCGGTCACCTCGGGCAGCCCCAGCTCCTCGCCCTGGTAGAGGTAGGCCGAGCCGGGCAGGGCCAGCATGGTCAGCACCGCCGCCCTGGCCCGCGCCAGGCCCGTGCCGGGGTCGGCCGTGCCGTAGCGGGTGCGGTGGCGTACGACGTCGTGGTTGGACAGCACCCACGTGGCGAACGGCACCGTGGACAGCGTGTCGTCGATCACCTGCTTGAACGCCGTCGGCGACCACGGCGCCTGCAGCCAGGCGAAGTTGAAGCTCTGGTGCAGCTCGTCGGGCCGCACGTAACGGGCGAGGTCCTCGGGACTGTCGGTCCACACCTCGCCCACGGCCATCCGCTCGCCCGGATAGCTGTCCAGCAGCCGCCGCCAGTCGCGGTAGACGCCGTGCACCTCCGGCTGCCCCCACACCGGCGAGACCGCCTTGAACGACTGGTCGCCCACGTCGGGCAGTCCCTCCGCCTTGTACAGGCCCATCGCCACGTCGATGCGGAACCCGTCGACGCCCCGGTCCAGCCAGAACCGCAGCACGTCCAGGAACTCCGCGTGCACCTCGGGGTTGCGCCAGTTGAAGTCGGGCTGTCCCGGTGCGAACAGGTGCAGGTAGTACTGCCCGTCCGCCACCTGCGTCCAGGCCGGGCCGCTGAAGGTGGACTGCCAGTTGTTGGTCGTGTCGCGGAAGATGTACCGGTCGCGGTGCTCGCCCCGCAGCGCCGCCTGGAACCAGGGGTGCTCGGACGAGCTGTGGTTGGGCACGACGTCCACGATCACCCGCAGCTCGTGCCGGTGCGCGTCGGCGACCAGCGCCTCGAAGTCCGCGAGGGTGCCGAACAGCGGGTCCACGCCGCGATAGTCGGCCACGTCGTAGCCGCCGTCGGTCATGGGGGAGGGGTAGAACGGGGTCAGCCAGATCGCGTCGACGCCCAGCTGCTGGAGGTAGGGGAGGCGCTCGCGCACTCCGGTCAGGTCGCCGACGCCGTCTCCGGAGGCGTCGGCGAAGCTGCGAACGTAGATCTCGTAGACGACTGCATCACGCCACCAGGGGATATCCATGTGGCGTGTCATGCCCCGTTACGCGGGAGAGTTCACCAGGCTGTGGGCGGCGTAGACCAGATAGTCCCAAAGCTTGGTCGCCTGGTCCTCCGGCAGATCGAGGGAGTCGACCGCGTCACGCATGTGGCGCAGCCAGGCGTCCCGCTCGGGCTCGCCGATCACGAACGGCATGTGCCGCATGCGCAGCCTCGGGTGGCCGCGCTGCTGGCTGTAGTCGTTGGGGCCGCCCCAGTATTGGATCAGGAAGCCCCGCAGCCGCTTCTCGGCGCCCGTCAGATCGGGCTCCGGGTAGAGCGGCCGTAGGAGCGGGTCTTCCGCGACCCCCTCGTAGAAGCGATGCACGAGGCGCCGGAAAGTCTCCTCGCCCCCGACGGCGTCGTAGAAGGAGGTCTCTGTCACGGTCCTAGCCTATGCGGTGGCGACCATGGGGATGCCCGCGGTGTCGAGCGCCGACTTGACCCTGAGCCTGAGCTCCCTGGACACCTCGGCCTGCGCGGCGGGCAGCGTCTTGGCGGAGATGCGGAACACCAGCGAGCTGTCGGACAGCTGCTCGACGCCGAAGACCTGCGGCGGCTCCACGATCTTGCTCTCGCGCAGCTCGGGGTCGGCCCAGATCTCCTCCGCCACGTGCTCCAGCAGCACGCGCACGCCGACCACGTCGGCGTCGTAGGCCACCGGGACGTCCATGTACGACCGCGACCAGCCCTGCGACTCGTTGCCCACCCGGGTGATCGTGCCGTTGCGGACGTACCAGACGCGGCCGTCCACGTCGCGCAGCCGGGTGACGCGCAGGGTGACCGCCTCCACCGTGCCGACCGCGGCGCCCGCGTCGATCACGTCGCCCACGCCGTACTGGTCCTCCAGCAGCATGAACATGCCGGCGATGAAGTCCTTGACCAGTTCCTGAGCGCCGAAGCCGATGGCCACGCCCAGGATGCCCACGCTCGTCAGCAGGGGCGCGATGGGGACCGTCAGCCGGTCGAGCACGGTCAGCACCGCGGTGCCCAGGATGACGATCGAGGCGATGTGCTTGAGCACCGACCCCATCGTCTCCGCGCGCTGCTTGCGCCGCTCGTGCAGGAGCGCGTCGATCCCGTCCGTCGCGGCGTTCTTGCGGAAGCGACTGGTGATCGAAGCTCCCGTCGCCGCCCGGTTGACCACTCTCGTGATGACCCGGTGCGCGATGTTGCGGAGCACGAACGCGAGCACGAGTATCAGGACGACGACGACCACCATGGCCGCCAGCGGTGCCCAGCCTGCGTTGTCGAACATCCCCGCAAGACTAGAGCAAACCGGGTCGTCCTGGCAGGTCACGGCCACTTGTGAGGTCATTTTGTCGATATCGGGCAAAATCGACGGAGACGCGGGTGGTGGCGATGGCGTCACCAGCAGTAACACTATGGTGGATCCCCCTCCGGAAGCGGTTCGGCCGGCTCTTTGGACCGATTCGATCCAAAAATACCGCCGACTGAACCGCCCGCCGTCACATCACGCCGGGGAAGACGGGGTCGCCGGCTCTCTGGGCCGCGGAGGGAGAGAGACGGCGCTCCGATGACGGACGGCTCGGTCCGGGACACGCACCCGGAAGCATGTCCCGTGCCGGTTCCGGGAGGGATCCCCCGAACACCCGCCCGGCGCACCGGGCGGGCGGCTTCGCGCGTACGGCGCGCGGCGCCGTACGTCTTGGGTGTTGTGGCGGGCCGGAACCGGCGGAGTGACCAGGGCTCCCGCATTCGGGAAACCCTCCGCACCGGTCACTCCGCCGGCTCCCAGGAGCCGCCGCGGGGTGCGGTGAGCCGTGGTGGCTGCGCTCCACCCGGTTCACCGCGTCGTCACTCCCCCACGGCGGCGAGCACGCGGGCGACCTTCGTCGCCGCACCGGCCGGGTCGTCGGCCGTGTGCATCCGTTCGCCCCAGGACCAGCAGTACCACCAGTCCGGCATGTCGGAGACGGCTGCCGGCCGACAGGTGACGTTCTCGGACAGGCTTGTCGCGTTCGGGTTGATGACCCGGACGAACCTGCGCCCGCTCTGGGTCTGGACCACACGTGCGAGCAGCCCGCGAGCGCCGAGTTCGGCCACGAGGCGCTCCAGGTGCTCGAAGTTGTCGTCCCCCACCGTTCGTCCCTCCCTTGGGAATCGTTGCTGGTGGGCCAAAGATGTCCCATGTCAAGGGTCGGCGCAACGAGCCGTTCTGCTCACGGGGAGTCGCTTCTCACCTCATGGGTTGTAAGAAACAGTCCCGGGGAGGACGATCCTTAACCGTAGGCTTGCTACACGCGTTTCCAATCCCGCCGTCATTGCTTCATAGTCTTGGGGTAGGCGCACAGCAACTTGAGGGCTACGCTGAGTCACCAGTTGCGGACCGGTCGAGACATGCGTGAGAGGGGCCGGGATGTCCGGCAGACAGCACAGGGAGACGGAGATCGCCCGGCGGATCAGGGCCAGGGGCCTGGCCGCCGGGCGCACGTCGGCTCAGATAGCTGATGAGATCCATGAGGCGTGCACGGGCCTGTTCAGCACGACCCGCATCAAGGCGCATCGCCTGTCGTACGGGATCGCGCTGGCCGACGTCATCGAGCAGGTGCGCGCCCTGTTCGAGCGCGACGCGAAACCGATGCCCGGCATCGGTGAGACGCTGCTGTCCGCCTACGAGAGCGGGCTCAAGCGTCCTGGCCCCGAATACCTGCACTATCTGTGCACGGTCTACCGCGTCGAGCCGGTCGCGCTCGGCTACGACGCGCCGTGCATCTGCGGCCACGGTCACCGGATGCCCGGCCTGCTGGCCCCCGACGTCAAGGAGCGGGCGCAGCTGCCCACCGAGCGGGAGCTGCAGATCGAGCCCATGGAGACCGAGCCCGACGCGGAGGAGGACGAGAACATCCTCCGGAGGACGCTATTAAATCTCCTCAACACCGACAGCAACGCAACTGGGCAGATCGACGGGCCGGTGCTCGGAGCGTGCGAGGGCATCAGGCGCCGGATGGACGAGACGCTGGTCTCGGCCACCGTGTCGGCCGCGATGCTCGACCAGTGGGAGGAGGCCACCGTCAGTTTCGGCCGCCAGTACACGACGACGGCCCCGCTGCGGCTGCTGTGCGACGTGCTGCTGGAGCTGAGCGCCGTACGCACGGCGATGTCCCGCCGCCAGCCCATCGACCTGCAGGAACGCCTGTGCAGGATGGCCGCCCAGCTGTCCGGCCTGAGCGGCATGATCCTGATCAACCTGGGCGACCACCGGCTGGCGCGGTCGTTCTTCCGCACCGGCCGCACGGCCGCCGACGAGACCGGCGACCGCGCGCTGCGCGCGTGGATCTGCGCCCGCGAGTCGCTCGTCCCCCTCTACTTCGGCGACGCGCGCGAGGCGCTCAACCTGGCCAAGAAGAGCCGCGACCTGGCCGGCTCCACCCCGTGCCCGGCGCAGGCGATGGCACCGGTCGTCGAGGCCAGGGCGCTGGCCATGATGTCCGGTGTGGACAGCAAGAAGGAGGTCGTCGACCAGGCCAAGCGCGCTCTGGCGCGGGCCAGGAACGCCTTCTCCCACATGAAGACCGAGGAGCAGGAGGACGTGGCCTTCGGCTACACCGAGAAGCAGCTCTACTTCTACCAGGGCGACGTGCTCACCAAGCTCGGCCAGACGATCGAGGCGGAGGTGGTGCTCGACCAGGCGCTGGACAAGTACGAAGACCACATCCTCGACCAGACGCTGATCAGGCTCGACCAGGCGCAGTGCAAGCTGCTCGACGGCGACGTCGGCGAGGCGGTGGCCATCGGCACGAAGGCCCTGAGCCTGGTGGGCGACGAATATCTGACCGACCTCATCGTGCGGCCCGCGCTGGCGCTCGAACAGGCCATCATCTCGCGGGACGCGCAGGCTCCAGGACTGCCGGGCTATCAGGCCGCGCTGCGGCGGCCCAAGCAGCCCACGTGAAAGGGAGGGTGGATGAAGCTGAAGATCAGACGCTATCGCTGGTCCGACCTCGACACCATCCTCGCACTCCACCGGATCGCCCTCGCGAAAGTGGGCCTGGTCCCCGGTGACGGCGTCTACTACGACGACGACTTCCCGCGGATCCAGGAGATCTATCTGGCCTGCGGCGGCGACTTCCTGGTGGGCGAGGTGGGTTCGCGGGTCGTGGCCATGGGCGGGCTGAAACCCGTCGACACCGACACGGCCGAGATGTGCCGGTTGCGGGTCCACCCCGAATACCAGCGGCGCGGGTTCGGCTCGGCCATGCTCGTGGCATTGGAGCGGCGCGCGGTCGAGCTCGGCTTCCACTGCGTCAGGGGTGACACCACCCTCAACCAGGAGGCCGCGTTGTCGTTGTACGAGCGCCAGGGATGGCGTGAGCTCTCCAGGGAGCGAGTAGGCGACCTGACCGTCGTCTACATAGAGAAACGCCTGATCCCGCCTGCGGTCCTGGAACTCTAGACCGCACTCACCCAAGCGGCCCCACACCCCCTCCTGGGGCCCGCCACCCGCAGCCACCCCCCGGACCCTTCGGCGTGACCGCACCGCCGACACTCTCCGTGACGCTCGCCGATCGCCGAATTCCCCCGAGCGATATGTGCGACCGGTCCCTTATCGGCTTCCACGGATAAGGATGTACGAACCCGCGGGTGAGGCTCTTACCACCTAGGTGTAGACAAGCATCACCGGCTGCGCCCTGTACATCTACGGCTGCGAATAGTAGTGCCATGCTTTTCTCATGACAGGCATGCCCGCTCCCCGCCCCCTTCTGGGAGCCGTGCTTCTGTTGTTCGTCAGCGCCGCTTGGGGGTCGGCGTTCCCGCTGATGAAAGATCTCATTCTCCGGTTACCGGTTGAGGACCTGCTCGCCGAGCGCTATCTCCTTGCCGCGCTCACGCTGCTCCTCATCAAGCCGGGCTGCCTTCGGGGGCTGTCGCGGGGCACGTGGATCAACGGGGCCGTACTCGGGGTGATGTTCGGGATCGGGCAGGCGGCCCAGGCCGTCGCGCTCGACAGCCTGCCGTCGGCGGTGTCGGGGTTCGCCGTCGGGTGCAGCGTGATGATCACGCCCATCCTGTCGCTGGCGCTGTTCCGGCAGCGGGTGCCGCGGCGGATCTGGGCCGGGGTCGTGCTCGCGCTGGCCGGCATGACCGTGTTCACGTTGCTGCGTGGTGTGGAGGACCACGAGATCTCGGTGCTCGCGCTCGGCGTCACGCTCACCGCCGCCGCCCTCTACTCCGGCCACACGCTGCTCCTGGCACACCTGTCCAAGCGTCCCTCCGGCTTTCCCGCGTACGCGCTGACCGTGATCCAGCTCTCCACCATCGGCATCCTCACGGGAGGGGTCGCGGTGCGGGACGGGGTGTCGCTGCCGGCGAGCGTGCCGGACTGGCTGATCCTGGCGCATCTCTCCGTGGTGTCGTGCGCGCTGGGGTTCCTGGCCCGCTCCTACGGCCAGGCGCACGTGCCGGCCGTGCCGAGCCAGATCCTCATGTCCTCGCAACCGCTCTGGGTCGCCGCGATCGCGGTGATCTGGTTCCACGAGCAGATGGGCTGGAGCCTGGTCGTGGGCGGCGCGCTGATGGCCGGGGCGATGCTGCTCGCCCTGCCGGCCGGGGGCGCCGCTCAGGGAAAGGTACGCGGCCGCCGTGACCTGCTGGCCATCGCGACCCGGGCGCTGGCCGACCAGCGGGTCAAGCGGGCTGATCCGCTGCGGCTCCAAGGCGGCGCTCCGCCGTTCATCGACCGGAACGCCTGCGTGGACGCCGAGTCGTGCCCGTGGCAGACCCGCTCGCTCAAGGGGGGTGCGGAGCCCAGCCTGGAGCGGCTGATCGAGCGGGCCACCATCATCGTGCGCGCGAAGAACCTGCCCGGGCCCGGGTGCTGCCAGTCGGTCACCCTGCTCGGCCGGTGCCTGTGCGACTTGATGGAGGAAACCGGGCAGGCGCATACCACACGATTGCACCGTTGGTTTCGGTCCTAATAGGTTAGATATACCATTCAAAAGGCAAGTGCTTTTTATCCATTAGCCTCCCACTTATTCACGATAAACCTTGATATTCGGTGGGGTGACCCAATAATGGGTAATTAGCCCCGAGTGGAGAGGTATGTCATGAAGCGCATCGTAGTCCGCAAGCCTGGAACCGCGAGGCTGGCTGGGACCTCCAGCGTCATTCACAAGGGGTGACTGAGGAGAGGTCCCACCTCAGGGTCCAGGGCGAACCACCCGCCCGAACGGGGGCCGCGCGGCTGCTGGCGCCGTTGATCGACGCACATCGCCGGCCGCGTGGCCCCTACACCGTCGCCGCCGCTCTGCTGCGGAACCTGGTGCCGCCGGCGCTGGAGCGGTCGGCGGAGCTGGTGGCGGCCCACGACATCGAGATCCTGGCGGCGGCGCCCGAGCTGGCCGGGCTCGTACCGGCCGGGCGGGTCACGATCGAGGCCGGGCTGTCCGACGAGGAGCGCATCCTGGTCCCCGCGCCCCGCCGGACGTTACGGCTGGCCAACGGGCTCGCGGAGTTCGTCCGCGACGCCGTGCCCCCTGGGCGGGCGATCGCCGTGTGCAACGGCGACGCGGCCGACCCGACGGACACCGAGCTGCTCGACGTCATGATGCGGCGGATCCCGCCCGCCACGCTGGCGATCACGGTGTACTCCGGCGGCCCCGAGCCCGCACCCGACGCCCGGGACGCGGACGAGTTGTGGGCGGTCGTCGATCGGTGCATGCGGGAGGGCTTCCTGCACGCCGTGGCGGAGCTGGGGGAGCGGGGTATGGCGCGTACCGAGCCGGGTTCCGCCCGCTGGTGGCGCTTCGCCCAGCGCACCGCCACCGCGCTCGGCGGGCTCGGGCGCACGGCCGAGGCCCGCGAGGTCTGGGACCGGGTACGCCAGGGCAGCCAGGACCCGGCCATGCACGCCGCGGCCGCGTACGGCACCGCCATGCTCGACGCCCGCCATCCCGACCCCGCCCGCCGCGACCTGACCAGGGCCCGAGCCTGGATCAACGAGGCGATCGCCATCTCCACCCTCCTGCCCGACCCGGCCGAACGGGCGTTCAAGCTCGGCTTCGACCGCAACGGACTGGCGCTGATCGAGCTGCGGCACGGCCGGCTCGGGGCGGCGCTGTCGCTGGTGGAGTCGGCCATCGAGCTGGCCGGTGAGCTGGGGGAGCGGCACCCGGTGCACCGGATGGTGCTGCTGGCCAACCGGGCCCAGCTCCTGGCGGCGCTAGGGCACACCAAGGAGGCGCTGGAGGACTACGGGGCGGCGATCGGGATCGATCCGGCATTTCCCGACTACTACCTGGAACGTGGCAATCTCCTGTTCCGGCTCGGGCGGCACGAGGAGGCGCTGGCCGACTTCGAGCGCGCCATGCGGGCCGGGCCGCCGCTGCCGGAGGCCCACTACAACCGGGCGGAGCTGTGCACGGTGCGGGGCGACGTCGATGCCGCCCTCGACGACCTGGGGCGGGTCATCGAGCTGGACCCCGGCTACCTGGACGCCTACATCAACCGCGCCGGGCTGCTGGCCGCCTCGGACCGGGACGCCGAGGCCAGGGCCGACGTGGAGGCCGGGCTGGCCCTGGCGCCCGGCAACCCGCACCTGCTCACGGTGCTGGGCCAGCTCGAGACGTCGGCGGGCCGGTACGACGCGGCGGAGGCGGCCCTGAACCTGGCCGTGGACCGGGCGCCCGCGCTCGCGTCGGCCTGGGGGAACCGGGGGGTGCTGCGCTACGCCATGGGCGACCTGGAGGGTTCGGTCGCCGACCTCACCCGCGCCATCGACCTCCAGCCCCAGCCCGACCTGTACGCCAACCGCGCCGTAGCCCTCCGCGCCCTGGGCCGCCACCCCGAAGCCGACGCCGACGACCACCACGCCACCCACCTCCCCTGACCCCCAACCGCCCCTCGCCCCGCCCTGTGCCGTCCCAGCCCCGACCGCGCCGCTCACCGCCCCACCCCCGTCGGCCCCGCCCCGCGTCGGCCCCGCCCCGCGTCGGTTCCGCCCCGCGTCGGCCCCCGCTGTCCCGTGCCGGGCCGGGCCGCTCCGCCTTGGGGGCCTGGCCCGCGTCGGGCTGGTGGTTGTCCCGGTCGGGGCGGCGTGGGGGCGGGGGCGGTGGGAGCATTGGGGGCATGAGGGGGCGAATGGGGCGCGCGGCCGTGGTGTGTGCGGCCTTGGGGGTGTGGTGGTGGGCCACCGTGCGGCTGGCCTGGTCGGGTGTCGGGTGTCAGGAGTGGGGTTGCCTGGTGCCGGCCGTCGGCGTGGTCGTGGTGATCAGCCTGGCCCTGCTCGCCGGGATCGCGTTCGCCCTGGAGCGGGTCGGCGTCCGGCCGGGGCGGCGGGTGGCGCTGGTGGCGGCCGGGATGCTGGTGGTGTTCAGGGCGGCCGGTGAGTCGCTGCCCTCCTCGACGTCGTCACTCGCGCACGCGGCCGTGGCGGGCGCGGCGTTCGCGGTGGCGGGGGCGCTGGGGGCGTTCGTGACGGAGGCCGGGGTGGCGCGACGGTGGCGGGTGGCGGCGTGGCTCGGGGTCGCCGCCCTGGTGCCGGTCGCATTTGTCGCCTCCTTGACGAGGTACGGCCTCTGACCCCGTCCCGCGGTCAGGTCGCGGATCCCGTACGGGGCCGCAGCAGGGTCTTGCCGGTGACCGTGCGCGCCTCGATGGCCGCGTGCGCCTCGGCCGCCGACTCCAGCGGGTAGGTGGCCCCGATCACCGGCCGCAGGCGCCCGCGAGCGGCCAGCTCCAGGGCCTGCCTGGACAGCTCACGCAGGTCCGTCGAAGGCCAGCCCACCGCCGTCACGCGGGCATCGGGGGTGGTCATGGGCCCGCCCGCCATCCCGTACACGCTCAACCGCCCCCCGTCCTTCAGCAACCCCTGGGCCGCCGCGCCGATCTCGCCGCCCACCCCGTCGAAGACCACGTCCAGACCGCCCGTGGCCGCCCGCACGACGTCGGTCCAGCCCGGGTCGGTGTAGTCCACGGTCAGCTCGGCGCCGAGGCCCGCGGCCAGGTCGCGCTTGGCCACGCTGCTCGCCGCCCCGATCACGCGCGCCCCCGCGTCCCGGGCGAGCTGCACGAGGAGGCTGCCCACGCCGCCCCCGGCCGCCTCCACCAGCACCCACTCTCCCGCCCGGGGCGCGGCGGCCGCGGAAAGCCCCACCGCCGTACGCCCGTCGGCGAGCAGGGCCACCGCGACCTCGGCCGACAACCCCTCGGGGATCGGGATGAGGTCGCCGGCCCCGGCCACGGCCAGCTCCGCGTACCCGCCGTGGCCGCCCAGCGTGCTGACCACCCGCGTGCCCTCGAGCGCGGGGTCCACGCCGTCGCCGACGGCGGAGACCGTACCGGCGACGCCGTTGCCCAGGATCGCGGGCAGCGATGCGCGCCGCGGCCCCCGATCGGCCCGTATCTGCGTCTCCACGAACGTGATGCCGGCCACCTCCACCTCCACGAGCACCTGCCCGGCCCCGGGAACGGGATCCGGCACCTCCTCCGCGACCAGAGCCTCGGGCCCTCCGTACCGCCTCAGCACCACCGCACGCATGCCACACCTCACTTCAATCGGAGCGATCTGCTCCGGAAGTGTATCGGAGCGATGCGCTCCGGAATATCCTGGACGGCATGAGCACACGCGGCAGGCAGGCCGAGGCGGCACGCAACGATCTGCGCCTGCTGCGGGCGGCGCACGAGGTGTTCACCACGCAGGGGTTCGACGCGCCCGTGTCGGCCATCGCCAAGCAGGCCGGCGTGGGCATGGGGAGCCTCTACCGGCGCTACCGCACCAAGGAGGAGCTGCTCCAGCGCCTGTGCCTGATCGCGATGGAGCGGGCCGTGGAGGCCGCCGAGGCCGGGCTGGCGCAGGACGATCCGTGGGAGGGCCTGGCGCTCTACGTACGCACCTGCGTGGCCAACAGGTCGGGCGCGCTGGCGCCGGTCGCGGGCACGATCGAGGTCACCGGCGAGATGTGGCGCACCGCGAGGAGGGGCGACGAGGTCGCCGAGCGGCTCGTGGCCAGGGCGCACGAGGCGGGCGTGCTCAGGAGCGACGTGACCGTGCTGGACATCTCGCTGCTCATGGAGCAGTTCAGCCGCCCGGCCCCCGGGCCGCCCGGCGAGGAGCACGAGCACGTCAAGCAGCGTCTGCTCGCCATCGCCCTCGACGGCCTGCGCGCCCCGGGCGCGACCGAGCTGCCGGGCGAACCGCCGAGCCCGGAGTGGTACGAAGGGCGCTGGGGGAGTGCTCCGTAGGGTCTACGGTTGGACGCGTGGGCTTCAATGAGCTGCTCGACAACCTTGATCACAGTGCCAGCGCCCAGGCGGCGGGCATCAGGCGCGGCTATGGCGGGCCGCCCGCCCGTACGGTGAGTGTCAGATCCGGCCTGACCCGGCTGCGCTGCGCCTCCCTGCTGAAGCCCCTGTACGCGTGGGTGAGCGCGCCCCGCATCCCCGACGCCGAGCGGTGGCGCCGCCACGCCGAGCCGGCCGTGGTCGTCTCCTCCAACACCGACACGCTCAACCTGTGGCTCGCCGTCGGCCCCCGCGTCATCCTCGACGACCTCCGCGAGCGCACCGGCGTGGCCTGGGCGCCGCCGAACGGCGACCCCTCCCGCTTCGGCTCCGTCGAGGTCTCGGCCGACGAGGTGGCCGCCGCCTACGCGGTGCTCGCCCAGGCGGCGGTCACGGGCGATCCGGTGGCCGAGACCGTGCTCGGGTGGATGGGGCAGGTGGAGGACTCGCAGGCGTTCGGCGCCCGCCGGGCCCTGCGCTCGCCGAAGGCGAGGATCAAGTGCGGCTGGTACGGCGCGCCCGACGAGACCTGCCTGCGCACGCATGCCGTGGCCGTCCTGCCGCACGGCGGCACCAAGGTCGGCGTGGTCGTCGCGATGACCGCGGTGCCCTACACCGGCGGCCACGAGCGCGAGGTCTACCGCGACCGGGTGAACAAGGGGCTGCCGGTGGAGGCCGAGCACGAGAAGGTGGCGGGCGCGCTGCTGCGCGGGCTGATGACGACGACGCTGGCGGAGCTGGGGCGCCCATGAGGCTCACGGTCCTGGGCGGGTGCGGCGCCTGGCCGGCGGCCGGGCAGGCGTGCAGCGGTTACCTCGTCGAGGAGGAGGGCTTCCGGGTCTTCATCGACCCCGGCTACGCCACCCTGCCCCGGCTCCTGGAGCTCATGGGAGCCGCCGACGTGGACGCGGTCCTGGTCACCCACGGTCACCCCGACCACTGCGCCGACCTCAACCCGCTCCTGCGGGCCCGCGTGCTGGCCGACGAGCCCGCGCCGCCGCTGCCCGTCCACGCGCCGCCGGGCGCGCTCGAAGCGGTCCTGGCCCTGGACAAGCCGCGCATGCTGGCCGCCGGCCTGGCCCACCACGACCTGGTGCCCGGCAGGCCGGTCGAGCTCGGCCCCTTCCGGCTGGACACCTTCGACCTGCCGCACCACGTGCCGAACGCCGGGCTGCGGCTGACCGGCGCGGGCGGCCGGGTGATCGCCTACACCGGCGACACCGGGCCCTCCGGCGAGCTCCTCGCCCTGGCGAAGGGCGCGGACCTGCTGGTGGCCGAGGCGACCTACCCCGAACACGTCCCCGACGAGGACGCCCCCTACCTCTCCAGCGCCCGCGACGCCGGCCGCACGTCGGCGTCGGCCGGGGCCGGGCGGCTGCTGCTCACGCACCTGTGGCCCGACACCCCGCCCGAGCCCGCGCTCGCGGCGGCGGCCGCGTCCTACGGGGGCGAGCTGTCGGTCGCGGCCGCCGGCGTCACCGTGGATCTTCCGTGAGCCGCGCGACGACCTTCGCCAGCTCCGGGGGCTGGACGCCCTCAGGCAGCTCCTCGGCCCAGACATAGCCACGGAAGGCGGCCCGTTCCTCCGCCGTCAGCTCCCCGGGGTGCGCCTCCGGGCGGGCCTCGGCGAACCTGGCCAGGTAGAAGGGCTCCCGCTTCACGTAGCGGACCCCGAGCCAGCGGAAGTCGCGTTCGACCTCGACGAAGCGGTCCACCACGGCCGAGCCGGGCAGGCCGGTCTCCTCGGTCAGCTCCCGCCTGGCGGCCTCCAGCGGGGTCTCGCCGGGATCGATCCCGCCGCCCGGGGGCTCCCAGACGTCCGTGCGGGCGATCGCGTCGTACCAGTGCATCAGCAGCACCCGGCCGTCGCGGTCCAGGCAGACCACGCGCGCGGCTGGACGGTCGCTGCTCTCCTCGACGGCGTTCATCGAGGAGAACGCTACTCCCGGAGGGCGTCGGGGTAAGGGGTCAGGTACGTCTGGTCCCGTACGTACGCGGCGGACTCCCCGCGCGCGTGATGGCGCATCAGCCGCACGGGCACGTCCAGCGGCACCAGGCCCGCCCGGTAGGAGTCGATGACCTCCACCAGGTCGGCCCGCCGCGCTGGGTCCAGCGCGAGCATGCCCAGGCAGTGCTGCAGCACGTTGACGTTCCGGCCCGTGGTGGTCCTGGCGGTCATCGTGCGCCCGAACACCTCGGCGTAGTCGGCGGCCACCTCCTCGCGCGGCCGCGCGCCGGCGCCGGCCACCACGCGGCCCGCCTCCCGGTAGAGCGCGGGGTCGTGGGCGAGCAGCTGCATCTTGTGGCGGGCGTGGAAGGCGACGAGGTCGCGTGGCCGCCAGTCGCCGTCGAGGAACGTACGCAGCCTGGCGTGCGCGAACACCCGCTCCACGAAGTCCGCGCGCAGCCGGGGGTCGCGCAGCCGGCCCTCGTCCTCCACGGGCAGCAGCGGGTGCCGCTCCATGACGATCCCGGCGAACAGGCCCCGGTTGCGCTGGTCGACGCCGTCGTTCCCGTGGCGGGGGACGCCGTGGATGCCGCAGGTGGGGGTCTTGGCCTTGAACACGTACCCGTCGATGTCGAGCTGGGCGGCGCGCCTGTCGGCCACCGCCGTCATGCGGCCGGTGAGGTCGACGCGCGACATCCGCGTCACCAGGCGGGGACCCTGCGCGGTGCTCACCTGCCACAGGGCCTCGCGCGGGGTGCCCAGGCCCGCCTCGACCTCGGGGCAGACGGGGAGCCAGTCGACGTACGGGGCCAGGGTCTCGGTGAGGAAGCGGTCGAGGTTGTGGCGGCCGTCGTGCCGGACGGGCCGGCCGAGCAGGCAGGAGGAGATGGCCAACCGGGGGCGCTCGGCTGGGGTGCCGGTCCTGCCGGGAGTGGCGATCACATCTCACATTGCAACGCGCCCACGGTGAGGTGGGCAACCAAGGCCAGGAAGATCACTCCAAAACGAGCGCCGCTACGCCTCGGGGGGAACGGCTTCCGCCTCGCCGAGGACCAGCGCCAGCAGCCCGGGGAACCGACCGTCGAACTCCTCGCGCCGTAGCCGGTTGAGTCGGCGAGTCCCCTCGTCACGCTGCTCCAGCAGGCCTACATTGCGCAGGACGGCGAAGTGGTGACTCAGCGTGGACTTGGCCACCGGCAGGTGGTTGAACGTGCCGCAGGCGCGCGCCCAGTCGGGGACGCCGGCCAGCTCGCGCACGATGCGGCGGCGGATCGGGTCGCCGACCGCGTCGAGGGCGGCCTGGAGCGAGACCTCGAGCGGCGAGGTGTGGCTGAGGTTGCGTGTCCTGTTCGACGGCGATCGAACATTAGGATAGTGTTCCATCTCGATCGAACATTCTACTCGGAGGGAGCGGCCGTGGACCTCGGGCGCGTCGGAGTGTGGCATCCCATGATCGGACAGGCTCCCGCCGAGGAGGGGCGGCGGGCGGCGGCCAGGATCGAGGCGCTGGGCTACGGCTCCATCTGGGTCAACGAGGGCTGGGCGAGCAAGGAGCCGTTCGCGAGCGCCGCCGTCCTGCTGGCGGCCACCGAGCGCGTCGTCTTCGGCACCGGCATCGCCAGCCTGTGGGCCAGGGACGCCATGGCCATGGCGGGTGCCGGGGTCACGCTGGCCGACGCCTTCCCGGGGCGCTTCCTGCTGGGCATCGGCGTCAGCCACAGCCCCCTGGTCAACACCCGGGGCCACGACTACGCCAAGCCGCTGACCGCCATGCGCACCTACCTCGACGCCATGGACCAGGCCGAGCAGATCCTCCCCAAGGCCGACTGCCCCCGGCTCCTGGCCGCGCTGCGGCCCAAGATGCTGGAGCTGTCGCGAGACAAGGCCGACGGCGCCCACAGCTACTTCGTGCCGCCGGAGCACACCGCCCGGGCCCGCGAGATCCTCGGCCGCGACCGGCTCCTCATCCCGGAGCAGGCGGTCGTGCTGGAGTCCGACCCGGCCCGCGCCCGCGCGATCGCCCGCACCCACATGTCCGTCTACCTGACCTTGCCCAACTACCTCAACAACCTGCGCACGCTCGGCTTCACCGACGACGACTTCGCCGACGGCGGCAGCGACCGGCTGACGGACGCCATCGTGGCCTGGGGCAGCGTCGACACCGTCGCCCAGCGCGTCCGCGACCACCTCGACGCCGGCGCCGACCACGTCGTCATCCAGCCCCTCTCCCCGGATGCCCCCGACCTCGCCGACGCCGTCGCCCAGCTCACCGACCTCGCTCCGGCCGTCGGCCTGCGGCCCGGCCCAGGGGGCGCTTGACCTGGAGCGCGCTCTAATTCGTAACGTGGAGTCATGACCACGCCACAACACAAGATCGGATCGGGCTTCGGCGCCCGGAGCACCGCGGACGACGTGCTTCACGGGATCGATCTGTCCGGGAAGCTGGCGATCGTCACCGGCGGCTACTCGGGCATCGGCCTGGAGGCCACGCGTGCGCTCACCCGTGCCGGGGCCCACGTCGTGGTCCCCGCCCGCCGCGTCGAGACCGCCGGTGCGGCGGTGCGGGGCATCGACGGGGTCGAGGTGGACGAGCTCGACCTCGGTGACCTCGACAGCGTACGCGGGTTCGCCGACCGCTTCCTCGCCACCGGACGCAGCGCCGAGATCGTCATCAACAGCGCGGGCATCATGGCCTGCCCGGAGACGCGGGTGGGGCCCGGCTGGGAGGCGCAGTTCGCCACCAACCACCTCGGGCACTACGCGCTGGTCAACCTCCTCTGGCCGGCCATCGCGCGGGGCCAGGGCCGGGTGGTGGCCGTCTCGTCCGGCGCGCACCGCCGCTCCGGCATCCGCTGGGACGACGTGCAGTTCGAGCGCGGCTACGACAAGTGGCTCGCCTACGGGCAGTCGAAGACCGCGAACGTGCTGTTCGCCGTACACCTCGACGCCCTGGCCCGCGACCTCGGAGTGCGCGCGTTCTCCCTGCACCCCGGTGGCATCCTCACGCCGCTGCAGCGCCACCTCCCCAAGGAGGAGATGGTCGCGGCCGGCTGGATCGACGAGGAGGGCAACCCCCTGGAGACGAGCTTCAAGACGCCCGAGCAGGGGGCGGCCACCATGGTGTGGGCGGCCACGTCACCGCAGTTGGACGGGATGGGCGGGGTCTACTGCGACGACTGCGACATCGCCGAGCTCTCCACCGACCCCGACTCGCTCGGCGGCGTCCGCGCCCACGCGATCGACCCACACCAGGCCGCCCGCCTCTGGGCCCTGTCAGCCGACCTCACCGGCATCAACGCCTTCCCCACCACCCACTGACCAAAGGGCCCCACGGCCCCACCGTCTCACGGCATGACGACTTCGCGGCGTGACGGCCTCGCGGTGCGGCGGTCTCGGGGTACGGCGGGCTCGGGGTGCGGCCGTCTCACGGTGCGGCGGCTGCGCCGCGTTCTGGCGCGACCGCTGGACCGCTGGACCGTTTCCACGGCTTGACGGCCTCATCGCTGCTTCATCGCTTCATCGCGCCGTCGGCGATGGCGTCAGCCGCCTCGCCGATGGCCACGCCGACGATCTCCAGGCGCCGCACCAGCTCCCGCTCCTTCATCGCCTCCGCCGTGAGCTCACCGGAGAAGATCCGCGAGATCTCGTACTGGTACATCCGCCGGATGGCCCCGCCCGCCTTCTTCGCCTCAAGGGCGTCCTGGGACACCACGGAAGAGCTGGAGGCGAGGTTGCGGACGGCGCTCTCCAGGGCGTCGATGCCGACGATGACCTGGTCGAGCAGCGGGGTGAAGCGGATCTGGTCGGGCACCCGGTAGAGGTGGGACTCGCGGACGAAGTCCCGCAGGGAGTCCAGGACGTCGTCGATCGACCTGGAGAGCCGGAAGAGGTCCTCCCGGTCGATGGGCGTGACCAGGGCCGTCTTGAGCTCGTCGATGAGGCGGGCGCGTTCCTCGTCCCCGAGGTGCTCGATCGAGCGCATCTGCTCGTGCGCCCCCGTCCTGCCGACCTCGCCGCCGATCATGGCCATGGCCAGCCACGCGCCTTCCTTGGTGGCCTCCAGCTGCCCGAGCAGGGCCTCCGAGAGCGCGCTGTCCATACGACCGGTCATGAGATCCCGGATCCGCCGCAGCCGCTTCACGACCCGACCACCCCTTTCATGACACCCTCACGCTCGCGAACCCCTTCACCAGCAGCGCGAGCCCCCACCCCAGCAGCCCGCTCACGGGAAGCGTCAGCAACCAGGCCGCGACGATCTTGCCGGCGGCGTACCAGCGAACCCGCCCGCCCCCCTGCGCCACCCCGGCCCCGATGAGCCCGCCGGCGATGGCCTGGGTCATGCTCACCGGCATGCCCGCCACCGCGCACGCCATCACGGCCGTGCCCGCGGCCAGCTCCGCCGTGACCCCGTGCGCGGGCCGGGAAACGATGATCTCGCGGCTCAGCGTACGGCCCGCCTTGGGCAGCCCGTACAGGGTGCCCACCCCGAACAGCACGGCCACCAGCACCGTGTACGCCACGGGCGCCCCGGAGAAGCCGACCGCGATCATGAACACGGCCAGCATCTTCTGCGCGTCGTTGGCCGCGTACGCGAGGGTCTGGAGCAGGAACCCCGCCCAGTGCCAGCGCCGCAACGCCCGGGAGGTGGTCGTGGCCGCCAGCACCCGGATGAGCACCCACGCCGCCAGCCCCCCGGCGAACGGCGCCGCCAGCCCGAACGCCAGCACCAGCGCCACCGACCCCGGCGAGACCGCCAGTCCCCAGCCCAGCCCCGCACCGGTGAGGCCGCCCACGATGGCCAGGGTGAGGCTGGTCGGGCGGCCCTTCGCGCTGAGCACCGCCACCACGGCGAGCGACGCGACGACCGCGATCGTCATCGCGATCTGGCCGCCCGGCTCGTCGAACGACGCCAGCCGGGTCACGAACGTCAACGCCACCTGATGCGTGACCAGCGGTACGGCCGCCACCAGCACGACGAGCGTGACGATCCCGATCGCCGGGCGGATGGTGGGCAGCTTGAGCCCGGTCGCGAGGAGGGCGCCCCCGTCGTTGACCCCGGACACCACGGCGAACAGGCAGGCGAGCACGATCAGTACGACGGCGTCCAAGGACACGCGCTCCCTCCCGCCCCGCCCGGCTGTGGCTGGACCTGCTGGACTCACCTACAAGAGACGGCCGTCACCCCGTGCCGCCACCCCCCCGACACCCATCCGTTTCACGCGCAATGCCGGATTACTACCCAAGATCGGTTGAATGATGGACACGATCCCGGGTGCGGCAGTGGAAGACCCGTCGCGGCGGGTACCCTCGACCATGGCCGCAGACCGGTACTCTGCCCAGATCAGCCATCCGGCGCCACGCAGCCCACGTCCGCGAGAGTGAAGGCATGACCAGCCCCGCCGAATACATCCTGACGCTGTCCTGTCCCGACCGGCCCGGTGTGGTGGCCGCCGTCTCCGGCCTGCTCGCCGGGCACGGGTGCAACATCATCGAGAGCCAGCAGTTCGGCGACAGGGTGGAGCAGCGCTTCTTCATGCGCGTGCAGTTCTCGGGGCCGCTGGGCGAGGACGAGCTCAACACCGCCTTCGCCGCGCTCGCGCCCGACTTCGGCATGGAGTTCAAGCTGAGCGACGTGGCCAGGAAGCCGCGAGTGCTGATCATGGTGAGCAAGTTCGACCACTGCCTGAACGACCTGCTCTACCGCGTACGCTCCAAGGCGCTGGACATCGAGATCGTCGCGGTCGTCTCCAACCACCCCGACCTGCGGCCGCTCACCCAGTCGAACGGGATCGACTACCACCACCTGCCGGTCACGCCGGAGACCAAGGCGAAGCAGGAGGCCGAGGTGCTGGCGCTGGTGGAGCACTACCAGGTGGACCTGGTGGTGCTGGCCCGTTACATGCAGGTGCTCTCGGAGGATCTCTGCGAGAAGCTGGCGGGCCGGGCCATCAACATCCACCACTCGTTCCTGCCGTCGTTCAAGGGCGCCAAGCCCTACCACCAGGCCCACAACCGCGGCGTCAAGCTCATCGGCGCGACGGCCCACTACGTCACCGCCGACCTGGACGAGGGGCCGATCATCGAGCAGGAGGTGGCCCGGGTCAACCACAGCCACTCCCCGGCGGACCTCGTGGCGATGGGGCGCGACGTGGAGTGCGTGGCGCTGGCCCGGGCGGTCAAGTGGCATGCCGAGCAGCGGGTGCTGCTCGACGGTCACAAGACGATCATCTTCCCGCGCTAGCTGTCCCCGGCGGGCCGCGGGCAGCTCCGCGTCAGGCGACGTTCCAGGCGGCCGGCAGCTCGCCCCCGCAGAAGGCGCACACGAAGTCCTCCTCCTTCACCAGGTTGATCTCCCGGCACCCGGGACACCGCCGGAACACCACCTCGTGCGTGAACCCGCCGGGATGTCCCACCCCGATCCGCTCCAGGGCCGCCTCCACCGCCGCCCAGGACGTGACGTCGGGGCAGTAGCCGGTCGACTGGTTGCTGACGGCCTCCACCGCCCAGCCCCCGTCGGCGGACCGCTCGAAGGCGATCTCGCCGGCGCTCAGCACCGGCCGGCCGCCGGCGCACGCCACGTGCTCGCTCCGGCGCGCCGCCAGCCGCAGCGTCCCGTCCAGGTCCACCACGAACGTGAACGGCTCCGCCGGCTCCTCCGGCGGCCGTCCCGCCAGCCATCCGGCCAGCTCCTCCGCCGACCGGATCACCTGCCCGGGCGGCCCTCCGGCGCCGGCCGGCGAGGCGGACCCCACGTACGGGTACCCGCCCGCCGATGAGCTCATGGCCGATAAGTCCCGAAATACCAAGGATTGCCCTCCGGGTCCGTGCAGCCGTACTCGCGGGATCCGTACGGCTGGTCCACCAGCTCCATGGTGATCGACGCCCCCGCCGCCCTGGCGTGGGCATGGTGGGCGTCGACGTCCTCGACCGCGACGTAGATGCCCGGCCCACCCGGCCTGCCCTGGCCGATCATGATGAGGTCGTCGCCGACGGCCAGCTCGGCGTGGTTGACCACGCCCTTGTCGTTCTTGGACGTTTCGTGCACCCGGAACCCGAACGCGCTGGTCAGGAAGTCGACCGCGGCCTGGCAGTCCTGGTATCGGGCGAGTGCGTACACGGTTCGTGTCATGAGGCCCACGATGCCGCGCCGGTGACGCCGGGTCTTGGACAAATCTGACCTGGCGTGGTGTCGCCCAGCGCCCGGAACTCACGGTTCATGTGGGCCTGGTCGTAGAAGCCGCATTCGGCCGCCACCTCGGCCAGGGCCGTCCCCGACCGCAGCAGGCGCAGGGCGCGCCCGAACCGGATGACCCGGGCCGCCGTCTTCGGCGGCAGCCCGATCTGGTCGTGGAAGCGGGCGACGAGATGGCGATGGCTCCAGCCCAGCGACTCGGCCAGCGACGACACGCCGAGCCTGCCGCCCGACTCCAGCAGCCGGGCCCAGGCCCACGGCAGCTCGGGACCCAGCGGCGGCCCCGCCGCGATGCGCTCGCACAGCAGCCGGTCGGCCAGCGCCAGCCGGTCCCGCCACGACGGGGTCGCGGCCAGCCGCTCCACGATCAGCTCGGACCACGGCCCGAGGAGATCTCCGACCGGCAGCACCTGGTTCGTCAGGTGCCGCATCGGCATCCCGTAGAGCCGCCTGGCCCCGAACGGCGTCAGGAAGACCTCCACGCCCTCCGTCGGCCCGGCCGTGCGGGTGACGGTGAAGCGGTCGCCGAGCCCCCCGCCGAACGCGGTCATCCGCCGCCCGCCCGCCTCCATCGGCGTGCCGAAGGCGAGGATGAGCACGGCTCCCGGCATCGCCGCCTCCGACCGGGTCACCGGCGCGGAGTAGTGCTCGCGGTAGGCGCACAGCCTGGTCACGTAGGGCCGCAGCGCAGCGCTGGGGGTGGCCTCGACCATGGCCAGCCCCAGCGTGCTCATGCCGTCGAGACTATAGGCCGGTGTGCCGCGCGAGGAACGTCAGCATGTCGGCCGACAGGTCCACCGACCGGCTGACCGAGCGCGCGCCGTGCCCGACCTCGGCCTCGTTGCGCAGCAGCACCGGCCGCTCGCCGGTGGAGGCGTGCTGCAGCGCCGCGCACATCTTCCACGCGTGCAGCGGGTGCACGCGCGTGTCGGACTGGAAGACGGTGAAGAGCGTCGCCGGGTACGGCACCGACTCCTGGACGTGGTGGTAGGGCGAGTAGCCCAGCAGCCAGCCGAACTGCTCGGGGTCGTCGGCCGAGCCGTATTCGACGTTCCAGGTGGCGCCGAGGCCGAACTTCTCGTACCTGATCATGTCGAGCAGCGGCGCGGAGCAGACCACGGCGGCGTACAGCTCGGGGCGCTGCGTCAGCGCGGCGCCCACCAGCAGGCCGCCGTTGGAGCCGCCGGAGATGCCGAGCTGGGCGGGCGTGGTCACGCCGGTGGCGATCAGGTGCTCGGCCGCCGCGTGGAAGTCGTCGAACACGTTCTGCTTGTTGGCCAGCATCCCAGCGCGGTGCCAGTCCTCGCCCTCCTCGCCGCCGCCGCGCAGGTTGGCGATGGCGTAGACGCCGCCCGCCTCCACCCAGGTCAGGATGGACGCCGAGTAGCCGGGGGTCATGGACAGGCCGAAGCCGCCGTAGCCGTACAGGATCGTGGGCCGCGGGCCCTGCGCCTCGCCGACCGGGGAGATGATCAGCATGCGGACGTCCGTGCCGTCCTTGGAGCGGTAGACCACCTGCTCGGTGCGCACCTCGGGCACCTCGACCGCGCCGGGGGAGGCCGCCCAGAGCGTGGTCTCGCCGGTCCTGGCGTCGTAGCGCTGGATGGTGGGCGGCGTGGTGTTGTCGGTGTAGCCGAACCACGCCTCGTGACCGCCCTCGGGGCGCTCCGCGATGCCGCCGATCGTGCCGAGCCCCGGGGTGGGCACCTCGCCGAGCCGCTCGCCGGTCTCCAGGTCGTGAATGGTGATCTCGCTGATCGCGTGGCGCGTCCAGCCCACCAGCATGACCGGGCGCTCCAGGTCGTCGAGGATGGCGAAGTCGGACAGCACCGCCTCCGGGTCCTCGGGGATCAGGTCGCGCCAGGTCTCGAACGACGGGTCGGCCGGGTCGGTGACGCACACCCGGGCACGGGGCGCGTCGCGGTCGGTGTGCACGTAGAGCCGGCCGTCGCGGCCGAACACCAGCCCCCGACTGCGCGTCCACGCCCTCCTGCACGACCCGCAGCTCGGGACGCTCGGCCGGGGACGTGGTCAGGTCGGCCACCCAGAGGTCGTTGCGCGGGGCGGTGCCCTCGTTGGCGGACACCTGCAGCCAGTGGCCGTCGCGTGAGACCGAGACGCCGTAGTAGTTGGTCATCTTCAGGCCCTCGCCGAAGATCATCACGTCGTCCTCGGTGGAGGTGCCGACGCGGTGCAGGTAGACGCGGCGGTGGAACTGGGTCTCGTTCTCCGGCACCTCGGTGCTCGGTAGCCGGCGTACGTAGTAGAACGCCTCCCCGCCCGGGAGCCACGCGATCGGGGAGTAGCGGCACCGGTCGATCGGCCCCTCGACCCGCGCGCCCGTGGCGACGTCGATGACGTAGAGGACCGACTCCTCGTCGCCGCCCACCGAGATCTGGTACGCCAGCAGGCGTCCCTCCTTGTCCGGCTGCACCGTGTCGAGCGTGGTCAGGCCGGACGGGTCGATCGCCATCGGGTCGATGAGGGCCCGCTCGGTGCCGTCGGGCTCGACCACGTAGTAGACGGCGTGCTCCTGGTCGGGAGTGCGACGCGAGAAGAAGTAGCGCTCACCGCGCCAGGCCGGGGCACCCACGGACCCGGACCTGAGCAGCTCCGCGATGCGGCTCTTGAACCGCTGCGGCCCGCGCTCGCTGCCGAACAACTCCGCCTGTGCGAGCAGCCATCCCTTGGTCTCGGGGCTGTCCGGGTCCTCGAGCCACCTGTAGGGGTCGGGCACGGGCGTTTCGTGCAGGATGTCGACGATGTCTTCGCGGCGTGCGGTCGGGTACGGCTCTCCTGTCATGCAGGAACCCTACTGCCAACGGGCATGCGTAAAGCGCTGGTAGAGCGGGCATAAAACGTACCGTGCGTCCCTCTGGTCATTCCGGCAGGAGGTTTTTGGGGTGGCGGGGACCACGGTGCAAACGCCAAACTTGGTGACAGGACGGTGCCGTGGTGACCATCCGCTGGGCCGTCCGGCGGAGGTCCACGTGACGGAAGCACTAGTGCCCCAGGAGGGGCCGACAGCTGGGACATGCCGCGGCATGTCCCCTTTGATACCCGCGCAGCAGGGAGAGGCCCGATGATGCGCCAAGTCCTGCTGCTCAACGCAACCTACGAGCCACTGACCACCCTCTCGCTGCACCGCGCCATCGTGCTCGTGCTGCGGGAGAAGGCCGACGTCGTGCACCGCGACGGAAGGGGCGCCGTGCTGCGCTCCGCGAGCCGCACGCTCGACGTCCCCTCGGTGATCAGGCTTCGCAGATATGTCCGCATCCCCTACCGGTCCCGCATCCCGCTGACCAGGGCGGCCCTCATGCGGCGCGACGACTACCGTTGCGCCTACTGCGGGCAGAAGGCCGAGACCATCGACCACGTCATCCCCCGGTCCAGGGGCGGCACGCACACCTGGGAAAACTGCGTCGCCTCGTGCACCACCTGCAACCACCGCAAGGCCGACAAATACCTGGAGGAGCTGGGGTGGACGCTTCGCGTCAGCCCTGCGGTGCCACGGGGCGCCCACTGGCGGCTCATCGGCGCCTCGCTCGTCGGTGACCCGCAATGGGCGCCCTACCTCGAGGCCGCGGCCTGAGAAAAGCGCATTGAGCAGGGGGCCGCTGCCTGACACCATGTGCAGGCATGTGGACCCTCACCTCAGATGTCGAGGAGTACGCCGCGGTCGCCGAGCCGTTCCTGCTCGGCGACCCGGTGCGCAACACCGTTCCGCTGACGATCCTGGCCAACCTGCGGGCGGGCATGCCCGTGAAGAGCCCCCTCTTCGGCTGGTGGACGGTGGATGGCGACGTTCGCGGGGCGGTGTTCCATACGCCGCCCCATCCCGCCGGGCTCTTCGCCGTTCCCGTCGAGGCGGTCGCGCCGCTGGTGGAGGCGCTGAAGGGCGAGCTGTCCATGTTCGTGGGGCCGGTCGAGGTGACGGCCGAGGCCACGCGGCTGCTGGGCGCGCCCGCGCGGGTGGTGTCGGAGCGGCTCTACCGCCTCGGCACGCTCACCGTCCCCGACGTCCCGGGCCTGGGCAGGCTCGCCGTTCCCGGTGACTTCCCGCTGCTGGTGAGCTGGTACCACGCGTTCGGTGACGAGGTCGGCATGGGGGAGGCCGACGACGTGGCCGAGCGGGTCGCGCAGCGGCTGGCCGGCCGCGAGCTGTTCGTGTGGGAGGAGGGCGGGGCGCCGGTGTCGCTCGCCGCCCTCTCGCCCGCGGCGGGCGGGGTCTGCCGCATCGGCCCGGTGTACACGCCGCCCTCGTGCCGGCGTCGCGGCTACGGCGCCGCCGTCACGGCCTTCGCCAGCCGGACCGGCCTGGCGGAGCGGTGCACGGAGGTGGTGCTCTTCACCGACCTGGGCAACCCGACCAGCAACGCCATCTACCAGGCGATCGGCTACGAGCCCGTGTCCGACTTCGCCCACGTCACCTACGCCCCGTAGGGACTTCCGCGCTCCGCTGCGGTTACCCTTGGCCCATGCCGCGTTACGACTTCCGCTGCCGCGCCTGCGGCTCCACGTTCGAGGTCTCCCGCCCCATGTCGGCCTCCGACGCCCCGGCGACCTGCCCCGACGGCCACGACGACACGGTCAAGCTGCTGTCCACGGTCTCCATGACGGGCAGCGCGGCCGCCCCCAAGGCGAGCGGCGGCGGCTGCTGCGGCGGCGGGTGCTGCTCGTCCTAGACATCGGCGGTGGCCCAGGGGGCCGGCGGCGTCGCCGGCCGGGTCAGCGCGCGCACCGTCAGCCGGGCCAGCCGCTCGACGGTGTCGACGCCGCTCTCCATGTCCGGGCTGCGCTCCGACAGCACGGCCATCAGCAGGTCGTGCCCGCGTACGCGGAGCCGGCCCACGCTGTTGACCGTCCACAGCCCGTCGTGGACCTCGGTGGGCAGCCAGCCGTTCTTGAGCGCCACCGCACCCTCCTGCGAGGCGGCCGCGCTGACCCCCCACGCCTGTGACGGCTCCACCGACGACATGAGGTCGAGGGCGTAGCGCCGGCTGCGGGCCGGCAGCGGCCCTCCGGGGTCGGTGAGCCGCTCCAGCACCTTGACCTGGTCGGACGGCCTGCTGCGGGTCCATCCCCAGTACAGGCCCGAGCCGGGCCGCGTGTGCCGCACGTCCAGCCGGTGCAGCGCCCGGTCCAGCCCGGCCCGGCCGCCGATCGTCAGGTAGAGCTCGTGCGCGCAGTCGTTGTCGCTGTAGCGGATCATCCGTGAGGCCAGCGCGCGCTCGTAGCCGCTGAGCCGCTCACCCCGCTTGCCGAGCAGGAACGCCAGCAGGATGTCCACCTTGGCCACGCTGGCCAGCAGGAACGGCGTGCGCTCGCGGAAGGCGTACCTGGCCCCGGTCGTGCGGTCGTAGACGGCCAGGGCGGCCCGCCCGGGACGGTCACGCAGGTAGCGTGCCAGTGCCCGGTCGAGCGCCCGTCGCTCGGCCGGGGGCAGCTCGCCTCCGTCGGCGGTCTCCGGCGTCAGCGACACGGGAGTGGGAAGGGGCACCGCGTCCGGCGGCGCCGTACAGCCGGTGCCCACGACCAGCAGGGCGACCAGCAGGGCGGCGAAGAGCGAGGACTCCCGTACGCGCATGTGCGGGAGCCTGCCAGCCGCCACCCCAAAGGCCGGGGCCCGTCAGGTCAACGGACGGTCAGTTTCACGCGGCCGTGATGGCGCGCCGCTTGCGGCGCTGGAACGGCAGGAACCGGTCGGCCAGGTGCGGCCGGGACGGCGTGAGCGTGGGCTCGACCGCGATGATCCGGTCGAACCGGAACGCCCTGATCGCCCGGCGCATCCTGCACACGCCGACCAGATACCAGTATTCGCGGTGCACCAGGCACGTCACCGGCTCGACGTCGCGCGCGGTGATCGTGCCGGAGGCGTCGCGGTAGTGCAGGCGGATGTTGAGACGGCTGGTGATGGCGTCGGCCATGAGCCTGGCCCGGGAGGCCACGTCGGTGGGCAGCGGCTCGGTGAGGGTCGCGAGCGTGGTGGCGATGACGTCGTCGTCGAGCTCCAGGTGCTCGAATGCGTGCTGCAGGCCGCGCCTTGCGGTGACGGCCTGGGGGCCCGCTCCGAGGTGAGCGAGGGAGAGGGCGAGTGCGGCGATCTCGGCGGTCGTCAGCGGGCGAGTATCGTGCTTCACGACTGTCGTCATACCCCAAGAATAGGGATGACCACCGACATTTTTCGAAAACCTGTGCGGCGGATATGGCTTCCGCCGCACAGGCATCAGGGTTGTCGCGAGAGCTGCGACAGGTCGCGCGAGGCGCCCGTCGAGGCGGACGTCGTCATCGCCGCGTACGCCTGCAGCGCCACGCTCACCGGCCGGTTGCGGTCACGCGGCCGGTATCCGCCCAGCTCGGCCAGCAGCCGCTCGCGCCGCGCGGCCAGCTCGGCCTCGGGCACCCGCAGCTCCATCGCCCGGTTGGGGATGTCGATGTCGATGATGTCGCCGTCCTCGACCAGCGCGATCGCGCCGCCCTCGGCCGCCTCCGGCGAGGCGTGCCCGATAGACAGCCCGGACGTGCCGCCGGAGAAGCGCCCGTCGGTGATGAGCGCGCAGACCTTGCCCAGGCCCTTGCCCTTCAGGAAGGACGTCGGGTAGAGCATCTCCTGCATGCCGGGCCCGCCCTTGGGGCCCTCGTAGCGGATGACGACCACGTCGCCGGCCTTGACCTTGCCGCCGAGGATGCCCTCGACCGCCTGCTCCTGCGACTCGAACACCACCGCGGGCCCGCTGAACGTCCAGATCGACTCGTCCACCCCGGCGGTCTTCACCACGGCGCCGTCGCGCGAGATGTTGCCGTAGAGGACGGCCAGGCCGCCGTCCACGGTGTAGGCGTGCTCCAGGTCGCGGATGCAGCCCGCCTCGCGGTCGACGTCGAGGGTGTCCCAGCGGTTGTCCTGGGAGTAGGGCTTGACCGTGCGCACGTTGCCGGGCGCCGCGTGCCACAGCTCCACGGCCTCGGGCTTCACCGACGGCGAGCGCACGTCCCAGCCGGCCAGCAGGTCGCCCAGCGTGCCGCCGTTGACGGTGGGCAGGTCGCGGTGGAGCAGCCCGGCCCGGTCGAGCTCGCCCAGGATGGCGGGGATGCCACCGGCGCGGTGGACGTCCTCGACGTGGTATTTGTTCGTGGCCGGGGCGACCTTGCACAGGCACGGCACCCGCAGCGAGATCTCGTTGATCTCCTTGAGCCCGAAGTCCACCTTCGCCTCGCGGGCGGCGGCCAGGATGTGCAGGATCGTGTTGGTGGAGCCGCCCATCGCCACGTCGAGCGTCATCGCGTTCTCGAACGCCTCGCGGGTGGCGATCGAGCGCGGCAGCACCGACTCGTCGCCGTCCTCGTAGTAGCGGCGGGTGATCTCCACGAGCTGGCGGCCGGCGTCCTCGAACAGCTGCTTGCGGGACCGGTGCGTGGCCAGGATCGTGCCGTTGCCGGGCAGCGCCAGGCCGATGGCCTCGGCCAGGCAGTTCATCGAGTTGGCGGTGAACATGCCCGAGCAGGAGCCGCAGGTCGGGCAGGCGCTCTCCTCCATCTCCAGCAGCTCGGCGTCGGAGACGGAGTCGTCGGCGGAGGCGATCATCGGGTCGATCAGGTCGAGCTTCTTGCCCGGCGTCTTGCCGGCCTCCATGGGGCCGCCGGAGACGAAGACCGTCGGGATGTTCAGCCGGAACGCGGCGAGCAGCATGCCCGGCGTGATCTTGTCACAGTTGGACACGCAGATCATCGCGTCGGCGCAGTGGGCCTCCACCATGTACTCGACGGCGTCGGCGATCAGCTCGCGCGACGGCAGTGAGTAGAGCATCCCGCCATGGCCCATCGCGATGCCGTCGTCGACCGCGATCGTGTTGAACTCGCGGGGGATGGCCCCCGCCTCCCGGATCGCGTCGGACACCACCTTGCCGACGTCCTGCAGGTGCACGTGGCCCGGCACGAACTGGGTGAAGCTGTTGGCCACCGCGATGATGGGCTTGCCGAAATCGCTCCCGGCTACGCCGGTCGCCCGGAGCAGGGCCCGGGCACCGGCCATATTCCTGCCGTGGGTGACTGTACGTGACCTGAGGGCGGGCATTGGGCATCTCCCATCGCTAGCGAGTCTTCACATGTTACGGCCACCGCCCGGTGACTGAGACGCCTGTCCACAGATCGGACGCTTGGTTACCGGATCGTGCCGGAATCGAAGCCGACGGCGCTCGAACTCGTGTTAGAGAGATCAGATGAGCCACGGGGCAGCCATGCTGGACGACTCCGCCCGGGTCGGCAACTTCATTCACACGATAGACCGCCTGTGCCGCAGACCGGCCAGGGGTGAGGGAGTCCAGGACTCGCCACACGTCGCCAGACGGCCCCTGCTGGCCTCCTGGCGCAGGGGGACGGACGACGGGCAGCACACCGGCCGGAGGGGGATCCCGCTCGTCCAGCTCAGCGAGGCGGGCGACTGGCCGGCGGTGCTGGCGCCCCGGAAGACGGCGCAGAAGACGGGGCAGAAGACGGCGCGGGAGCCGGGGAAGGACGGATCCGCCACCCACGTCATCTCGCCGGGGATCCCGCGCGCCAATCCGGACATCCAGCCGGGCGAGCCGGTGCCGAAGATGCTCTCCCGGATCGTGTCCGCGCTGCGCAGCAACCGGTTGCGCTTCCCGCGATACCGGCTGGTCGCGCTGCTCGTCGAGCAGCTCGAGGAGACGCACGGCCGGGAGGAGCACGCCCGCCGCGTCCTGCGCGAGGCGGACCGCACCTGGGGCTGGGGGGTGGACACGGCGGGCACGGGCGCGGAGCACGTCCCTTTCCCGGTCAACCTGCTGCTGCGGCTGTTACCGGGGTTCCTGCACGACCTGCGGCTCGGCGGGCGGGTCCCGGGGCTGGGCGGGCGCTTCCGCTGGCTGCGACGGGCGCTGTCGCGGGACGACCGTTCGGCGCCGGGCGTGCCGGCCCTGCTCGCGGACCTGGACCCGGCCGACGAGGACCGCGTCTCCCGGCTGCTGCTGAGGGCGTTCATGGACGATCTCGCCAGGCAGTACGAGCGCTCGCCCCTGCACGTCCGGGGCGCCGGTCACGTGTTCTACCCGCTCCTGCTGCTCAATGAGCACGGCGGCGCCCTGGTGGAGCTGATCGAGGAGCGGCGGGCGGACGTCGACAGGTTCGACCCGGTCGTGGTGGTCTCGTACACGCCCGACACGGTCCTGCTGGAGGACGACGAGGAGCCGCTGTGGATGCTCGTCCGCTGGCGCAGGGAGCTGGTCACCGCCGACGGCCCCGCGGCCTGGCGGCAGGTGCTGCGGACCCCGCTGGACATCTGCGCGCCGGCGCTGCCGGCCGACCTCGCCCGGTACGACGTCGCGGACCCCACCTGGGTGCCGCCCGCCCGCGTGGCGCCCTGGTGGTCGTCGTGGACCGCGATCGCGCTGTTCTGGATGGCCCTGGCGGGCGCTGTGGGCGCGTACGCGGGCCAGACCGCCGCCTGGCACCGCAACGCCTGCGCCACCGGCCTGTGGACGCCCTGGGCGGAGAGCGGCAGGCAGCTGGCCGGCACCGAGTGCGTCGGCGTGGCCGAGCCCGACTACCTGTTCGCGCCGGGCAACGCCGAGATGGAGCGGGTGCAGGCCGTCCTGCGGCAGGAGAACGAGCGGGCCGCCCGCCTGCACGAGGGCGGCGACCGGCCGTACGTGACGATCGTCTACCTGGCCGCGCTGACTTCCTCCGACCGTGACACGCTGGCGGCCGCCCGCGAGGGCCTGGCGGGCGTCGCGATCGCCCAGAAGCGGCAGAACGGCGCGGCGGGTCCCAGCGAGCCGCTCGTACGCATCCTGCTGGCCAACGCCGGGGGCCGGATGCAGCACGGCTCGCGCATCGCGCGGCTGCTGCTGCGCTACCGCGACGACGAGGCGCCCATCGTGGGCGTGGTGGGCCTGGACCAGAGCCGCCAGGAGACCGTCGCGGCCATCCAGGAGCTGGGCAAGGCCGGGTTACCGATGGTGGCCTCCACGCTGTCGGCCGACCGGCTGGTCAGCGACTCGCCGTTCTACTTCCAGGTGGCGCCGCAGAACTCCCGGCAGGCGTGGATGGCCGCGGCCTTCGCCGACTCGCTGGTCCGCGAGGGCGAGATCAAGCGGCGGGCCCGCGTCTACTACTCGCACGACGAGACCGACTACTACGCCGCCAACCTCAGGACCCGGGTCCTGGCCCGGCTGAAGGAGCGCGGGTTCGCGGCCGAGGGCCACCGCTTCACGCCGGTCGGGTCGGCCAAGCCGGGCGCGGCGGACAGGAGCGAGGACGCCTACGCGGGCGAGCCGAGGGACGCGGGCGTGTCGGCCTGCGGGTTCGACGGGCTGGTCTACTTCGCCGGGCGCGGCATCCCCGACTTCGCGGAGTTCGTGAAGGGGGTGGCCGACAAGTGCGCGGGCTCGCCGCCGACCATCCTCGGGGGCGACGACGTCACCAGGTACGTCGCCGACGTACGCGTCCGGTCGGCCGTCACCGGCATCGGCTACTACTACGAGTCGTTCGCCGCGGCCCCCAACAGGTGCGGCGAGCCGCAGCGGCACGACTTCTACACCGACCTGTTCGCCACCTTCCCCTTCGAGTGCGAGGAGCCGGGGCCCGGCCGGACGCTGGACGGGCACGCCGCCCTGTCGTACGACGCCACCGAGACGATGATCACCGCGATCCGGCGGCTCGGGAAGGAGCGCCACCGCGTCCCGGTGAACTCCTACACCGTCTGGCGCCAGCTCGGCACCCTGCACACCCCCGACCAGAGCGGCCACGCCATCGAGGGCGCCACCGGCGCGCTGGACTTCGGCGCGGCCTCGCCCCGGCAGTACCCGGTGGACAAGGCCGTGCTGATCCTGCACGCCAAGGGCGCCGAGCGCCCCACCCAGGTCGGGGCGTGCGGCAACATCACCCGGGCCACCCGGTCGGAGTTCTTCCCGTGGTGCGACTCGATCCCGGAGATCTACCGCTAGGCCGGCAGCCGTACGGCGGCGAGCTGGGTCGCCTGGCCCACCAGACGGCCCTTGTCGTCCCAGACGTGGGCCACCTCGTCCATCCGGTCGCCGCCGACGTCCGTGGCCGACAGCCGTACCCGGATCGGCCCGGGGGCGGGCAGCCGGCGGATGTACGCCGAGAGCTGGATCGTCGGCACCCACCCCGACAGCCCCAGGTCGAACGAGACCGGCGGCACCGGGTCGAGCGCCACCAGCAGGCTCAGCGGGTCCCAGTCGGAGCCGTCGGCCAGCCGCTGCCAGCTCGCGATCACGCCACGCCTGGAGGGGGCGCCGAAGGCGAAGGCCAGGTGCTCGGGGTCGATGCGTTCCTCGACCACGGCCATCAGGGGCACGTGCATGCCCGCGCCCGGCGGGTCGATGGGGGCCAGGAAGCAGTCCTGCTCGGGCGGCAGGCGTACCGGCTCGTGCCCCGACCACCAGGGGTCCGAGTCGTCCAGCAGGCCCAGCGTGATGTGCGCCTCGACGCGCGTGCGGCCCTCCTGCACGAGCGCGGCCCTCACCTGGGCCACGCTCCTGCCCACCCGCAGCGTCTCGACCCGCGCGACGGCCTCGCCCGGCTCGGGCGGCTGGATGAACGAGCCGCTGACCGCGGTCACGTGCGGGTGCCCGGCCCCGGCGGGGCTCTCGCAGGCGGCCCGGGCCAGCACGCCCAGCAGGTAGCCGCCGTGCAGCCGGGTCCCGACGCTCCACTGCGCGTCCAGCACGGCGCCGAACTCGCCCTCGCGAAGCGCTGTCAATGCTGTCGCTTCCTGAAAAGTCCCCATTGTCGGTAAATCTCCCCTCCGCAGAAGGTCAGATTGACATCGTCAACTTGACGGCGTCAACCTGAGATCCATGACCACCAGACGCGTACGCGCCAGGCGCGGAGAGGGCGCGCTGCTCCGCGAGGAGATCCTGCGCGCGGCCGAGGACCTGCTGGCCGAGTCCGGCAGCGAGGACGCGATCACGCTGCGCGCCGTCGCCTTGCGGGCCGGCGTCTCCACCCCCTCGGTCTACCTGCACTTCGCCGACAAGGAGGAGCTCGTCGAGGCGGTCTGCCTGCGGGTGTGGGACGAGCTGGGCCGGCTGTTCACCGACAACCTCGGCGGTGACCCGTTCCTCGCCCTGGGCAAGTGCGCCCGCGCCTACGCCCGCTTCGCCCTCGACCACCCGGTGCAGTACCGGGTGCTGATGATGCGCCCCTCAGCGGCCCCCGGGGTGCCGCCGGCCGCCGCGCAGGCCTTCGGGCACATGGTGAACGCCGTCTCGGCCTGTGTGGAGACGCGGGTGCTCGAAGGCGATCCCGAGGCGCTGGCGCTCGGCCTCTGGTCGGCCGTGCACGGCTGCGTCTCCCTGCTGATCGCCCAGCCGTCGTTCCCGTGGCCGCACGACCGGGAGGCGCTGATCGACCACATCGTGCGGCAGGCGGGGTTCGGGGCGGCGGTCTACTCGCGGCTGCCGCGCCGGCTCCCCCCGAGCACGGAACTGGCCGCCCACCTCGACGCCTTCGGCGCGAGACTGGCGGCCAGAGTGGACGGAGATCAGCCCTCGCCGTAGCGGGCGGGCAGCACCTGGGCGGCGATGTCGTGGATCCGGTCGATCTCGGCGGCGGTCAGCGCCCGCTCCCGCTTGGTGATCCACCGGCGGGCGCGGTCGCCCTGGTAGACGTCCACGCCGCGAATCGTCATGATCTTCCATGGCACCGGCGGGCCGTAGATGGCCAGCGAGGGCACGACGGAGATCTCGCGGCCGAACGACTCGCTGATCAGCTCGCTGGCCCGCGACGCCTCCCACTTGGCCTCGGTGAGGCGGGGCTTCATGTCGAAGGGGCCGTGGAAGAGCTTCTTGCCCATCTGCACGCGTACGGGCAGGCGCCGGTCCCACTTCTCCGAGTCGACCGCGTACACGCCGGTCGGGCCCACCACGAGGTGGTCGATCTGGGCCTCGCTGCCCGGGATCGCCCTGGCGTGCAGGGTGCGGTAGCCGCTGCGCTCAAGTTTGCGCAGTTGCGCCTCGGTGCGGCGCTCCGCCACGGACGTCCGCCGCCACGCGGGCACGGACGAGCTGGAGCGCGCACGGTAGACCGCCTCCAGGACGGCCGCGATCACGCCCGCGGACACGCCCACCCGCCAGTCGCGCACCAGGAAGCCCACCGCCAGACCGACGAGGACCGCCAGGATCAGGCGGTTGCGCAGGCGGCGGAAACGTGGCTGCTGGAGCAGGCTGCGCGCGGACGCGCGCTCGACGGGCGCGTACGTTGTGGTGGGCGCCGAAGGCTTCGCGGCGGCGGTCTCATCCTTTTCTGGCCGTTCGCTCACCCAGATGGGAGACGCGTTGTGACCGTCTTCACGCTGGTTGTCGGAGTCCACGTAATTCACCGTAGCCCGGGGTTCTGTTCGATTCCTAGTGTTGCCGTGTCCATAGTTTTATGGCCCAGCTCATCGTGTTCCACGCGTGTTTTCGGGGTATGTCTACTGTTCTTCTCTAGAGAAGCCTAGGGTGCCGAACGTGCGAGAACTTCACGAGCTTTCCGCGCTCGAGCAGGCTCAGGCCGTCCGCTCCCGGGAGATCTCACCGGTCGAGCTCACCCGGCACTACCTCGACCGGATCGAACGCATCGACCCGCAGGTCGGCGCCTACGTGACCGTGACCGGTGAAAAGGCACTCGACCAGGCGCGCCGCCTGGAGCGCGAGCTCCCGGACGGTCCCCTCGCCGGAGTGCCGATCCCGGTGAAAGATCTTAACCTGGTGAAGGACGTGCCGATCATGTTCGGCTCGGCCACCTATCGGGACTTCGTGGCTCCGGTGGACGACACGGTCGTGACCCGGCTGCGCGAGGCGGGCACGGTCATGCTCGGCAAGACCGCCACACCCGAGTTCGGGCTGCCCTGCTACACCGAGACCTCCGTCTCGCCGCCCACCCGCTCGCCGTGGGACCCGCGGACGTCGGCCGGCGGCTCCAGCGGGGGAGCGGCCGCCGCCGTGGCAGCCGGGCTCGCGCCCGCCGCCCAGGGCAGCGACGGCGCCGGCTCGATCCGCATCCCCGCCTCGGTCTGCGGCCTGTACGGCATCAAGCCCACGCGCGGCCGCATCAGCTGGGCCCCGATCATCCCCGACCTGGCGGGCCTGTCCACCAACGGCCCCATCGCCAGGACGGTGGCCGACGCCGCGGCCCTGCTCGACGTCATGGCCCACAACGCGCCGGGCGACCTCTACCTGGCGCCGCCGCACGACGGGACGTTCCTGGCCTGCGCGGGGCGCGACCCCGGAAGGCTGCGCATCGCCCGTTACGCCGCTCCGGTCGTGCCGGGCACGGAGCTCGACCCCGAGGTGCTGGCCGCGTACGAGGAGGCCGCCAAGACGCTCGACGACCTCGGTCACGAGGTCGTCGAGATCCCCCGCCCGTTCGGCGCGGAGCTCGTGCCCGAGTTCGTCACCATGTGGTTCTCCTTCGCCTGCATGCACCCGGTCGCCGACGAGCACCACGACCTGCTCAGGCCCCTCACGCGCTGGCTGCGCGAGCGCGGCTTCGCCACCCCCGCCCCCGACTTCCTCCAGGCCCAGGCCCGGCTCCAGCTCGCCACCCGGGGCGCCCTGGAGCTCACGAACGCCTACGACGCCGTGCTCACCCCGACCGTCACCCAGCCGCCCAGGCCGGTGGGCTGGTTCGAGGACGGCGACGACCCCGAGCAGACGTTCGAGCGGATGAAGCACTTCGCCGCCTTCCCGGCCATCTACAACATCAGCGGCCAGCCCGCCGTGAACCTCCCCCTGCACTGGAGCGAGGACGGCCTGCCCATCGGCGTCATGCTGGCCGGCCGGGTCGGCGGCGAGGGCACGCTGATCTCTCTGTCCGCACAGATCGAGGCGGACAGGGGCGGTTTCTGGGGCGACCGGCGCCCGCGGGTCTGGTAAGACACGCAGGACAGGTCTGGCCGGACCCGCTCACGAGGATTACGGTCTTGGTGTGAACAGCGCAGCGGAGATTCTGCTCTTTCTCATCGGGGTGTCCATGGGGCTGTTCGTGCTGATCAGCCTGATCGTCATGGTGCCGGGGCGCGGCGCGCAACGCCGGATCGAGTCAGGCCCCACGTGGCTGGGCGGCCCCCTCAGGAGCGAGCGCGGGGTGAGCACGTCCGGACTGGTGCTGGCCGACCGGGTGGCGCACTGGGCGGAGGTGCCCGAGCACGACTGGGTGGCGGCGGCCGAGACGGCGGAGCCCGGCCGGCGGGCCGGCGGCGCCTCCGCGGGATGGTGAGGTGACGATGCGAGGACTGACCGCCGCGCAGGCCGACGACCTCCGGCAGGCGCTGCACACCGCCGAGCGCCGCAGCGGGCTGCGGTTCGGCTTGTTCCTCGGGGAGCCGGTGGGCGGGCGGCGGCACTTCGCCGAGCGCCTGCACGCCGCCCTGGGCGAGGAGTCCGACGACGCCGTGGTGATCTTCGTGGACCCTGTGGGCCGGGGCCTGGAGATCGTGACCGGCGAGCGCGCCCGGCGGCGGCTGAGCGACAGCACGTGCCGGCTGACCGCGATGTCGATGGCCACCGCGTTCAGCGTGGGGGACCTCATCGGCGGCCTGCTGTACGGGATCGGCGCGCTCGGCGAGCAGGCCACCCCGGCCCGCCGTTAGGTCCGCTCCAGCAGGGTCACGACGTGCGCGCTGACCCCGGCCAGCAGCGTCGCCGGCTCGATGGTCGCGTCCGCGACGGCCGAGAACAGCGCGGGCAGCCCCGGCAGCGGGAACCCGTCGTCCTTCAGCGCCGCCGTGCCGATCGGGTTCTTGTCGAGCGCCGCCCGGCTGCGCTCCCAGGCGTCGAGCACCTCCTCCGGCGACGGCACCCCGAAGCCGTGACCCACCGGGGCCGCGTGGCGCAGGCGTACGAGCGGGGTCTCGGCGAAGGCCAGCGCCGTACGCGCCCGCGCCTGCAGGTCGGCCCGCGCCTCGGGACCGATCCAGTCCATGGCCGTGCACGGGTTGCGGCAGGTGGCCACGCACACGCCCACCGCGCCCGCGACCTGGCTGTGCTGCCGGTCGAAGTACGCCCGCCAGCCCTCGGCCGGCTCCAGTGACACCCGAAGCGTCCGGTTCGTGGCCGACTGCTCGGACTTGGTGTGGTCGCACTCCCGGTCGCCGATCACGCCGAACCTGCTCCCGGGCGCGCTCAGCCCCGCCGGCCACCTGGCGGGGTCGCCGGCGTGGCCGAGCTGCGGCTCGAAGGCCAGCAGCGGCAGGTATTCGCTGGCGATGTGCACCGCGGCGATCATCGGGCTCAGCTCGCGCCGGTGCCACCGTGCGGCGATCACCTCCAGCAGCAGCCCGTACGCGGGACGGAGCGACTCCAGCGCGCCACGCGGCTGCTCGCGCGGGGTCTGCGGCATGTGGCAGGCCCGGGCGCGGCGCCGTAGGTCGGCGGGCACCACCCGGGCCTCGGCCGCGAAGTCCTCGGCGTCGAGCGAGAGCAGCCGGTGCCCGAACTCGCACACCTCCGCGATCTCCACGTCGGGCGCGAGCGCCCCCAGATCGGCGAAGGCGTAGCGGCGGGCGAGGGCGATGAACAGGTCACGAGTCGAGTCCACGCGATGACTTTCTCACGATCAGCGGGCTATTACGGACATGAAACCCATGGGTGCTATCCCGGGCACGGGGCGTGGATGCACTGAATTTCACCGGGTGGCCTGCTGATCGTGGGCTCGGACGTCGGCTCCTCCGGGCCCGGCGTGGTCGGCTCCTGCGACGGCTCCGGCTCGGAGGTGGTCGGGGTGGCCGTCGGCGTCGTCGCGGTCGGGGTCGCGGTGGCCGACGCGGTGGGGCTCGGCACGCGCGTGGCCCGGGTGGCCCGCGGGGTGGGCACGCGCTTGGTGGGCGGCGCGGACTGCTTCCGCGTCGCCGACGGCGAGGTCGGGACGAGGTCGGTCGCGGTGCCGCTGACGCTGGGCGGGCTGACCTCGACGCCGGTCGTCGGCTCGGCGGGCCGCAGCCACACCGAGCCGGCCACGGCCGCGGACACGACCACCGCGGCGGCCATGGTCAGCACCGCCCGCATGGTGCGCCGGCGGTGCGGCGCGGGCAGCGCGCCTGGGGTGGTCAGCGCCCGGCGCGCGGCCTCGCCCATCTGCGGGGCCGTCTGCCAGCGCGCGTCGGGCGTCTTCTCCAGTGCCCGCGTCACCACCTGCCGCGGGCCGGGGGGCACGCCGTCGGGCAGGCGGGGCATGGGGGAGTTGAGGTGCTTGAAGATGATCTGCACGGGAGTGTCGCCCTGGAACGGCAGATGCCCGCTCAGGCACTCGTACGCCACCACGCCCAGGGCGTAGATGTCGACCGCGGGCGTCACGTCGCTGGCGGTGGCCATCTCCGGAGCGCAGTAGCCGGCCGAGCACAACATCGTCCCCGTGGCCGTCAGATGACCGGCCGAGACCGAGTGGGCGATGCCGAAGTCGGTGAGCACCACCTTGCCGTCGGGCCGGACCATGAGGTTGGCCGGCTTGACGTCGCGGTGCACGATGCCCTGCGCGTGCGCGGCGGCCAGCGCGTCGGCGACCTCCGCGACCAGCCGCATGGTGACCTCGGTGCCGAGCGGGCCGCGCCGCAGCACGCGGTCGAGCGACTCGCCCTGCACGTATTCCATGACCAGGAAGCTCACCTGGCGCCCGTCGACCTCGCAGATGCCGTAGTCGTAGACGTCGACGATGCCGGGATGGCGCAACGAGGCCATCGCCCTGGCCTCGTTCTGGAAGCGCTGGGCGAACGTCGGGTCCTCGGTGAGCGCGGGCATGAGCACCTTGACCGCCACCGTGCGCCCGAGGACCGTGTCGTCGGCACGCCACACCTCGCCCATGCCGCCGCCGCCGAGGCGGCCGCCGAGCACGTAGCGGTCGTTGAGGGTGGTCCCGGCGCCTAGCACGGTTCGAGGCTAACACCACGCGTCGGATGCCCGTGTCAAGTCGGCGCAGCCGGCGGACCCGCGGGTCCACCGGCTGCGCAGGTCAGGCGGGGGTCAGGCGGACGCGGCGTCCTTCTCCCGGTTGCGCAGGGCGCGGCTCACGCCGTCGGCGCCCTCCAGGATGAGCCGGCGCAGCGCCTGCGGCGGCTGCCCGGTCGCCAGGAAGTCGTGCGCCGCCTGCACCGTCGCCGGCTCGATGAGCAGCGAGGGGAAGCAGCCCACGGCGAACGTCGAGGCCTGGTCGAACGTCCACTCCTGGTAGATGCGCCCCACCTCGGCGAAGTACTTGTCCCGGTAGGGGGCCAGCAGCTCGGGGTGGTGCGGCTCCTGGAAGCCGCCGATCGTGGTGCGGGCGATGTGGTTGGCCAGCTTGCCGTCCACGATCCGCTCCCACGCCGCCGCCTTGGCCTCGGCCGTCGGGATCGCGGCCCGGCACTGCGCGGCCGAGCGCTCACCCGTCGCCGTAGGGTCGCGCTCCAGCTCGGCGTCGATGTCGGCCTCGGCCAGCACGCCGCCGGAGACCAGCGCGTGCACGAGCGTCCAGCGCAGGTCGGCGTCCACGGTCAGCCCCTCGGGCACCGCGGAGCCGTCGAGGATGCCCCGCAGCACGCCCAGGTCCGCCTCAGAGGTCGCCACCGGGGCGAACGCCTGCAGGAAGGCGAGCTGTTGGTCGGAGCCGGGCGCGGCCGAGCCGAGCAGCGAGCGCAGCTCGGTGGCCAGCAGCGCCAGGCCCTCGGCCCGCCAGGCCGGGTCGGCGTACTGCTGCACGGCCATCCGCGCCTGCCGCAGCACCGCCTGCAGGACCGTGATGTCGGCGACCGTGCCGGCGCCGGAGACGACCAGCCTGACGTAGTCGCGCGTGGACATCTCGCCGTCACGGGTCATGTCCCAGGCCGCCGACCAGCACAGGGCGCGCGGCAGCGACTCGGTGAAGGCGGCGATGCCGCCGTCGACCAGCGTCCGCATCGATCCCTCGTCGAGGCGGATCTTGGCGTAGGTCAGGTCGTCGTCGTTGAGCAGCACCAGGTCGGGCTGCTCCTCGCCGATGAGCTGGGCCACGTTCGTACGGGCGCCGACCACGTCCAGCTCGACCCGCTTGGTCCGGGTCAGCTTGCCGTCGGCCAGCGAGTAGAGGCCGATCGCGACCCGGTGCGAGCGCAGCGTCGGGTAGTCGGCCGGCGCCTCCTGCAGCACCTCGAACCTGGTGAAGCGGCCCCCGGACACCTCGAACTCCGGGCGCAGCGTGTTGACCCAGGAGGTCTCCAGCCACTCCTTCGACCAGGACGACAGGTCGCGGCCCGAGGTCCGCTCCAGGGCGTTGAGCAGGTCCTTCAGCTCGGTGTTGCCCCAGGCGTGCTCGGCGAAGTAGTCGCGCACGCCGGCCAGGAAGTTGTCCAGGCCGACGTAGGCCACGAGCTGCTTGAGCACCGAGGCGCCCTTGGCGTACGTGATGCCGTCGAAGTTGACCTCGACCGCCTGCATGTCGGGGATGTCGGCGGCGATGGGGTGGGTGGAGGGCAGCTGGTCCTGGCGGTAGGCCCAGGACTTCTCCACGTTCGCGAACGTGGTCCACGCGCCCTTGCCCCACCGCGTGGCCTCGGCCTGGGCCAGCACGGACATGTAGGTGGCGAACGACTCGTTCAGCCACAGGTCGTCCCACCAGCGCATGGTGACGAGGTCGCCGAACCACATGTGCGCCATCTCGTGCAGGATCGTCTCGGCGCGCCGCTCGACCACCGCGTCGGTGACCCGGGAGCGGAAGACGTAGTCCTCCAGGAACGTCACGCAGCCCGCGTTCTCCATCGCGCCGGCGTTGAACTCGGGCACGAAGAGCTGGTCGTACTTCCCGAACGGGTAGCGCACGCCGAACACCCGGTGGAAGAA
Organism: Nonomuraea sp. KM90; assembly: GCF_052246675.1. Taxonomy (NCBI): domain Bacteria; kingdom Bacillati; phylum Actinomycetota; class Actinomycetes; order Streptosporangiales; family Streptosporangiaceae; genus Nonomuraea; species Nonomuraea sp. KM90. Next base: position 28,328 of record NZ_JBQQCB010000020.1, on the reverse strand, counting down.
GTCGAAGCCCTGCCGGGTGACCTCCAGGATGTTGTCGGCGTCGAGGTGCTCGGCCAGCGAGGCCCGGCAGTAGATGCCCAGCGGGATGCCGTCGTGCTCGGAGGTCACCTTGTGGTACGGCCCGGCCACCAGCGCGGTGATGTAGGTCGACATGACCGGCGTGGCCGGGAACTCCCACCGCCTGGCCGCCTGCACGGTGCCGTGCCGGCCGGGCTGCTCGGGCAGCTCCGTCACGGTGGAGGCGGCGGCGTTGGAGACGACCTCCCAGCCGGCCGGCGCCAGCACCGTCAGCTGGAACGTGGCCTTGAGGTCGGGCTGGTCGAAGCAGGCGTACATGCGGTGCGCGTCGGCCGTCTCGAACTGGCTGTGCAGGTAGACCCCCTGATCCACAGGGTCGACGAAGCGGTGCAGGCCCTCACCGGTGCGCATGTAGCTGCAGTCGGCGTCCACGATCAGCTCGTTGGACTCGGCGAGCGAGGGGAGCGGGAAGCGGCCCTTCTCGGCGTCGTAGGCCGACACGTCGAGGGCCTCGCCGTTGAGGGTGACCTTGCGGACGTTGGCCCCGTGCAGGTCGATGAAGGTGGAGGAGCCCGGACGGGTGCCGGCGAAGCGGACCGTCGTGACGCTCTCGAAGCGCTCGTCTCCCTCCGTAAGGTCGAGTGCGACCTCGTACGACTCGACCTTCAACAGCCGGGCGCGCTCACGAGCCTCGTCCCGGGTCAGGTTGCCTGCCAAGTTGCGCTCCTTTTCACCACTTCGTCGGGGTTGTCCGTATCCTGCCATGCCGGGAATAGGACCCGAACCACCTCAGGTTACGGGCAGACATGACAGAGAAGATTCCCGTGGACCTGTGGTTCGATCCTTCCTGCCCATTCGCATGGGTTACGTCACGGTGGCTGCTCGAAGTTGAGAAAGTTCGGCCCATCGAGCCCCGCTGGCGGCAGATGTCGCTCTACTTCCTCAACGAGGAGAAGGACGTCCCGGCCGACTATCTCGAGCGCGCCGCCCAGGCCATGGGCTCCGTCAGGGTGGTGGCCGCGGCCGCCGCCAAGCACGGCGACCAGGTCGTCGGGCCGCTCTACACCGGGCTCGGCACGCGCCTGCACGATCAGGGCCTCGGCAAGGAGCCGGAGCGCCTGCGCGAGGTCATCGAGGGCGCGCTCGAGGACGCCGGGCTCGACCGCGGCCTCGCCGAGGTCATGCACTCCGAGGAGTGGGACGGCATCATCCGCGCGTCGCACGACGAGGGCATCGGCCTGGTCGGCCAGGAGGTCGGCACCCCGATCATCCGCGTCGGCGACAACGCCTTCTTCGGTCCGGTGATCACCAAGATCCTCCGTGGCGACGACGCGGGCAAGCTGTGGGACGGCGTGCTGGCCGTCACCCAGTACGACGACTTCTTCGAGCTGAAGCGCACGCGCACCAAGCGCCCGCAGTTCGACTGATCCCACCCGGGAGAAGAAAAGCCGGGTCGCGGTGGAAAGGGCTTATCCCCGAATCAGGATGGCCTCGCGTTGTGGCCCGGGTCACTGTCAGGATGGGGCTATGCGTCAGCTGTACATCGGCGGCTCCTGGACCGCTTCGGCATCGGACGAGCCCATCGAGGTCGTGAACCCGGCCACCGAAGAGATCATCGACCGGGTGCCCGCGGGCTCGCCCGACGATGTCGAGGCGGCCGTGAGCGCTGCCAGAAAGGCCTTCCCCGACTGGTCACGAACAGCCGCCGCCGAGCGCGGCAAGCTGCTCGCCGACGCGGCCGAGCTGCTGAAACAGCGTTCCGACGAGGTGGCCAAGACCATCGCCACCGACATGGGGGCGCCGCTGGGCTTCGCGCTCAAGGTGCAGACGCTCATGCCCACGACCGTCCTGGCCTCCTACGCCCGGCTCGCCGAGAGCCACCCGCGCGAGTCCCGCGTGGGCAACTCGCTGGTGGTCAAGGAGCCGATCGGGGTGGTCGCGGCGATCACGCCGTGGAACTACCCGCTGCACCAGATCGTGTGCAAGGTCGCCCCCGCGCTGGCCGCCGGGTGCACCGTGGTGCTCAAGCCGAGCGAGGTGGCGCCGCTGGCCGCGTACGCGCTGGCGGAGATCTTCGACGAGGTGGGCCTGCCGCCGGGCGTGTTCAACCTGGTCAGCGGGCGGGGGCCGGTCGTCGGCGAGGCGCTGGCCGCCCACCCCGAGGTCGACATGGTCTCCTTCACCGGCTCCACCGCCGCGGGCCGCCGGGTCTCCGCGCTCGCCGCCGAGACGGTCAAGCGGGTCGCGCTCGAGCTGGGCGGCAAGTCCGCCAACCTCATCCTGCCCGACGCCGACCTGGCCCTGGCCGTCAAGGTCGGCGTGGCCAACTGCTTCGTCAACGCCGGGCAGACCTGCTCGGCGTGGAGCCGCATGATCGTCCAGCGCGACCAGTACGACGAGGCCGTCCACCTGGCCGTCGAGGCCACCCGCGGCTACCAGGTCGGCGACCCCTTCGACGAGTCCACCCGGATGGGCCCGCTGGTGTCGGCGACCCAGCGCGACCGCGTGATCCGCTACGTCAACCGGGGCCAGGAGGAGGGTGCGCGGCTGGTGGCCGGCGGCACCGACCGGCCGCACGAGCGCGGCTACTTCGTCGAGCCCACGGTGTTCGCGGGCGTGGAGCCGGGCATGACGATCGAGCAGGAGGAGATCTTCGGGCCGGTCCTGTCGCTGATCCCGTACACGACCGAGGACCAGGCCGTCGAGATCGCCAACGGCACCAAATACGGCCTGGCCGGCGCCGTGTGGGCGGGCACCGAGGACCACGCGGTCGCGGTCGCCCGCAGGCTGCGCACGGGCCAGGTGTCCGTCAACGGCGGCCGGTTCAACCCGATGGCCCCCTTCGGCGGTTACAAGCAGTCGGGCGTGGGCCGCGAGCTCGGCGAGCAGGGGCTCGAGGAATACCTCGAGGTCAAGTCACTGCAGCTCTAGCCTCATGGTCCTCGTGGGTCTCATGGCGTGGGGGAGGCACGGCGGGCGTCCCGGCCCGCCGTGCCGCACGGTCAGAGGAACAACCCGCCGGTGGCCAGCACGTTCTGCCCGGTCACCCAGCGCCCGTCGGGGCCCGCCAGCATCGCGACCACCGCGGCGATGTCGTCGGGCCTGCCCAGCCGCCCCAGCGCGGTGAATGTCGGCGTCATCTCCAGCGCCTCCGGCGGGTTGGCGCCCCGCAGCATGTCGGTGTCCGTGGCGCCGGACGAGACCACGTTCACCGTGATCCCGCGCCCGCCCAGCTCCCGCGCGGCCACCTTGGCGAACTGCTCCATGGCGCCCTTGCTGCCGCAGTAGAGCGCCAGGGCCGGCGCGGGCAGCCGTGTGTTGAGCGAGGAGACGTTGATGATCCGGCCGCCGTCGCGCATGACCCGCCCGGCCCACTGGATGGCCAGGAAGACGGCCCTGGTGTTCACCGCGAACACCCGCTCGTAGTCCTCGTCCGTGATGTCGGCGATGGGCTTCTGCGCCTCGGCGGTCGCCGCGTTGTTGACCAGGATGTCCACCCCGGGCAGCCGCGCCTCCGCCTCGGCGAACAGCCGCGCCAGGTCCTGCTTGTCGCCGAGGTCGGCTCGTACGGCGTGCGCGCCCGTCTCCTCGGCCACCTGCTCCGCCGCCTCGCCCGAGCTGGCGTAACAGAAGACGACTTCCGCGCCGTCGCCGGTCAGTCGCTCCACGATGGCCTTGCCGATGCCCCTGGAACCTCCGGTAACCAATGCTCCTTTTCCGGAAAGTACGCTCATCCCGCCAACCTATGGTGGCCCGCGTCCAGCGGGCCGGCACAGGCTGCGATTTCTGCGCCCTATGCCCTGAGCATGATCTTGCGAGCTTCGTTCCGCGGGAGGCGGTCGACGTACAGCTTGCCGTCGAGGTGCTCGGTCTCGTGCTGGAAGCAGCGGGCGAGAGAGCCGCGGGCCTTGACGCGTACCGGCCGCTGCAGCCGGTCCAGGCCCTCGACCGTGACGCCCGCGGCGCGCCCGACCGTCGCGTAGATCGGCTGGCGGGACTGGCGGTCGGGCACGGACAGGCAGCCCTCTTCGTCGAGCACCTCTTCTGGGTCGTCGACGGTGAGCAGCGGGTTGATCACGTGACCCTTGCGCCCGGCGATGTCATAGACGAACAGCCGCCGCGACACGCCGATCTGCGGGCCGGCCAGCCCCACGCCATTGACCGCGTACATGGCCTGGAACATCTCGTCGATCAGCCGGCGCAGCTCGCGGTCGAAGTCGGTCACCGGCTCGGCGGGCGTGCGCAGGACCGGATCGCCGATGACGCGGATCTCTCGCATGGCTCTCTGCTTTCGCTTTCGTAAGGACTGGACAACGGTGGAGGCCCTTACTCTAGTCAGCGAGCCCGATCGGCGGGGCTGTGGAAGACTGGGCGGGTGCGTGTCTACATCGGTGCCGACCATGCCGGCTATGAGCTCAAGAACCATCTCGTGTCCTGGCTGAAGGACCACGGGCACGAGGTGACCGACTGCGGTCCCTTCGTCTATGACGCCGAGGACGACTACCCGGCGTTCGTCCTGCGGGCGGCCGAGGGCGTCGCCGGCGACCCCGGCAGCCTGGGGGTGGTGATCGGAGGGTCCGGCAACGGCGAGCAGATCGCCGCCAACAAGGTGCGCGGCATCCGCGCGGCCCTGGCCTGGAGCGAGGAGACGGCCGGCCTCGCCCGCGAGCACAACAACGCCAACGTGGTCAGCGTCGGCGCCCGCATGCACTCCGTCGAGGACGCCACGAGGTTCGTGGAGGTCTTCCTGACCACGTCGTTCTCCGGCAGCGAGCGCCACAGCAGGCGGATCGCGCAGCTGGCCACGTACGAGACGATCGGCCAGCTGCCCTCGCTTCCCTAGCCCTTGCGCTTGGAGTCGCGCCTGGGCATCTCGTCACGCAGGGGCCGCCGGTCGGCGGCCTCCTGCTGCTCTTTCGACGGCTTCGACACATCGCGGGCACGCATGGCGACGACCGCCGTGATCTGCAGACTTTGCAGCGCCATGCCGTCGAGCCTACGCCAGAACGCCCCCGCCGTCAGAACGTCAGCCCCGCCCAGGGCTTCGGGCTCCACGACATGGCGGTGGCCAGCCTGCGCACGCTGCCGGGGTTGTGCTCGCGCAGCAGGCCCGCGTCGAGCTGCTCGCCGAGCAGGCCGTCACCCAGGTACGCCGACCCCAGCGCGGCCACCGGCAGCGTCACGTCCGGCTCCTCCTCCACCGGCTTGCACTCCGCCCCCGACAGGTCGGCGGTGAGCCGCCAGCGGCGGGCGTTCCACGGGCACACGTCGTCCTCGACCTCGACCACCAGGTCCACGGGAGCGGCGTAGGCCCGCGAGCTCAGCGCCCGGTCGACCTCGACCAGGCGTACCCAGAGCTCGTCCGCCCAGCTCGCGCGGAGCTGGCGCTGGTCGGCCAGCAGGGCGATCAGCGGGTCGTCCACCGGCCTGCCGCCCGCCTCGAGCTTGGTGACCAGGTCGCGGTCCAGCACGCTGCGCCAGAGCAGGGCGTAGGCCGCCGGGTCGGCCGCCTCCAGCTCGTACAGCTTCAGGGTGCCGTCGGGGACGCCGTTGTCGTCCCAGGAGGACTTGATGCGGAACAGGGCGTAGCCGCGCACGCCGCCGTCGTCCTCGGCCAGGATCGAGCGCAGCGTTCCGGCGCCGCGCTGGTCGAACTCCTCGTCGGCCAGCAGGCCGTCCCAGGTCTGGGACCTGCGCTCGTACCGGCCGGGGCGGCGGGTCACGACGGAGGCGAACAGCTTCTCCAGCTCGCCGCGCACGTCGGCGGGCTTGGCGACCCGGAGCCGGAGCGACGGGTCCTGGGGTGCCTCGCGGACGAACGCCGAGGCGTGCTTGTGGATCCGGAACGCCAGCTCGCCGGCGGCCCTGCCGTATCCGTACCGGCCGTAGATGAGCGCCTCGGAGGCGTAGAGGGCGGCCACGGACTCGCCGCGCTCGCGTATGTCGGTGAGCTGCCTGCGCATCAAGGAGGACAGCACGCCCCGGCGCCGGTGGGAGGGGAGCACGCTGACGGCGGTCACCCCGGCCACGGGCAGCTGCCCGCCGGGGATCGTCATCGTGAGGCTGAAGATGGAGGTGACTCCGGCGATCGTGTCGCCGTCGAAGGCGGCCAGCGTGCGGTCGAACTCGGTCTCCGCCTTGAATCGCCCGGCCTGCGTGGGATGCGGCGTCCAGCCGAACGCCTCTTCGAGCACTCCGGCGAAGGCCGGCCACTCAGACTCGTCAATCGGACGGATCGGATACGTCATCCGTCCACGGTAGGAGCGGGCAAAGGGGAAGGGCCACCCAATATACGTGCTTAATGATCAAGGCGTTGGTCAAGTGGGCTGCCCAAACACGGGTCAGACCGATACAGTCAGGCGCATCATGAGTTCCCGACCGGCGCCGCTCATCCCGCCACGGGTCCGTGCGGTCCTGGTGCGGGTGCCGTTTCTGGTGCCCATCGTCCGGTTCGTTCGGCGCGTGCTGCTGGCCCGGGACCGCAGTCTGCTCAGCACGCTGATCGTGCTGGCGCTCGTCATCGGGTTCCTCGCGGCCGAGGTCTCGACCGAGTGGTTCTCGCCCTCGCTGCTCATCCTGGTCACCCTCGTCGGCGGGCTCCAGCTCCGGCTGCGCAGCCTGGTCAAGTTGCTGGTGGGGGTCGGGGTCGCGCTCGGCTACGTCGCGGCCACGCTGGGCGCGAGCCGCGTCGGGCTGGGGCTGTCGGTGACGATCGTGTTCACCACCGTGCTCGCCGTGCTCATGGCCCGCACCAGGGGCAAGCTCGGCGTCCAGGGGCTGCGCGGCGACGCGATGCTGCTGGAGCTGCGCGACCGGCTCAGGAGCCAGGGCGAGCTGCCCGCGCTGCCGAAGGACTGGGGCGGCAAGGTGGTGCTCAAGCAGGCCGGCGGGTCCTCCTTCGGAGGAGACTTCATGGTCTCCATGCGCGACGGCAACTCCGTCGAGATCGCGCTGGTCGACGTGTCCGGCAAGGGCGTCGACGCGGGCACCAGGGCGCTGCTGCTGTCGGGCACGTTCGGCGGGCTGCTCGGCTCGGTCGACGACTTCCTGCCCGCGTGCAACGCCTACCTGCACCGGCAGCGCGGCGACGAGGGATTCGTCACGGCCGTGCACGTGCGTCTCGACCTGGCCACGGGCGACTACACGATCACCTCGGCCGGGCATCCGCCGGTGGTCAAGTTCGACGCTGGCACGGGCAACTGGCAGGTCGCCTCGGCCAAGGGCGTGGTGCTCGGCGTGGTTCCCGACCTGCACTGCGAGCCCGACAGCGGCACCCTGCGCAAGGGCGACGCGCTGCTGCTCTACACCGACGGGCTGATCGAGCAGCCGGGGCGCGACATCGACGCCGGCCTCGACCGGCTGCTCGGCGAGGCGGAGCGGCTGCTGCCCTCGGGGTTCCGCGACGGCGCCAGGGCGCTGGTGAACGCCATGTCCTCGGGACACAACGACGACTGCGCGCTGGTGCTCATCTGGCGGCCGTAGACCCGTGACGTTTCACATGGGCCGGTCGTGATGGCGGTCACTGGCAAGGGCCTCCGTCCGCCTGAGATCCTCTAGAGGTTCGGGCCCCGGCGGAGCGGCGCGGCTCCACCGGGGACCCGTCACAGCCAGCCGCTGTCGCTCGCGATGCGCACCGCGTCCAGCCGGTTCCGCGCTCCCGTCTTGCACATGATGCGCGACAGGTGGTTGCGTACGGTGCCGACCGACAGGAAGAGCTCGTCGGCGATCTCCGTCGAACGCGCCCCGCCCGCCGCGACCCGCAGCACGTCCAGCTCCCGCCGGGTCAGCGGGTTCGTCGCGCACTGCAGCGCCGCAACGGCCAACTCCGCCTCGATGGCCCGCTCTCCCGCCGCCACCTGGCGCACCCCCTCGGCCAGCCGCTCCGGCGGCACGCACAGGCTCATGAACCCGAGCGCCGGACCGGCCAGGGCCTCGCGCACCTGGGCGGGATTGGGGGAGGCCGACAGGATCAGCACCCCGCAGCGGGGCACGTGCTCGGCCAGCCGGTCGGCCACGGCAGGCCCCGGCAGGTCGAGGTCGACGACGGCCACGTCGGCCTCGGCGGTCCTCGCCGCGCGCACCACCTCCTCCGCGCGTTCGGCCTCGGCCACGACCCGCAGGTCGGGCTCGGCTCCGAGGGTGGCGAGCAGGCCACGGCGCACCAACGGCAGGTGCTCTGCGATCAGTATGCGGATCAAGACGTCCCCCTCCGTCGTCTCTTAGCGTGATCGGCCGATCGCGGGCTGTCAATGCTCTTCAAAAGCGGTAAGCCGTGCGGTGTGGCGAGTTCGACTACTCTGGGGCTGTCGGACCTTTCGTCTGTCCTCCGGTCCGCCCTGTCGTCTGCCTGGAGCGCGCCTAGATGAACTGGCTCTACGTCGTGGGGATCGTCCTCTTCCTGCTCGGGTTGATGGTCTCCATCGCGCTGCACGAGCTCGGCCACCTGCTCCCGGCCAAGCTGTTCGGCGTCAAGGTGACCCAGTACATGGTGGGCTTCGGCTCGACGGCGTGGTCACGACGCAAGGGCGAGACCGAATACGGCATCAAGTGGATCCCGTTCGGCGGCTACATCCGCATGATCGGCATGCTGCCGCCGCGTCCCGGCGACGAGCCCGGCAAGCTCAGGAGCACCGCGACGGGCCCGTGGCAGGGCCTGATCGAGTCCGCCCGCGACGCCGCCCAGGAAGAGGTGCGGCCGGGCGACGAGGAGAAGGTCTTCTACCGGAAGAAGTGGTGGCAGAAGGTCATCATCATGTCCGGCGGCCCGGCGATGAACTTCGTGCTCGCCTTCGTCTTCTTCAGCATCCTGCTGGTCGGCATCGGCCTGCCCACGCTGGCCCCGATCGTCTCGCCCGAGACCAACACGTGCGTGATCCCGATCTCGGAGCAGCGTACGGAGTGCAAGCCCACCGACAAGCCCACCCCCGCCGTCCAGGCGGGCATGAAGCCCGGCGACCACATCGTCGCCTTCAACGGCCAGAAGATCGGCTCCTGGGACGACGCCACCCGCCTGATCCGCTCCCACGGTCCCGGCGCGGTGCGGCTGGGCATCGTCCGCGACGGCAAGCCGATGACGGTCAACGTCACGCTCATCGCCCAGGACCGGCCCAACCTGGAGGACCCGCAGAAGATCGACAAGAACGTCGGCTTCCTCGGCGTGCTGCCCACCGAGGTCATGCAGCAGCAGACCATGGGCCAGGTCATCGGCTACATGGGCGAGCTGACGGCCAGGGTGGCCGGCTCGCTGCTCAACCTGCCGGAGAAGATGGTCGGCGTCTGGCACGCGGCCTTCTCCGGCGAGGAGCGCGACCCCGAGGGCCCCGTGGGCGTGGTCGGCGCGGGCCGCATGGGTGGCGAGATCCTGGCCTCCGACCAGCTGTCCACCGAGAAGAAGATCGCCATCTTCATCAACCTGCTGGCCGGCTTCAACCTCGCGATCGGCATGTTCAACCTCATCCCGCTGCTGCCGCTCGACGGCGGCCACATCGCCGGCGGGCTGTGGGAGGGCATCAAGCGGGCGTTCGCCAGGATCATGCGGCGGCCGGAGCCGGCTCACGTGGACATCGCCAAGGTGCTGCCGCTGACGTACGCGATCGCGATCGTGATGATGATCATGGCGGGCCTGCTCGTCTACGCCGACCTGGTCAACCCGCTCACGCTGACGAACTGAGGCCGCCGTGGACGCCCTGGAGCGGCTGCGGGGCCTGTGCCTGGCGCTGCCCGAGACGACCGAGCGGCTCTCGCACGGGGAGCCGACGTGGTTCGTCAGGGGCAAGAAGACGTTCGTGATGTTCGCCGATCACCATCATGACGATCGGCTGGCGTTCTGGTGCGCGGCCCCGCCCGGGGTGCAGGAGGAGATGGTGGCGGAGGACCCCGAGAGGTTCTTCCGGCCACCGTACGTGGGGCATCGGGGGTGGCTGGGGGTCTACCTGGACGTGCCGGACGTGGACTGGGCGGAGATCGCGGAGATCGTGACGGACGCCTACCGCCGGATCGCCCCCCAGTCCCTCGCCGCACGCCTGCCCTGACCCCGGGCCCGGCGCGGGTCGGCGCGGGTCGCCGCGGGTCAGTTCATCGAGATGTGCACGTGGTCGAAGTGGTTCTCGGTGACGCTGCCCCGGTCGGACATCGTGCTCCAGCCCGATCCGTGGTTGATCCGCTGCTTCCAGATCACGTACTTGACGCCCAGCTTGTCCTGGTTCTTGATCGCCCAGGCCGCGATCCGGTCGCCGAGTGCGTTGTTGACGGCGGTGGGCATCGAGCCGCCCGTGCTCATCATGAAGTCGCAGGCCCGGCCGAGCGGGTGCTCGCCGCTGGAGCCCGAGCGGAAGCAGCCCACCTCGAACGGCAGCGAGAAGTTCTTCTCCACCTGAGCCTTCATCAGCCGCGTACGCGAGGTGATGTTGTCCGTTCCCGTGGGCAGTTCGGGCGCCCAGGAGCCGTCGGACTTGCGGCCGGTGCCGAACGGCACCAGGTCCTCGAGCTTGTCCTTGATGTCGTCGATGACGTCCTCGGCCTCGTCGCGCTGCTCGGCCACCGTGGCCGTGTCCGACTCGATCCGGGCCGCCAGCGCCGCGGCCTCCTTGCTGGCCTGCTGCTTGTCGTCGCGGGCCGTGGCGACGCCCTGCACGACGGCCTGCTGCTCGGCGGTGAGCTGTTCGAGCAGGGCCGCGCTGCTGGCGTTCTGGGGCAGCATCAAGGTGGGCACGGACGGGTCGGCGTTCTGGTAGCGCAGGCGGGCGATCTCGGCGACCCGCTGCTCGGCCGTGGTCAGCGCCTGCTCGGCGGTGGCCAGCCTGGCCTCGGCCGTCTCGGCGGCCTGCTGGGCCTTGGCCAGCTCGACGCGCTTGAGGTTGTACCGCTCGATGAGCTTGTCGACCTTGGTGTTGAGCTGTTTGAGCTGGGCGCGGAGTTCGGCTTCCGTGGGTTTGGGGGCTCCCGACGCCGCGGTCGCCGGGAGGACGGCGATGGCGGCGGCGGCGATGAGACCGATGGCAAGAGTCGCGGGGGACGAAGCCGCCACGTAGGTGTTCCTCTCCCTCTGCCGGCCGGGTTAGCTGACGGGTTCGGGCAGGGGAGTTGATCCCTACCGCCGAAGCGGATTCACCCCAGGTGCGATGGGTCCCCGGCTCCCGGGCGACGCGCTCGGGATTAGGCGTGCCACGGCTGTTTCGGCCGGTGCATATGGGGATATTAGTGGTAGATCACGAGTCATGCGACCTTAAGTAGAAATCTATTAGTGATCTACTTGTGATCGAAGCATGCGTGCCGCCTCCTCCGGCAGCACGTCGTTGACGAAGGCGCCCATCGCGGACTCCGAGCCGGCCAGATACTTGAGCTTGTTCGCCGCCCGCCGGATGCTGAACAGCTCCAGGTGCAGATAGCCCAGCTCCCGGTCCTGGCGTACGGGTGCCTGGTGCCAGGCCGACACGTACGGCATCACCACCCCGAACAGCCCGTCCAGCGCCCGCAGGACCGAGGTGTAGAGGGGCGCGAACGCGGCCCGCTCCTCCTCCGTGAGCGCGGCCAGGTCGGGCACCTGCCGGTGCGGATAGAGGTGCACCTCGAACGGCCAGCGCGCGGCGGCGGGCACGAAGGCCGTCCACAGCTCGTTGGCGGCCACCACCCGCGTCCCCGCCTCCCGCTCGGCGGCCAGCACGTCGGCGAACAGGTTGCCCGGCCCCTTGTACCGGGCCGCCGCGCCGAGCTGCAGCCTGGTCCTGGGCGTGACGTACGGGTAGGCGTAGATCTGGCCGTGCGGGTGGGCGAGCGTGATGCCGATCTCCGCGCCCCGGTTCTCGAAGCAGAACACCTGCTCCACGCCCTCGATCGTGGACAGCTCGGCCGTGCGGTCGGCCCACGCCTCCATGACGAGCCCCACCTGGTCGTCGGAGAGCTTGGAGAAGGAGGACGAGTGGTCGGAGGTGAAGCACACCACTTCACACCGGCCCACACCCGGACGGACTTCGCTCAGGCCGCCCACTTCCTCGTAAGTCCCGAAATTTCCGGAGAAAGAGGGGAAGCGGTTCTCGAACACCACCACGTCGTAGTCGTAGGCGGGGATCTCCGACGACCGCGTGTCCGACGACGGGCACAACGGGCACTCGGCCGTGCCGCCGGTCGGCAGGAACGTCCGCGTCTGCCGGTGCCCGGCGATCGCGATCCACTCCTCGGTCAGCGGGTCGTAACGCAGCTCGGAGGCCACGGGGCGGGGCTCCAGCGGCCGCCGGTCGATCGCACTCCTGTCGGCGTCGTCACGCCGGTCGAAGTAGATGAGCTCCCGGCCGTCGGCCAGATGGGTGATGGTGCGCTTCAAAGCGAGCCCTCCGCGATGATGAGTTCTCCGGCCCGTTCGGCCAGCTCTGTTCGTGCGTCCTCGGGCAGCCCCGCGTCGCTGATGACCACGTCGGCCTCGGTCAGCTCGGCGATGGTGCTGATGCCGACCGTGTTCCACTTGGTGTGGTCGGCGGGGACCACCAGCCGGTGCGCGGCCGCGACCAGCTCCCTGTCGGTCTCGGACTCGAGCAGGTTGGGCGTGGTGAACCCGGCCCGCACGCTCATCCCGTGCACGCCGAGGAAGAGCGTGTCCACGTGCAGGCGGCGGATCGCCGCCACGGCGACCGGGCCCACCAGGGCGTCGGACGGCGTGCGCACCCCGCCGGTCAGCACGACGGTGCGGTCGGCGCGCGGGTTGCGGTGGAAGACCTCGGCGACCGGGATCGAGTTGGTGATCACGGTCAGCTCGGGCACGCCGATCAGGTGGTGGGCCAGCGCCCACGTGGTGGTCCCCGCCGACAGCGCCACGGCCGTGCCCGGTCGTACGAGCGTGGCCGCGTGCCGCGCGATGGCGTCCTTCTCCTGCTGCTGGCGGGCGGACTTGGCGGTGAAGCCGGGCTCCTCGGTCGAGCCGGGGCCGAGCGCGGTCGCGCCCCCGTGCACCTTCTCCAGCAGCCCGCGTTCGGCCAGCACCTCGAGGTCGCGGCGGATGGTCATGTCGGAGACGCCGAGCTCGCGTACGAGGTCGGCCACCCGGACGCCGCCATTGCTGCGCACGCGTTCGAGGATCGCCTGCTGCCGCTGCTGTGCGAGCACGCCCGCTCCTTCCAACAGATTCCACCAAATTATGACACGGAATTGTTGGGGAATGTTAGTTAGCGCGGAATGCTTGCGCTGGTCAGGGTGGGCAGGAGACGTTGGTCACTCCTGCCGTACCGATCAGCGGAGGCGAGTGCATGGCCAGGCGCGCACGCAAGGGCAAGGCACGCAAGAAGAAGAAGGCGAACCACGGCAAGCGTCCCACGGCGCGATGACCGGCGGGTGGCCGCCCTCCCCGGCGGCCACCCGCGGCTCGCTCATCCCGGCAGCTGGGTGAGGGCCTGGTCGATGCGCTCCTGCGGCAGCGTGTAGTCCTCGAGCTGCCCGGCCAGATGGCGGTCGTACGCGCCGAGGTCGAAGAAGCCGTGGCCGCACAGGGCGGTCAGGATGACCTTCTCCTCGCCGCTCTCCTTGCAGCGCAGCGCCTCGGCGATGGTCTCGGCCAGCGCGTGCGTGGGCTCGGGGGCCGGCACGATGCCCTCGGTCCTGGCGAAGCGGATGCCGGCCTCGAAGCACTCGCTCTGGGAGCGGGTGACCGCCTCGAACATGCCCAGCTCGTACATGTGCGACAGCAGCGGCGACATGCCGTGATAGCGCAGGCCGCCCGCGTGGATCGGGTCCGGTACGAACGTGTGCCCCAGCGTGTGCATCTTGAGCAGCGGCGTGAACCCGGCCGTGTCCCCGAAGTCGTAGGCGTACGCGCCGCGCGTGAACGACGGGCAGGCCGCCGGCTCGACCGCGCGGAACACCGTGCCGATCCGCCCGGCCAGCTTCTCCCGCAGGAACGGGAAGGCCAGGCCGGCGAAGTTCGAGCCGCCGCCGGTGCAGCCGATGACCAGGTCCGGCAGCTCGGGCAGCTGCTTCAGCGCCTCCTCGCCGATCACGGTCTGGTGCATGAGGACGTGGTTGAGCACCGAGCCGAGCGCGTAGCGGGCGTCGGGCGTCGCCGCCGCCACCTCGACGGCCTCGCTGATCGCGATGCCCAGGCTGCCCGGGGAGTCGGGGTCGTCGGCCAGCACCTTGCTGCCCGAGCCCGTCACGGGGGAGGGGCTGGCGTGGACGGTGGCGCCGTACACCTGCATGAGGGAGCGCCGGTACGGCTTCTGGTCGTAGGAGGCGCGGACCATCCAGACCTGGCACTCCACGTCGAACTGGGAACAGGCGAACGCCAGGGCCGAGCCCCACTGCCCGGCGCCGGTCTCGGTGGTCAGCAGTCGCACGCCCTCCCGGGCGTTGTAGTACGCCTGCGGCACGGCCGTGTTCGGCTTGTGGGAGCCGGCGGGCGAGCCGCCCTCGTACTTGTAGTAGATCCGGGCCGGCGTGCCGAGCGCCTTCTCCAGCCTGCGCGCCCGGATCAGCGGCGTCGGCCGCCAGAGCCGGTAGACGTCCAGCACCTCCTGCGGGATCGGGACGAACCGCTCGCCGCTCACCTCCTGCCCGATCAGTTCCATCGGGAAGAGCGGAGCCAGGTCGTCGGGGCCTATGGGCTGCCGCGTGCCCGGATGCAGCGGTGGAGGAGGCGGGGTGGGCAGATCGGGAACGATGTTGTACCAGTTGCTGGGGATCATCGCTTCAGTCTGCGCCGCCGGTGGGTCAGGTTCCAGACCCGCCACGGACCAGCACGGCCGGTCGCCGGGGATGGTCGGCCCGCACCACGACGTCGGCCGCCTCCTGGGGCCGCGCCTCCCGCTCGTAGCGCTCGTAGGCCGGCAACCGCCACCGCTCGTCCTCCGGGGTGCCGCGTTCGAGCGCCCCCGGCGACAGCCACAGGTGCACGCTCACCTCGAACGCCAGCCCCCGACCCAGCAGCAGCGTCCCGTCGACGACGACCACCCCGCCCGGCGGCAGCTCCGCGTACGGCACCCGGTACGCCCGATCGATCCCGCTGTCCCACAGCGCCGGCAGCACCCGCCCCGGCCCGCCCGGCTCCAGCGGGTCCAGCACCTCCCGGCGCAGCGCCTTGGCGTCGAGCCAGTCGTCGTAGAAGGCGTCGGGATCGGTCCTGCCGTATTCCAGCCGTAGCGAGGCGGGCCGCAGGAAGTCGCCCGCCGACACCCGCACCACCTGCCGCCCCCGCAGCCGGAGGGGTGCGACCAGCTCGTCGGCCAGCGCGTCCGGGCGTGTCGCGGGCGCCCCGTCCACGGCCACCCGCACCCACGATCCCGGCGGCCGGGCGGAGATCAGCTCGGCCAGCTCCTCGACGAGGGCCTCACGGGAGATCGGTCGCGCGCGCATCGAGCACAGCTTATGGGCGCGGGAAATGCCTTCGACAAGGCCGTCGCGGGCGGCCTAGATTGCCCGGCATGGCTCGGTGCGACTGCGGTGCGGACTCCGGCCCGCTCGGCGTGTGCGCGGACTACTACCACGCGATCCTGGCCGAGGAGCAGGGCGATCCCGGGATGTACCGGTGGCACGCGGTCGTGGTGTGCGCGTACGTGCTGCAACATCCTTCCGCCGGCCGCGGGAAGTCCCTGGACGGCCAGTTCCGCCTGCTGCAGCTCTACGCGCACCAGGGCCTCGACGCGCTGCTGCGCCTGCAGGCCCACCAGGTGGCGCGCAACAACCACAGGGCCCGGTCGGGCTACGACATGAGGCCGCTGGCGCCGTACGCACCGCTTCCGGCCGGCGGCCCACCCGCGCACTTCCGCGCCGCCTTCACCGGACTGCCGGTCAGCGACGGCAGCTTCGTCGCCGACGGCCACCCCCCGTACGGGCACCGCATCCATGCCGTCGCCGAGGCGACGCTGGAATCGTGGGCCGAACTCCTCGACCCCGGCGACCACCACGAAGGCCAGGCACCCCACCCGGGATGACCTGGCCTTTCGCTGCCTGGAGCGGACGACGGGAATCGAACCCGCGTAGCTAGTTTGGAAGACTAGGGCTCTACCATTGAGCTACGTCCGCGCGAACCGGTCGAACTCTGGTCTAGACTTCATCCGGTCGTCAGGGCGTAAGCGTACCGGAGACAGGGACCGCATGCGCACTCGACGAAACGGGGCGTGGCGCAGCTTGGCAGCGCGCTTGCTTTGGGAGCAAGAAGTCGCAGGTTCAAATCCTGTCGCCCCGACCAGCCAGAAGGCCCCATCCGAATCGGGTGGGGCCTTCTGAGTGCCCAAGCGGGTGCCTGACCATCGGCACGGGGGCGGAGGAGCACGAAGAGCCGTCCCAGCTGTCCCGGTGAGAAGCAGCCGGCTCTTGATGTCCTCGGTGGTGGACGGCAAGATCACGCCGTGACCGACTACAAGCAGGTGGCCGACGCCTTGGGGAACACCACCTGGATCACCTGGTGTACGGGCGCCACCCTGGACGATGTCCTCGCCCCCTACGGCGGAAGCCATCACCTGGTGACTGCCGCCACGTTCAGCGAAGCCAACGAGGACGCGCACTTCTATCTCGCAGGTCCGCCTCTCTCAGGCAGGCGTGTGCCTGGACGTCGGCTGGAGCGACTTCGGCCCGCCTTTTGTTACGTACAGGGAGAAGGGGCGCGTTGTGGTGAGCTTCGAGGGCACGGGGTGGGAGTACGACGCCACGCCCGACCAGGAGACGGTGGAGCGCTGGATGCGCACCACCCCCGGCGGGTTGGAGGGGTGGCAGGCCAACTACGGCACGGCGTCGCTGATGACGGCGGAGGCCATCATGGGCGCTCCTATGGACGAGCAGTGGCTGGCGCGAGAACACACCTGCATAACGCATAGAAGGGGCTGACTCGGAGCGGCCTCGTCCACGTTCGGTGAGCCTGGGAGAGCTGCTGAAACATGTTGCAGCGCCGTGCGAAGCACCGCCCGAAACGGCGGGCGAAGCTCCGAACAGCCCTGGCAGCAGTCACCCGCCCGCTTGACGATCGGGGCGAACGCAGGTTCAAGTCCTGTCGCCCGTTTCCGGCGTTCGTGCGCGAACGCCGACGCCGGCGACCCTCCCCGGGCGACGGCAAGGGTGCACCTAGGTGCACCCCGTACGGTACCCAGCCCGATGGTCCCTCCCGACCTGCCTCCTTAGCGTAGAGATCATCGACGACGAGGAGGTACGGATCGTGACCACGGCACCGCACCAGACCACCACCGGCCGCGTGGCCCACATCGCCCTGTGGGTCCTGCAGGTCGTCGTCGCCGGCGTCTTCGTGATGTCGGCCTTGGGGAAGTTCACCGGCGCGGAGCCGTCCGCGTCCACGTTCGAGGCGATCGGCCTGGGTGACTGGTTCCGTCACCTCATCGGGGTGCTGGAGGTGGCCGGGGCCGTGGCGCTGCTCGTGCCGCGGCTGGCCGGGGCGGCCGCGCTGGCGTTCGTCGGGCTGATGGCCTGCGCGGCGCTGACCGAGGTCTTCGTGTCCGGGGGCTGGGTGGTCCTGCCGCTGGTCCTGCTCGCGCTGAGTGCCGTGATCGCCTGGGGGCGCAGGGCGGGCGTGACGCGACTCTGGGCACGGGTCTCCGGGCGGTCGTAGCCCCGCGGGTCTCCGGGCGGCCCTGGAGCCGTACGGGCATGCTGGGGGCCGTGGATCTTTTCACGGACGACCCCATGGCCCGCCCGCTCACCTATCCGGGACGCATCCCGGCCGCCTCCGGCGTCCTGCTCGACGACGCGTACGTGCCCCTGCGGGCCGACGGGGACCCGGACGGCTGGCGGGCGGGGGAGGAGACGCTCGCCGCCCTGCTGGCAAGGGAGGGCGGCGAGGGGCTGGCGGCCCGCCACCGCGTCGTGGCCGTCGGCTCCAACGCCGCTCCCAGCCAGCTGCGCAGGAAGTTCCTCGACCACCGCGTACGCCCGTTCGTCCCCATGACGGTCGCCGAGGTACGCGGCGTCGCCCCCGGCGTCTCCGCCCACGTGAGCCGGTGGGGTTACGTACCGGCCGCGCCGATCGAGACCCCCGGCGAGACCTCCAGGCTGTTCGTGCTCTGGCTGGACGAGCACCAGCTCGCGGCGCTGGACCTCACCGAGCCCAACTACCGCCGGCGGCCCCTCGCCGACCCGATCACCCTGGAGTCCGGCACCCGCCTGCCACCCCCTTACGTGTACGAGGGCCGGCACGGCTGCCTCGCCACGGGAGACGGCCGGGCCCACCCCCGCCGCCTGACCTCCCAGAGGACGCTGATCCAGTCCCTCCTGGACGGATCCGCCGCCCTCCGCCACCTGTGCGGGAACACCCCCGAGGAGTTCGTGGACAACGTCAGGGACGACACCGTACGCGAGGCGGCCTACCGGCTCCTCCAGGCCGAATGCCGGGTCAGGCCCGGGCCGGGCAAGGGACCGGGCAAGGGGTCGGGCAAGGGGTCGGGAAACGGGTCGGGAAACGGGTCGGGGCCGGGGGACGCGGCCGGATAAGGTCGGGCCTCGTGACAGACACCCGAACTCCCCCTCCCCTCACCGGCGACGAGCCGACCGTCCTGAACAACTGGCTCGAATGGCACCGGGCGACCCTGGCCGTCAAGTGCGCGGACCTGTCGGACGAGCAGCTGCGCCTGCGCGCCGCCCCGCCCTCCACGCTCTCCCTGCTGGGCCTGGTCAGGCACCTGGCGCACGTCGAACGCAGCTGGTTCCGGCGCGTGCTCAACGGCGAGGACCTGCCCAAGCTCTGGGACAAGGACCGCGACAACGACGCCGACTTCAACGAGGTGGACACCGCCTCGGTCAAGGAGGCGTTCGCGACGTGGGAGGAGGAGATCGAGCACGCGCGCGCCATCTCGGCCGCCAAGCCGCTCGACGCCGTGGGCGATCGCAACGGGCAGGAATGCTCGCACCGCTGGATCCTCGTCCACATGATCGAGGAGTACGCCCGCCACAACGGTCACGCTGACCTGCTACGCGAGCGTATCGACGGCGTCACCGGCGAGTGACGGCACGCCCCGGGCCTCCGGCCCCTCCTGCCGGGGGCCGGGCTCAGCGGGATGGAGACGGTTCAGGCGTCGGCGCGGAACAGCGCCCATACGGCCTTGCCGCCGCGCGCCAGCGGGTCCCAGCCCCAGCACTGGCTGTAGGTTTCGACGATGTAAAGGCCACGCCCGTTCTCGGAGATGAAGTCGGGCTCCTTGGGACGCGGCACCTCGTCGCTGGGGTCGGCCACGGCGAGCAGCACGTGGGGGGCGACCCGCATCAGCAGCAGCTCTATCTCGCGGCGCCCGCGCGCGTACATCGCGTACCTGACCGCGTTCGTCACCAGCTCCGAGACCACCAGCGCGGCGTCGTCGCTCAGCTCGTGCAGGCCCCAGCCGCGCAGCGTCGAGCGGGTCACGTCCCTGGCCATCTTCACCGAGTCCGCCTGGAAGGGCAGCGGGCACGAGGTGGTGTACGGCTTGCCACCCATGAGCAGGCGGTCGAAACCCACCTCTCGGGTGATCTGGAGGCAATCGGCAGTGGCCAGAGGATCCTCCACCATGCCGCCGATACCTCCCCGTTCAGCCTTGGTTAGTGCATGTTTGGCCCAATATGCACTAAGCCATCATGGGTCACGATCGCCTGCAGCTGCAAGACCCAATGCACGTGCAAGTGCAATGTGCAGTAGCAAGCGGCGTTTTCGGGGCATAGATATCCGAATCGGACACGAGGTTGAGACCTTGTCATACCCGGCAATGTGGTGTCACTGTGTGTGCGGACCTTGATAGGAGGCAAAGTGACGCAGAACCAGCCGGGTTCCGGGCCGACGGCGCTGCGCATCCTCCTGGGCTCCCAACTGCGCAAGCTCAGGGAAGCGAAGAACGTCACTCGTGAGGAGGCCGGCCACCTCATCCGGGGGTCGGAATCCAAGATCAGCCGGATGGAACTCGGCCGAGTGGGGTTCAAAGAACGCGACGTGGCGGACCTGCTGACCCTGTACGGGGTCGTGGATCATCAGGCCCGCTCCGCCGTACTCGACCTGGTGGCCACCGCCAATGAGCCTGGCTGGTGGCACCGGTTCAACGACGTCCTGCCCACGTGGTTCCAGGCGTTCGTCGGCCTTGAAGAGGCCGCCGCCAGGATCAGGACCTACGAGGTCCAGTTCGTGCCGGGACTGTTGCAGACCAAGGAGTACGCAAGGGCTGTGGTGACCGCCGGTTCGGCGGGCATCGGGGCGGAGGAGATCGCCAGAAGGGTGGATCTCCGCCTGGAGCGCCAGCGGATGTTCGACAGGCCCGACGGGCCGGTCTTCTGGGCGGTGATCGACGAGGCCGCGCTACGGCGCCCCATCGGCGGCGCCGAGGTGATGAGGGCCCAGCTCGAGCACCTCATCGACCTGATGCGCCAGCCCAGCATCACGATCCAGATCATGCCGTTCAGCTTCGGCGGGCACAGTGCGGAGGGCGGGGCGTTCAGCATCCTGCGCTTCCCGGACACCGACCTGCCCGACGTGGTGTACGTGGAGCAACTCGCCAGCGCGCTCTACCTGGACAAGCGGGAAGATGTGGACCGATACACCGAGGTGATGGAGCGGCTCTGCGCCGTGAGCACCACCCCGGACGAGACGATCGAGTTGTTGAGGACGATCGCGGACGAGTTCTGACGGCGTCGGGCGTCGTGGTTGGGTATGCATCTGCCCTAGACTGGCCATCGGCGTTGGAACCCGCCGTGGCGGAGCATGCCCAACACCGCTCATGTGGGCGCGGCGCGTGAGCCGAACCGATGGACGCGCCCGCGATCACTCGTAGCTTGATCAAGGAGACCATTCCGTGAAGACCGCTGTCGAGGAGCTCAGCCCGACCCGGGTCAAGCTCACTGTCGAGGTGCCGTTCGACGAGCTGCGCCCGAGCATGGATGCGGCGTACAAGAAGGTCGCGCAGCAGGTGCGCGTCCCCGGGTTCCGGCCTGGCAAGGTTCCGGCCCGCATCATCGAGCAGCGCTTCGGCCGGGCGGTAGTGCTGGAGGAGACCCTCAACGACGCGGTGCCCAAGCTGTACGGCCAGGCCGTCGACGAGGTCGACGTGTTCCCGGTCAGCCAGCCGGACATCGAGGTCACGAAGATCGACGACGGTGAGCAGATCGAGTTCACCGCCGAGGTCGACATCCGGCCCAACTTCGACGTGCCCGACTACGCGGGCGTCGAGATCACGGTCGACTCCGCCGAGGTCTCCGACGAGGACGTGGACGCCCAGCTCGACGCGCTGCGCCAGCGCTTCGCCACGCTGACCGGCGTGGAGCGCGCCGCCGCCAACGGCGACTTCGTCGTCATGGACCTGCGCGCCGAGATCGACGGCAAGAACATCGAGGAGCAGCAGGCCAGCGAGGTCTCCTACGAGGTCGGCGCCGGCTCCGTGCTGCAGGGCCTCGACGACGCGCTCGAGGGCATGTCCGCGGGCGAGGAGAAGAGCTTCAAGACCGAGCTGGTCGGCGGTGAGAACGCCGGCGAGGAGGCCGACGTGATCATCAACGTCAAGTCGGTCAAGGAGAAGGTCCTGCCCGAGCTGGACGACGAGTTCGCCCAGCTCGCGAGCGAGTTCGACACGCTCGACGAGCTCAAGGCCAGCATCCGCGAGCAGTCCCGCCGCAACAAGCTGATCGACCAGGTCGTCCAGGCCCGCGAGAAGGCGCTCGACGCGCTGCTGGACCAGATCGACATCCCGCTGCCGGAGAGCGCGCTCAAGGCCGAGGTCGACGCCCGCAAGCACAACCTTGACCACCAGGTGGCCGAGAGCGGCCTCAGCCGCGACGCCTTCTTCCGCCTCTACCAGACGACGGAGGAGGAGCGTTTCGCCGAGTTCGAGACCAACTCCGCCAGGGCGATCAAGGTCGGGTTCGTGCTCGACAAGATCGTCAAGTCCGAGGAGCTGGGCGTCTCGGAGCAGGAGCTGACCAACTTCGTGGTGCGCCGCGCCATGGAGATGGGCGTGCAGCCGAACGAGCTGGCCAAGCACCTCGCCGACAACGACCAGCTCACGCTGGCCATGGTCGAGATCGTGCGCGACAAGGCCAAGTCGGTGCTCGGTGACGCCGCCAAGGTCGTCGACACCGAGGGCAACGAGGTCGACCTCAAGGCCATCTACACCGAGATCAACGGTGGCGAGG
Source organism: Nonomuraea sp. KM90 (assembly GCF_052246675.1). NCBI lineage: Bacteria > Bacillati > Actinomycetota > Actinomycetes > Streptosporangiales > Streptosporangiaceae > Nonomuraea > Nonomuraea sp. KM90. Next base: position 6,245 of record NZ_JBQQCB010000020.1, on the reverse strand, counting down.
TCGTCGAGGAAGAGGCCGCCGCCTCCGACTCGGACGCCGACGCCGAGGGCAAGCCCGAGGCGTGACATCCGCCTGGGCGTCGAGGCCCCCGGACCGGAAACGGTCCGGGGGCCTCCGCTTTGGGGGCGCTGAGAGGGCCTGTGACGGCATCGCGGGCCGGTACGCGGCTCCGACGCCCCTGCGCGGCCTGCCCTACCCTGATCCGCCCTCTGAGCGCCCCGGGGAGGTGGGCGTCGCCCGCCGCCGGCCGGCCCTCGTGGGACGAAAGCCGCATTGGCCCGCAAAGGGAACAGGTGTGCGCACGGACGCACCTGCGCCGTCAGCGAACAGTCCGGGGGACCGGGCATGACCTGTAGGTGGCGCGCGTTAAGGTCACAAGCAAAGCCAATCGATTACGACGCATCGGAAGGTGACGCTGTGACCAGCCCGCCGACCTTCTATCAGCCTGAGTCGCGAGGCCGTGAGAACGGCTCGTCCTTCCGGCTTGAGGACCAGCTTTACCAGCGCCTGCTCCGCGAGCGCATCATTGTGCTCGGACAGGAGGTCAACGACGAGATCGCCAACCGCATCTGCGCCGAGCTCCTCCTGCTCGCGGCCGATGACCCCGAGCGGGACATCACGCTGTACATCAACTCGCCGGGGGGCTCGGTGAGTGCGGGCATGGCGATTTACGACATGATGGAATACGTGCCGAACGACGTATCCACGGTCGTGATGGGCATGGCCGCCTCCATGGGGCAGTTCCTGCTGACCGCGGGGGCGCGTGGCAAGCGTTACGGCCTGCCGCACGCCCGGGTGATGATGCACCAGCCGTCGGGCGGCATCGGTGGCACCGCCGCCGACATCGCCATCCAGGCCGAGCAGATGCTCTACGTGAAGAAGACGCTCGCCGAGCGGATCGCCTTCCACACGGGCCAGCCGCTGGACCAGATCGAGTCCGACTCCGACCGCGACCGCTGGTTCACGGCGGAGGAGGCCAAGGACTATGGCTTCATCGACCACGTCGTGCGCAGTGCGCGGCAGGTGCCCTCTGCGGGCCCGGTCTCTTAGGGGGAGCTGACATGAACATCCAAAGCCGTTACGTTCTCCCCTCCTTCGTCGAGCGCACGTCATACGGCGTGAAGGAGATGAACCCGTACAACAAGCTCTTCGAGGACCGCATCATCTTCCTCGGAGTGCAGATCGACGACGCGTCGGCCAACGACGTGATGGCCCAGCTGCTGACGCTGGAGTCGCTCGACCCCGACCGTGACATCAGCATCTACATCAACTCGCCCGGCGGTTCCTTCACCGCCATGACGGCGATCTACGACACGATGCAGTTCGTCCGGCCGGAGATCCAGACCGTCTGCCTCGGCCAGGCCGCCTCCGCGGCGGCCGTGCTGCTGTCCGGCGGCACCCCGGGCAAGCGCTTCGCGCTGCCCAACGCCCGGGTGCTGATCCACCAGCCGTCCACCGAGGGTGGCGGCCAGGGCAGCGACATCGAGATCCAGGCCCGCGAGATCCTGCGCATGCGCACGCTGCTCGAGGACATCGTGGCCAGGCACACGGGCAAGCCATCCGCCGAAGTCCGCAAGGACATCGAACGCGACAAAATTCTCAACGCGGACGAGGCAAAGGCGTATGGTCTGATCGATGACATTATCCCGTCCAGGAAGAAACGAGCTCAGGCCGTAGCTTCCTAGACGAGACGTGACGCACCGGAGCGCTGCCCTATAGGGCACGTTCCGGTGCGACTCGCCGCTAGGGGGCTCACTGAGGGCCCAGAAGACGGTAACGTCGAAACCTGAGCGGTTCGGCCTAGTCCGGAGGATGTCCGGAGACACTGCTCGCGGGAGCAAGCAGGGCGGTCCCACGCAAAGGAGTATCTGGGGTGGCACGCATCGGCGACGGGGGAGACCTGCTGAAGTGCTCTTTCTGCGGAAAGAGTCAGAAGCAAGTCAAGAAGCTCATTGCCGGTCCAGGCGTCTACATCTGCGATGAGTGCATCGATCTCTGCAACGAGATCATCGAGGAGGAGCTGTCCGAGTCCTCCGAGCTCAAGTGGGACAACCTGCCCAAGCCGAGGGAGATCTACGAGTTCCTCGACGCCTATGTCATCGGTCAGGACAAGGCGAAGAAGGCTCTCTCGGTGGCGGTGTACAACCACTACAAGCGGGTGCAGTCCGGTGACCGGGGCAGAGACGACGGCCTTGAGCTGGCCAAGAGCAACATCTTGTTGCTCGGGCCCACCGGCTCGGGCAAGACGCTGCTGGCGCAGACCCTGGCGAAGATGCTCAACGTACCCTTCGCCATCGCCGACGCCACCGCGCTGACCGAGGCGGGCTACGTCGGCGAGGATGTCGAGAACATCCTCCTCAAGCTCATCCAGGCCGCCGACTACGACGTCAAGAAGGCCGAGACCGGCATCATCTACATCGACGAGGTCGACAAGATCGCTCGCAAGAGCGAAAACCCGTCGATCACGCGCGACGTCTCCGGCGAGGGTGTGCAGCAGGCGCTGCTGAAGATCCTGGAGGGCACCACGGCCTCGGTGCCTCCGCAGGGCGGCCGCAAGCACCCGCACCAGGAGTTCATCCAGATCGACACGACCAACGTGCTGTTCATCTGCGGTGGCGCGTTCGCCGGTCTGGAAAAGATCATCGAGTCGCGCATCGGCAAGAAGGGCATCGGCTTCAACGCCATCATCCGGTCGAAGGAAGAGGTCGACACGGCCGACATCTTCGGCGACGTGATGCCGGAGGACCTGCTGAAGTTCGGCATGATCCCCGAGTTCGTCGGCCGCCTGCCGGTCATCACCTCGGTGCACAACCTCGACCGTGAGGCGCTCATCCAGATCCTCACCGAGCCGCGCAACGCGCTGGTCAAGCAATACCGCAAGTTGCTCGAGCTCGACGGGGTGGAGCTGGAGTTCACCGACGGCGCCCTCGAGGCCATCGCCGACCAGGCCATCCTGCGCGGCACCGGCGCCCGCGGGCTGCGCGCCATCCTGGAGGAGGTGCTCCAGTCCGTCATGTACGAGGTGCCCTCCAGGCAGGATGTCGCCCGGGTGGTCATCACCCGCGAGTCGGTGCTCGAGCACGCCATCCCGACGCTCGTGCCGCGCGACCAGCTCGCCGCCAAGCAGCAGCGCACGCCGCGCGAGAAGTCGGCCTGACACTCGCCTGCGGTTCCGCGAACGCCCCGTGGTTTCGAACCATGGGGCGTTTCGCTTGCCCGCCTCCCTAGAATTGGTCACTGTGACAACGCCAGAGCTGCCTACCCAGTACACACCGGCCGACGTCGAGACCCGTAGCTACGAGCGCTGGGTATCCGAAGGCTACTTCCGCGCCGACCCGGGCAGCTCGCGCGAGCCGTACAGCATCGTCCTGCCGCCGCCCAACGTGACGGGCGTGCTGCACATCGGGCACGCCCTCGACCACTCCATCCAGGACGCGCTGACCCGCCGCGCGCGCATGCGCGGCCTCGAGACGTTGTGGCTGCCCGGCATGGACCACGCCGGCATCGCCACCCAGAACGTCGTCGAGCGCGAGCTGGCCAAGCAGGGCAAGTCCCGCCACGACCTGGGGCGCGAGGCGTTCGTCGAGCGGGTCTGGGAGTGGAAGGAGGAGTCCGGCGGCCGGATCCTCGGCCAGATGCGCAAGCTCGGCGACGGTGTCGACTGGTCGCGCGAGCGGTTCACGATGGACCCGGGGCTGTCGCGGGCCGTGCAGACCATCTTCAAGAAGCTGTTCGACGACGGGCTGATCTACCGCGCCGAGCGGATCATCAACTGGTGCCCGCGCTGCCTGACCGCGCTGTCCGACATCGAGGTGGAGCACAGCGAGGACGAGGGCGAGCTCGTCTCGATCCGCTACTCCGACGAGATCGTGGTCGCCACCACGCGCGCCGAGACCATGCTCGGCGACACCGCCGTGGCCGTGCACCCCTCCGACGAGCGCTACGCCCACCTGATCGGCACGATGGTGGAGGTGCCGCTCACCGGCCGCATGATCCCCGTGGTCGCCGACGAGCACGTCGATCCGGCGTTCGGCACCGGCGCGGTCAAGGTGACCCCCGCCCATGACCCCAACGACTTCGAGATCGGCCGGCGCCATTCGCTGCCGTCGCTGACGGTGATGGACGAGCGCGGCGTGATCACCGCTCACGGGCCGTTCCAGGGGCTCGACCGCTTCGAGGCCCGGCCCGCCGTGGTCGCCGCGCTGCGCGCCGATGGCAGGATCGTCGCGGAGAAGCGGCCCTACGTGCACTCGGTCGGTCACTGCTCGCGCTGCAAGACCGTGGTCGAGCCCAGGCTGTCGCTGCAGTGGTTCGTCAACGTCGCGCCGCTGGCCAAGGCCGCGGGCGACGCCGTCCGCGACGGGCGCACCCGCATCCACCCGCCGGAGCTGGCCAAGCGCTACTTCGACTGGGTCGACGACATGCACGACTGGTGCATCTCCCGGCAGCTCTGGTGGGGTCACCGCATCCCGGTCTGGTACGGCCCCGCCGGTGAGGTCGTGTGCGTGGGCCCCGACGAGGAGCCGCCGGCCGGCTACACGCAGGACTCCGACGTCCTCGACACCTGGTTCTCGTCCGGCCTGTGGCCGTTCTCGACGATGGGCTGGCCCGACCAGACACCCGAGCTGGCGCGCTTCTACCCGACGTCCGTGCTGGTCACCGGCTACGACATCCTGTTCTTCTGGGTCGCCAGGATGATGATGTTCGGGCTCTACGCCATGGACGGAGAGCCGCCGTTCCGCGTCGTCGCCCTGCACGGCATGGTCCGCGACCAGTACGGCAAGAAGATGTCCAAGTCGTTCGGCAACGTGGTCGATCCCCTCGACTGGATCGACCGCTTCGGCGCCGACGCCACCCGCTTCACCCTGCTGCGCGGCGCCAACCCCGGCTCCGACGTCGCGGTGAGCGAGGAATGGGCGGCCGGCTCCCGCAACTTCTGCAACAAGATCTGGAACGCCACCAGGTTCGCCCTGATGAACGGCGCCGCCGTGGGCTCACTCGACGGCGCCGAGCTGACCGCGGCCGACCGGTGGATCCTGTCGCGCCTGCAGACCGTCGTCACGGCGGCCGACGCGGCTTTCGAGGAGTTCGAGTTCGCCAAGGCGTCCGACCTGCTCTACCACTTCGCGTGGGACGAGGTCTGCGACTGGTACCTGGAGCTGGCCAAGATCCAGCTCGGTGAGGGGCTGGAGCACACCCGGCTGGTGCTCGGCCACGTGCTCGACGCCATCCTGCGGCTGCTGCATCCGCTGGTGCCGTTCGTGACCGAGGAGCTGTGGCGGGCCGTCACCGGCGGCGAATCGCTCGTCGTGGCGCCGTGGCCGGTGGCCGAGGCGCGCTACGCGGACCGCGCGGCCGAGGCGGAGATCGAGGCACTGCAGGAGCTGGTGACGGAGGTCCGCCGGTTCCGGTCGGACCAGGGGCTCAAGCCGGGCCAGAAGGTGGCCGCGCGGCTCGGGCTGAGCGGCACGCCGCTGGCCGGCCAGGAGTCGGCGATCTGGGCGCTGCTGCGCCTGACGGACCCGTCGGAGTCGTTCAACGCCACGGCGCGGTTCGCGGTGGGGGCGGTGACGGTGGAGATCGACACCGCCGGCGCCATCGACGTCGCCGCGGAGCGCAAGCGCCTGGAGAAGGATCTCGCGGCCGCGCGCAAGGAGGCCGCCCAGGTGGCCGCCAAGCTGGGCAACGAGCAGTTCATGGCCAAGGCGCCGCAGGACGTGGTGGACAAGGTCAGGAGCCGGGCCGAGCAGGCGTCCGCCGACATCGAGCGGCTGGAGGCTCAGCTCGCCGGGCTGGGTGTTTGAACCGTACGTACGAGGGGAAGGTCCATTCGTTACCGAAGATGGACCTTCCACGGGCCTGAGGCTGCTACAGTTTTCAACGCGGGGCCAATCAGCCCTGACATCCCTGTGAACAAACCCCGACTTCCGGGTTGCGCCAGCCGCGCGGTTGGACAAGAGCCGAAAGTTAGAGTAAGTTAGCAGGGTTGCCTCCAAGCGAGGCGGGTCCGGAAGCTCCCGGATCGGGCGGTTTGACAAGGATCGTCCGGATCTGGTAGTCTAAAGGAAACGAAATGTGCGCCTCTCGCACTGGGGTCCGGAAGGGATCTCGGTGCGGATGTACGCGTCCGTTTCTTGAGAACTCAACAGTGTGTTAAAAGCCAGTGCATGATGCACAACCCCGTCATGGATTGATTGTGACGGATTCCTTTGGTTGATGTCCATCGTGGATGGATGTTGGCCAGG
>NZ_JBQQCB010000019.1:0-150994 GCF_052246675.1 Nonomuraea sp. KM90 | reverse complement strand
CTCCGACCAGCAAGAACCCAGCACACAGGCGTGGACACACGACTCGCAGGCTCTCCCACGCCCGTTGTCCCAGGTCAAACACCCAATTCAGCGCTCTCGTCTGCCCACTAACTGCGAAACTCGGGTTAAAGCTGCTGGTGGCACCGAAGCGAGACCGCCCGGAACAGAACGCGTCCTCAGCTCTGGGCAGGGTTGGGGTGCGACACTACCGATCCTTCCTCCGCCAGGTGCACGAAAATGCCCAAAATACGCTCAGCTGACGGCAGTTTTGGTGCCGCCTCCGTGGCGGGTGATGCGAGGGCGGAAGCGTACCCTGACGGCACCTCGGGTGAACGCGGAGTCGGTCGCTTTACTGGACCAAATATAGGCCTCGCCGGGTGCTAGCGCTGCCATCTTGGTAGATGTCAAATCAGCCAGGGACGCGTTTGCCTTCTGCAGATGTTTTAGCCAGGCCGGTGACGTGAACTTGTGCAAGATCACATGATTGGAGAGTTCAATAAGGGAGATCGGCACGGAAGGGGGATCTTGGCTGGCGACCAGGACACTCATGCCCTTGTGTCGCATTTCGCGGACACTTTCCACTAGTCCGGCCACGAGGTCGGGACTCTCGATATATTTATGGGCTTCATCAAAAACCACTAGCTTGTTGAAACGTCGGCCATTGTCTTGAGCCTCGGCGAAGAGCTGCATGAGGACTACAAACAGTCCGAGCGCTTCGTCCTTCTCAATGAACTCGTCTCGCAGGTCAACAATGATCATACGACCTGGTCGCACCAGTTCCTTTACTCGTGCGCCGTCGTCAATATATTCCTCCGCGAGGTCGAGTCGCTGCTGGGCGAGTTGTTTTAGGTTGTCGGAGAGCCCGGATTGTTCCACTCCATGACGGATGATTTCAAGCCGCAAATCGTTGCGGTGTGCCTTCATTATTCGCTGAAGTTGCCGGATATAGGTGGACTGGTTGCCGATAGCCCCCATTAGGAAGCGCCAGTGTTCTGCGCGAAGCTCACTGGAACCGAACTTAAGCGGGAGGACCTCGATACTGGGATATTCCGCACGACGCTGATCAAGCTGATCGGCTGGCACCAACATCACGACATCTTGAAGCGCTGCGGGCGCTGCCCCATAGCGCTCCCGAAGCAGAGCGATCTGAGCGGCATTGTCGTTCGGCGCGACCATGCTGGTGAATTCCGGCGCATAATCCAAAGTCGGGCTGTAGTGGAACACGATCGTCGCGAGAGGGTGCGGCAATTCATTGACCAACGGGACGGCGAGCGAGGCGGCCTCGATGATCGACCCAAGCGTGTAGCTCTTCCCGCCGCCTTGAACACCGAAGAGGCTGATCGTGTGAGTCTCATTGAGGTCCAGGGCAATACGCCGTCCAGCGATCTCCCCGAGAACACCGTACTGAGGTGACGGAGTACTGGATCCTAGGAAGATGTCCGGTGGTTCGGTTTCGGGCCGGCGCACTGACTCTGGTTGTCTGACAGCTTCTAGCTCAGAGATCACGGGGTGCTTCATAGATGTTTCCAGCGCGGGATCGCTGCCGACGTGGAGGTCCTCTGGAATTTCCGGTTCCTGCGGTTGGGCTGTCGGCTCTATCCGGGAAGACCCCAGGTCGTCATCGACTGCGGGCGCGAGGTCCTCGTCGGGATCGACGGGAAGGATCGGATCATCGGGCACCTCGTGAGTACGCGTTGGTGCACGGAAGGCGGCATCGGTCAGCCGTGGAACGGACAGCGCGAGAGCGCCCAGGGTCGCGGACGTGGCGCGGGAGTCAAGAACAGGATCGGTCGGAACGGCTTCGATCAACTCTTCCGCGAGATTCTTTCCAACACGGTGAAACTCAATGCCATCTTCCACCTCCAAGCCCGACCCGTTGCTGGCGAGATCGAAGACCAGACCAGTCCGGGTGAACTCCAACCGGTAGCCACCGTCGAGCCGGTCAAGCATCCATTGCGCCTCCCGGGCGGCGTCCGCTCGCATTGTTCCATGCCGCACGGCACGGCCCAGGTAGGAGCGGAGCAGCGTTGCGAGTTCGGCGTTTTTCACCGCACGATCAGGCCGATCAGGCTGAGTACGCCGTGGGTCGAAATGTTCGGCGAGTACAGCTGCGCTCTCGTTGACCTGCTTAGTCATCTCCTCCTTGAGCTGCGGATACGCCGACAGGTTGCGATAGCACTTCACCTCGACCAACCGGCACGTGAGGGTGCGGTTCCGGGCATTGAGTCCAAAAAGGGCTAGATCGGCACGTTTGAACCCGATCGCTTCGCCCACCTCGTCAACCCGCTGGCGTGGGCCCCGATAGAGTTCAAGGTGCGCGTCCAGCGGGATGACGATTTGATCGGCGAGAACTCCCTGGTAATCGAGAAAGAGCCGGGCCAGAGACAGGCCCAGAACTTCGGTCTGCGCGGTGGACGCCGCTGAGGCGAGTTTGAAGGCGAGCCGTCCGGAGAGTAGCCGGAGTTGATCGAAGAAGGTCGTGGTGTGCCGCGGATCGAGCGTCAGCCCATGCTGCGCGATGACGGGAGCCATGAGGGCACGAAGTTCGTCGACAGACCGGGAGCTGACCACGATGTGATGGCCTAGCCCCTCGGCGCTCTCAACATCGAAATCAATTACGTAGTCGGGTCGTTTCTCGCTGCTCGGCCGGTCGAAATATTCCACGCCCAGCGTCCGATCGACTGTGACGACCCAGTCGCTGGACCGGTGCGCTTGGTGAAGAAGGGTGTTGTCCTGCGGAGTGAGCGCTAGCGTGACTTGCGGGACCAGGCCCGTGCCCACTTCGCCCGTTGTCACCGCGGCAGCGGCAGCAGAGATCGCTTGGGGTAGGGCGGCCAGCAGATCGGAGAATTCCTCAGCACCAGGAATCGGGTATGCGGGGCCGTGCCGGGGCAGTTTGCGCCACGTGGCTCGTTCGCCGTCCGTCTCCTCGGCGGTGTTCTGGACGTCCTCGGCGTAGATGACGGTCACGTCCTGACGGAGCCCATGAACGGGCGTCATCGCGGCTTCTTCACCGCGAGCGGCGGTGAAGGTTTCCCCGCTGAACGCGTCGAACAGGAACGTGACGTGTGCCGGATGCTCGCTGGTTGCCGCACGAAATTCACTCAGTGGGCGTATGGCCACCGCAAGCTTGGGAACGATTCCGGACTTGGATCGCGTATGAAATGCTTCGGCGGCGGCAGCCGTGCTCCATTCACCGCGTAGCAGCGCGGCCAGGGCGTCACCTTGCCCTTGGGCATTCGGCTCATGGGTGAAAAGTCGCAAGTCAAAGTTGACGTCCTTGGTCTCTTTCTGAGACGCGAGGTCGACCAGCATGTCGGCGAGGTGATCGGCGCTTCCCGCGTTCACCGCGCTGATCACGAGTGTGCCGACATACGGGTGAAGCATCACATACCGTGCAACCCGATTGGCGAGTTGACGCCCCGAGACGGCCTGTCCGCCGAGCCACCTATCAGGAAGGCGTAGCCCGGCAGCGAGTTCGGCCAGGAGGCCTTGCGGATCATCCGTGTCGGTCGGCAGACAGACACCCCAGAAGGGGCTGAGGTCACTTGCCGCGATGCTGAGCTGCCTGCCGTCGCGCGGTACTGCGATGGGAAATCCCAGCGGAGTCATCCCCACCAGGGTGTGCCATGCGATATTGAGCGCGTCTGGGTCATTCTCCGCAGCGTTGTCCAACCAGTGGCGTCCGAGTTCAGCCCAGGTGGCCAGCCAGAGGAGCCGGAGGGGGTGTGTCGGTGCCACTATGGTCACCAGCCGATGGATGCCCTCGGGGCTGACACAGTCGGCTTCGACGGTATCGATCTGAAGAAGTGCGTTCAAGCCGCGAAGGTAGGCGGGGAGTTCGTCGTCACCCGCCCGTTCGGCGCGCTGGAGGCGCGCTCGCAGCAACTCCCAATACGCCATCGCGTAGGCATGGATCAGGTCACGGAGGGTGTTGAAGTCAGCACCCTCGACGATCAGCCCTTCGGCTCCTCTGATAGCGGCGAACAATGCGGCTCGTGTCGCGAGAAACTTCTCGTCACCATCGATCTCCCCTGACCAGTGCAGGAGCTCCGGTGTGGGCGCATCGGCCTGTCCACCTTTGATAGGCAGCCGCCAGCGGCAGATGCTATCCGGATCGCCGAGAATCGCACGCTGCAGGTCGGCCAGCGCGGGGGAGACCCCGATTTCCGTTGAGCCGTGCGCGCCGAACGCGGCCACCAGAGTGTTCCTCCCGGCCCCCTGCGCGCTCTTCCACGCAACGGATCGGCAATGGATGGCACGCCAGTCACGCCCGTCCGCGAGCGCGGCGAATCCCAACCTGCGCAACGCGTGCGTGACGCCAATGTCTTTCCCCGCTCGGTTCTGTGGAGGGGGGTCGTCCATTTCGTCATCGACGATGACGAAGAACCGGTCGCTTTCGTTCAGGGGCTGCTCGTCATTGGGGCCGGGCTGCGTCGCCATCGGCAGCCCCTCGTCGTCGAGTGGAACGACCCGGACGAAGTGCCAGCCCTCTTCGAGGTTGGCGGCGCGGAGCTTCTTGAGCGTGGTTTTGTATGAGGTCTTCCCTGTCTTGCCCGCCACGGCCGCTGAGGCGACGCCGGTCTGCCCGAATTCCTCCGACCAGAGCTGGACGCTGAACTTCACGAGGCCCGGTACCTGTCGTGGATCAGGTGCTACCTGGAAGGTAAGGGGAAGCTGAGTAGGTCCTTGTTTTCCCGCGATCAGGAAAAGCTGTCCGGTGAGATTTCGCAGAGCCGGGCTTTCGGCGTGCTCGGGACGGTCGCCCGCTCGCGGGAGGTCGACTTCGCCGACGGTGATGCGGATCTCTTGCACTGGGCGTTCCACGCGAAGCGGCCAGTGCTGGAATGCGAGCCGCCAGTTCGCGCGGTCCACCACAATGCGACGGGTCCACTCCCGAGGATCCTCCAGACCGACGCCAACGACGAATGCGGCCAGCTTCGACTGAAAGTCAGTATCGCTGAGCTGGAGTTCGATGACCCGCGACCGCTCTGAAGACTCGTGCCGGTTCAGGATCTGCATCTGCCTGACGTTGCGGGCTGCCCGCGTCAGCACCTGTGCGGGATCCTTGAACAGATCAAAGTCAGGGATCAGACCGAGTTCGAAGAGCGCTGCCCCAGCTGCCACCGGGTCATTCTCGTTGAGTCGGATCGTCAACAGATACCGGGCGCGTGCGTAAGACTCGCTATAGGCCCATTTCTGATCGTTGAGAGCAGTGAACAGGCTATCGATGCCGTATCCCAGCTCAAGGGGAAGCTCTCGGCGGATCCGGCCAGCAAGATCGTGGTAGACATCGCCGAGATTGAGCTCTTCGAAGGTGGCGATGCCAAAAGAGTCCTCCGCGCTGGCATGCGTACCTGGTGGGACGAAGGCTAGCAGCGGGGGCCGCTGCCGGCCACGTGCGTCCGGGTTACGGAGCTCGACGAGCTTGGTGCTGCTGACCCCCACCTCGGCGGGCACGTCGGGAGACTCACCCAGTACATAGACTTGGGCGTTGTGGCTCACCGCCGCACGCACCCGGCGACAGAGCCGGATCGCAAGGGCCGCGCCAAGGTCCGTGATCCGCATGCAGTGCCCAGCTTGCCGGGCTTCCAGAATCCCTGTCAGCCGTGGGGTAAGGGCTGCTTCCAGCGCCGCGTCCAGGTCATCATCGCGTAGTTCGCGAAGACCGTTGCTCATCGCGTTGATCCAATGGTGTAGCGAGGGATGATGGTCTGGGTGAGGTACGCGTCAGAGAGATCCGAGTAGTAACCAATCTCGCGGAGCCGCGATGTGAAGGCGTCGCGGTTCGCCTTCAGCGCCCGCTGGTCTGTGATGGTCGCCCGTTCGAAGCCATCACCTGGCGGCAACTGATCGATATAGATGCCATAGCGGTTACGCAGGATTGAAAGGAACTCATCCACACGAAGCGGTGCAGTTTGAAATCCCCCACCGGGGCTCTGCCGCAGCAGGGAGAGCTGGAGCAGGACCTCAAGTAGCCGACTATCCAGGATGAACCGTCGGTCGCCCTTGTTGGGCTGTGCGATCATCGCTCCTGGCCGGTTCTTCAACAGCAGTGAGTCCAGGCACTCCCTGAGATATTGGCGATGGAACTTCACCCGCCGCGCGGCGATGACTTCGATGTAGGTGGTGAAGTCGTCTAGTCCGAGTTTGACGATCTGTGAGATCTGCTCGTCCACCCCACCGTCGGCACCTCGAAGCTCCTCCATCAGTCCGGAGAGGCGCCGCCCGAAGAAATTCCTCCGGTCGGCTTCCCACGCCGGACCCTGGAGCGCCAGCAATTCGTCCACGCGGAAGAAGTTTCGAGCAGGCCGGGGAAGCTTCCCGAGATCGGCCAGCTGGGCGGCGAACTCATCGAGTTTCCGTACAGCGAAGGTCGCTCGGACGAACTCAGGGATGCGGTTGAACCAGGAGGCCGCGCTCCGTTCGGCCAGCCGGGCAACCGGCGTGGCGGTGATTCCGGCGACGTCGAGGAAGAACCCGTGCTCAACCGACGGGCTGCCCTTGAGCAGGGCTGGCAACGACTTCGTGATCCGCAGATGGTATAGCGCGAGATGAAAGGCGAATAGGATCTTCAGATAGTCGATCAGCACGGTCCGGGGCACATGGTTTTGGTGACGGAGCAGTCGCAGCACGTCATCGGCGAGCAGATCGGAGGCCTCGGGGTAGAGCGGTGGGCGGAATGGTGCCACCTTGCGAGCTTCCCGATCAGTGATGGCGCCCCGCTCCGCCACCGAGAGGTTGATCAGTGCCTGGGTCTCTACATCGATTTCCACACCCAGTTGCGGAGCTTCGGTTCGCCGATCCGCTCCCTCGAAGAAAAATTCGCGCAACAGCTGAAGCGTCGTTGCGCCACGCCCTCGTGAGGCATGCAGGAGCATGGCGTAAAGCTGCTCGTCCGCGTTATAGGGGCGGGACCTGCGGGAATTTCTGAAGCGGTAGGTGAAACCATGTAGTGGCCGAAGTCCGGCTACTGCCTGTGTGCTCTTGCCCCGGTTGACCACGTCCAGGAGATGGGTCTCCAGCCAGCGCCGGGTCGTGTCGGAATCGAAGCCACTGAATGACTCGGGATGTTCCAGGAAAGCTTCGGCGAAGTCCTCGACGGTAAGATCAGCGGTCCTGGAGATGACACTGGACCTGCCTTGGAACCAGAGCCGGGGCATGAACGCGGTGAGAACCCGGTCCATCTCCACCTGTTTGTAGTCCAGATAGCTCACACCAGGAAAGCGAAATTCCTTGTGATCTTTATGCATCGTCTTCGCCCCTTCCTGCCGCTGATCGCATCGGAATGACCTGCATGACCAGACGGTTACTCGACTCCCGAGAGACTTTTCTCAGATCCTGGCCGCCGGTGGTGAGCACTACCTCCTGGTAGGGCGTGGCGGACAATTGGTTCTTGAAAATGGTCAGCCCAAGATAGAGCCCCTGCTGCTCGGCCACTCCGGGAAGATAGCCGCCCTGCAGCCGGTGCAGCAGTTCGAAAAGGTCGAGCTGGATCCGCAGTTCAGCTGAGTGATCGCCATCCTCGAACCGCAGGACGAGCCCGTCTGGCTGCTGCTCCAGATAGGGAGAGCCGGTGGCGCCGTACGCGGAGAGACTGAGGGTAGAGGCCCGGAAAAGCCGGTAACTGCGGATAGTTCCTCCGACGACCTTTCGAATCTGCAGGGCGAGATCATCGCCGAGTTGCCGGGGGTCAGACAGCCCTTCACCGCGGTTGATCGCGGCGACGAGTTCCGGAAGGTGCACTGCGACCTGCGCTGGATTCTCCAGCAGGGAGAGGAAACGGCCGGCGGAGCGGTAGGGCAGCATGCGCTCCGACCGGAGGTCGTCCACGCATTCGAAGAAGAAGCGTCGCCTGGCCGAGGCCAAGTAGGACATGTGTGCGGAGGGCCGGCGTGCGCCCGCGGTCGTGCTCCGCGACAGACGCGAGAAGAGCGCGTTCAACAGCTCGACATCGTAGGAGCCACGCTGGTCCACTGTCATGACCGCTTGTCCCGCATCCGGCCCGACGTAGTCGAGCCTGCGATCCAGCGCGGGGTCCGGCACGCGGGCGACGTCCACCTCGCGCAGTAAAGTCAGCAGACGGTCCTCGGTGTCCGACGCTCCTCTCCAGCTGTTGAAGTAGAAGCCGGAGAGAATTTCCTCCGGGGTCCCGGCGCGATAGAGATCGTGAATCTCCGCGCAGTCCCGACCGGAGGTGAGAGTGTAGGCCAGTGTCGAGCGCAGGTCCCGGATCGTGATATGCAGCTTGCCCTGCAGGTGCGTGAGTGTGTAGAGCTCACGTAGCCTGGCGACGACCTTCGGACCCGCGCTGGGGTGTGCCAATGTCCGGGCGTTGTGCGGTGCGTAGCACGTTTTGACCAGCTCGCAGGATTCGCACTCGGCCCAGAATTGTTTGTCGGTCATTCGGGCCAGCATCCGATCGAAGATCGACGACCCGTACTGTTCGTCGGTGACCGCGACGACGCTGCGCTGGTTGAGGTTGACCACCGCGACGCCATCTCGCGCGAGATCACCTTTCAGGCCGTCTCGTACGGCTTGCCCCAGCCGGCCGAACGCCTTCTCGTGGGTGGCGATGAAATCGACGAGCCGTCCCTCGTTGATTGCGATCAGCCGGGTTTCCCCAGAGTCAGGGAACTCCTCCGAATCTCCGGCGAACGCGGCGAAGAAGTTAAGGAGAACCTCGTCGTTGGCCGTTTCGCCCTCGTCCTGGCTGCCATCATGGTTGGTCCGCAGCCATCGGCCGTCGAGCAGGCGGATGTCTACGCCGTTGTCGCGGGGCTCACCTCTGACACCACCACTCTTCTCCGCCTTCTTGATCAGATTGTCCAGGAAGGCAGTCTTGCCGTCTCCGGCGTTACCGGTGATCACGACCAGCCGGTATCTGCCAGCCAGCACGTCCGGGATGAGCCTGGTGTCGAGTTGAGTTGCGACGTAGAGGTCATACGCGCCTTGGCTACGGGTACCCGCGTTACTGCTGGTGCTCTGGCTGTAGAGCGACTTCAAGTGGTCGACGAACGGATTGATGCTGTGTGCCGACGGTCTCGGACGTGGGTCGGGCACCAGCAGGGGCAGTCGCCGGTGGACGTTCTCCCCGATCGCCTCCAGCGCGGCCAGGAATTCGGCCGCGCTGGTGAATCGGGCACCACGCAGCGGAGCGATCGCCTTCATTGCCGCCGCGGCGAGTTCCGGCGCGAGATCCGTCAGCCCATGAAGTGTGGTCGGGTCGGTCGGGGTTTCGCCGATGTCGGCGCCGCCCCTTGAGGCGAACGGCCACAGCCCGGTCAGCACCTCGTAGAAGGTCACGCCGAGCGAGTAGATGTCCCGGTCCACGAGGTCGGCGGTGCTGGGCGGTCCGACGGGACGATCGGGCGGGGCGTAGGGGGTGGTTCCTCCCGCTTTGGACAGGCTCGATCCGGCAGTCACCGCGACGTTGAAGTCGATGATCTTGCAGCCGTTGTCGGTACGCATGAGATTGCGCGGTTTGATGTCGCAGTGATACACGCCCTGCTCGTGCAGGTAGACCAGCCCCCGCGCCACATCGGCTGCGAGCTTGACGGCGTCGGCCGGACCGAGGGGCCGACCCTTGATTAGAGTTCCGACTTCCTGCCCATCCAGGTATTCGAAGATGAGATACGGATACGTTCCGCCGTCGAGGTAGGAAGCTCCCTCGACCTTGACGACATTCGGGTGGGAGAGCCCGCGCAGGACTTGATATTCCTGACGAAGGCGTTCCACCACCGAGTCGCGGTCTCTGATCACGATCTTGATGGCCTGGTCGGTCCCGGCGAGGTTGTCGAAGACCTGATAGACCGCACCGAACGTGCCCTTGCCGAGCTTGCGTTGCACCGTGTACTGCGAGGTGAGCTGATAGCCATCGGGAAGGTTGTCATAGTCGGGAGCCAACCCCGCGCCGCCCGCGGCGCTGCTAACGCCGCCTGATGGAGTGCCGTTCGACCCGCTGTCCTGGCTGGGAAGCCGGCCCCTTCTCGCGAGGGTCAGCGCCTTGTGCGCGTCAGCCGCCGATGGGCGTGCGGATGGCGCGCGGGCGCACATCTTTTGCAACAGCTCGACAATGGGCTCTGGGAGGCCGGCGTTGGCCATCGGCTCAGGAGGCAGAACGCTCCCGCGCTCCCACTGATCGGCGGTGGAGACAAAGGGCAGCTCACCGGTGAGCAGCTGATACGCGATTATCCCTGCCGAGTAGACATCGGAGGCGCGGTTCATCGCCTGTGCTCGCTCCTGACATTCGGGAGCGACATAGACGGGATCCAGGATTTCCGCCAGTCGGTTGACGACGGTGTGATCACGTGGAGCCTCTGGGCGGGCATAGTCGAATCCGGTCAGCAAGGCCTTGCTGGCTCCGGTAACCAGCACCGCGTCAGGGGACAGCGCCCGGTGGATCACCCGGTACGCGTGCGCGTGCGCGAGGCCTCGAAGCAGATCTCCGATCACCCTGAGTTTGGCGTCGGCGGTGAGGGCGCTTCTGTGATTGACGGGGAACACTCGGAGGGCTTTGCCGGGCACATCCTCCAGGACGAGGACGAACTGGCTCTCGTCCTCGATGGCGAAGAAATCACGGCGTCCGACGACGCACTCGTGCGGCGGCATCTGGGTCAGAACTTCGTACGCGTTCGCGATGGCGAGCCGTTCAGCGGCCCGCTGCGCCTCCGGCAGGAACGGGTCGGCGCGATAGACCCGGAGCCTGACCTTGTCTCCGGACCGCGTCGTCGCGTTGACCGCGCGATACTCGGTGACCTCGTCGGTCCCGCCGAGCCGTTCGACAACTTCCCAGTTTCCGAACCGCTGCGGTCCGGTCGGATGCTGGACGCTCCCGGTAAGCGCGGTCACCAGTTTTTCGCTGTAGGGCCTGATGTCGCGGACGAAGCCCGTCCGGACCCGCGAGACGTCCTGAAGCATCCGGACCACGTCGAGGAGCGTGGCCGTATGGTTGGCGTCGGCTTCCGGGCGGTTGTTGGTGTCGATCAACTGGGCATCATCGGCGGTCAGCAGCACCACTGCGTCAACGAAGACCCGACTCAACGCCGGATCCGCTCGTTCGAGAACGCCCTTCAGTGCCTTGGCGTGTCCGCGCAGCTTCGCCACAGGCGAGCCGTATGACGCACGCCGCGACGGGTACCACTTGCCCCCGATGACCTCCACTCGCCCACGGACGCCTTTGACGTCGATGAGGCAGAGGGCATGGTCGGTGACGACAGCGAGATCGACCTCGTAGACGCCGCCGCGCACCGGGAGCTCAATGTTGTGCAGGACGAGCCAGTAATCCGGGGCATGGTCGCGAAAGTAGGCGATCGCCTGACGCTCGGCCTCGTTGACCGGGGGGCCGCCACCGAGGATCTGCGCCATACCTACCGTGCCGCCTCTCGCACCGCGTCATCCAACAGAGCCAACGCCTGATCTTCCTTCACATCGGCCTCATCCCGCCACCGATACGCCTGCCGAACCGTCTCGGCGATCCGTTCCCGATCGGCGAGAGTGCATTCCGGCACGGGAATCCGCTGGCGAAGCCCTTCATGGATGTCCTGTTGCTTTCCGCCTGTACTCATGGAGCGGAAGACCCGGAACATTGCTTCGGATCGAAGGAAGGCGAAAAGATAGGCACCGGGATATTGCGGATCCCCTGATACGATACGAAGGAAGTCTTCTGAGTAGGCATTCTTGAGCCATGATCCCGTAACGAACAAGGACCGACAATACACTTCGTGCTCGCCGAGAGTTCCCCTGGCTGCCATTAGGACGGTTTCGTCCTTGGCGAGAACCTGGGTAAGTTCGCCAGGTTTTAGTGTGATCCAACGCCCTTCTGGTCTTGTCCAGAATCCTTGGCGCTGGCCGACAAGCTTGATTCCATGCTGGGGGGCGCTGTCGATGCGAACAAATCTATTCCCGCGACTTAGTTGTCCGCCGGTGCAGATGGCACCCAGAGTTCGATGGGGGACCGCCCCTATGCGCTCGATAATACGCTTAATGCGGGGAGAGTAGTTCAGCGCACGTAGTGTTTCTGGCCTCAAGTGAGAGACGGTGAAATCCACATCTCTTGGCTGGTCATGCCAGCGCAGGTCGAGAAGTTCGGGGATCCCTGCGCTCTCGAAGAGATCACGTGTGGCGGCGTTGACTCCGGCCTGGAACTTGGCACGAAGTTCGGCAGCCCACTGGATCAACTCGTGAATCCGGGTCTCTACATCGCCGTCAAACCGGGGAATCGGTAGATCGGCGATACTATCAGGCTCGATATGCTGAATGATCGACCCGGATGCCTGGCTGATGATCATCGGGATTCCATAGCGGCTACTCAAGAAAGCATAGAGATATCCCGGCAAGATCTTCTTGCCGTCAGCAGCTACGCGCATAACATGTTCGCTGCAAGCAAATCCGTCCAAATCGGGGCGCCCATATGCGATTCTTCCAACTGTTCCAGATCGAGTGATTAGAGTCCAATCTCGCTTAATCAGCAAGCGAGGATTCTCTTTGACTGATTTTCTGGAAATCAGAGGGAGGTGGGAAAAGTCTGCCTCAAGAATGTCCGTGCTAGAAAAGAATGGGATTCCATGAATGGGATCTGTCACCCAACGGCGAGATACGCGGCCAGCGTGAAATATACCGGCATTATCCTCGGTCAGCTGCATGAGAGGCTGTGTTCGAGGGAATCGTTCTAGGAGTTTCTTTGCCTCGTACGAACCCGACAAGTAGGGGCTGGCGTCGAGGCGGTGGCTCTGGTCGGTGAGCCAGCTCAACCGGACCGGGTTGTCGATGGAGGCGAGTTTCACGAGTGCTCCGATGGGCCGTAGCTCGCTGGGAACCAGGCGCGCAGGTAGTTGCAGAGGTGGTTGAAGGCGGCGTCTTCGCAGTGCCGTACGGAAATTCTGGCGGCGAGCTTGCGGAAGTCCGCGTTGAAGATCTTAAGCTTGTAGCGGCGGCGCAGGTGGTCAAGAGCAGCCTTCGGGTCCGGGGGCTTCTTCATAGTCGCGGGCCAGTGGCCGCTCTTGGCAAGGATCGCGCGGAAGTCGGCAGGGCATTTGAAGACCTCAGCGAGATGCGGACTGTCCTGCCAAATCCAGGCTTCCAACTCTGGGTCGATCACTACGACTGCGAATTCGTCCCAAACGCCGGTCAGTTTTAGCTTGACCTGGTCGTAGATCGCGGGTGAGCCAGGACTGCCATCCCAGGCGGCGTCCAGCATGACGACCGCGCGGTGGTGCGACGCCTCGTAAGGGCGAAGCAGCTCGTGTGCCGTGCTGTATACCCCGGGATCCTTGGTTGGCGCTACCACGATGTCCTGGCTGGGATCGAAGTCGAACGCGCCACACGCGAGGGAACGATGGAACTGGTCGCGGCCGAAGAAACCGCGGAGCATCTGCTCCATGCCTCCGTCCGCCACCAGGAAGACAATATCGCGCTGTAACTGGGGGGAAGAGTTGACCACGGATGGGCTCCCGCGACTTTGGGGAAGGCGAAGTTGAGGGTAGAGCGAATGGCAGTTCTCATGATAGAACTCCGGCGGCGAACAGTGTGCCGATATCGAGCGCGCCCTGCCAGTCACGCAACCGCGGATGTTCATTGCCGGGGATTACGCTGACGCTGCCGTCATTGTTGAGCCGGGCGGCCAGCACGTCCGCTAGATCGGTGTGCGCGAGAACGATCGGGGAGTGAGTAGAGACCCAGACCTGGCTGTCATAGAGCGAACTCAGCGACTGGACAACCGTCTCAATCGCGCGGGGATGGATGCCGTTCTCTGGCTCCTCAGTGACGAGCAGTCCGGGCATTACCTCCTCGTCGAGGTACGGCAGCAGTGTCATCGCCAGGATGCGCAACGTGCCGTCGGAAAGCCCGGATGAAGTGACCCGGTAGCCTCCGGCGTACTCCACGGAGAAATAGGCATAATGATCGTCGAGCCGCTCGGTCGCGCTGATCCCGGTCACCTGAGGCAACGCGGTACGAACATGGTCGACCCAGGAGGCGAAGCGGTCGGGATGTCGTTGCTCCAGGTCGAGCGCGAGCCACGGCAGATTCTCACCTCCCGATACCAAGCGGTTGGGTGCCCCTGGTGCCGCCGCGCGGCGCAGCACGTCCCAATCGGGCGTGAAGAAGACCACGCCCTCGCGAAGCAGGTCGGCGAGCCAGAGCCCGGCAGGAAAAAGAGTGGGATCAGCCGGGACTGCGCCAAGCGCGAGTTGGCTCGGTGGAACCCGCAAGGGGATGCCGTTTCCCAGATCGGCCGTTTCCTGTTTCGAATAGCGACTGGAGCTTGTGCCGTGGATATCGACGGGCTGGGTAGTTGTCTCGGGAATGAACCGCGTGGGTGACCGGCCTTCCCGAAGAATCACCGGTTGCCAGACGGAGGGATCCAGCTCAGTGCCGCTGACCGTCCTGCCCTGCGGAAATTTCCCAGGTTCCGGGCGGATGCCGGCGTCGGAGAAGAGGAACAGATACTCGTCTGCCACGTCGAGTGAACGCGGTCCGACTTCCAGGCGGAGTTCATACCGCAGATGGGTGGGGATCCGTCGACGGCCGAGCATAACTTGACTAGCCGCGGCCAACACTTCCACTACAGCGTCGGGAAGTTTGGCTTCGACAGCAAACGCCACGCTGTCGCCTTGACCCTTGTAGACAAGCTCGGTCAATGTGTTCGCACGTGCCGACTTGCCGTACTCCTGTCGTTCCAGGAAGGCGCCGACGGCGCGCTGCTGGCTGAGGAGATCGCCCAGGAGCGTGGGGATATCGAGCAACGTCGTCTTCCCCGCGCCGTTAGCCCCGGCCAGGACGTGGTAACGATCCAGATCGACGCTGAGCCTAGGGAAACAGCGGTAGCCGTACGCCTCGATCCGGGTAATCATCGCCGAAGCCCTGGCTCAGGGTACTTCCGGCGGAAACGCTTGTACGCCTCGGCGATCTCGGGCAGATCATTGTCAATGGCCTTGTGCAGGCGGGGTGGCACCTTGATGGTTTCCCCGTTCCGAACCCAGGTCCGGGGTTCCTCGGTGGGATCGATCTCCAGGATGATTTCCCCATCAGGGTGACGGCGGTAGACGGTATTACCGCGGCGATCGATACCGACCTTCTCAGCGACGGCCATGAAGACCGGGTAATCCTGCGGCGCCGCCATGGCCTCTTCAATGATCTCCTCGCGCGTCTTCCGCTTCAGGAACAGGAGCGTGGTGAGGATGTTAACCCCGGCGTCGTAGATGAACGCTTCAACCGGCAACTCGATACTTGCCAGGATCCAGCAGTTCTTCAGGATCCACCGCCGGATCGACTCGTCGGAGGGTCCGGGATTGGACAGGATCCCGTTCGGCAGCACGATGCCGATCCGGCCGCCCTCCTTCACCCATTGCACCGAGCGCTGGACGAAGAGCTGCTCTGGGGACATCGCGGAGGAGTAACCAGTCATGACTAGCTCACCGGTCTCCCGGTTTCTGGTCCAGGACTGCGCGACGCCGTCGTGGTACTGCTGGAGGATGTCCAGCTCCTCGATCTTGATATCGGTGCCGAACGGCGGGTTGGTCAGCAACACATCGATGCTGCCCAGCGGAATCTCTTCGCGGGCTTGGTCCACGCCGCCCAGGTGCCCCTCGGGGAAGGCCAGGGAGTCCATGTGGAAGGTTTTGCCCGGCGCGCCTGTCAGCATCATCACGCTCATGCCAGCAGCCCGGACCAGGAACCGGTCGAAGTCGGCACCGAACAGATGGTCCGCAGCGTACCGCTGGAGCCGGTCCTGGTGCTGGTCAAGCTGCTCGATGGTGTCGGGCTGCCCGGTCGTCCCTTCCTCCCTGCGCCAGGTATCGAGCAGATGCCTCAGGGTTTCGCGGAGGAATCCGCCGGTTCCGCAGCAGGGATCCAGGACGGTCTCTCCCTCCTGCGGATCGAGGATCTTGACCATCAGGGCGACCGCAGCGCGTGGCGTGAAGTACTGGCCGCGGTCGCCACGCAGGTTGGTGCCGACCAGCTCCTGGTAGGCGAGCCCCTTGACGTCCGCGTCTGTGCCGCTCAGGTTGTACGACCCGAGTTCGCCGACGATGAAGGCGATGGCGCGGTCGGACAGATCGATCGTGTCGCTCGCGGTAAAGATAGGGTGATACTCCCGCTTCACCTCCTCGAAGAGGTCGAGGATCCGCTTCCTGACGGGCTTCAGGTCGCTGCTATCCACTCCCTCGCGAAGGAGCAGATAGAACTGAGGTTCGCTGCGGTTGCGACGGCTGACCTTCTCATCGTGCATCTTTGCGAAGAGCAGATACAAGAACTGCCAGAACGCGGCATCCTTCGGCATGCCCTCGTTGCCGTGAATGTAATTGTGGCAGCGGCGGAACGCGGTCTTGAGCGCGCCGGCCTCGCCGAGCCGGAGTCGGCCCACAGACGGACGGGCGAGGCTGTCCTCGCCGGACTCGTCGCCGACAGGCCAGTTGGAGAGCTGCTCGAAGCTGGCGCCGAATCGACCGGAGTCCTTGTAGATGAAGAACTGGTCCACGCCGTTGGTCCACATGCCGTACTGGACCAACGGCGTGCGTTCCGTGCCGAGCAGTTCTTCCAGCGCTATCAGATCGGCCGATGCCTGCTTGAATGTGCGGAGCTTGGTGACGCTCCGCCCGGTCTTCGGCTCTGGCTTGCAGATCACGACCCGGCGCAGGTTGTCAAGGGTGTGCGGCTTCCCATGCTCGAAGATCGCGATGTCGGCCTTCTTGGTGGCCTTACGCTGACCGATCTTGTCTACGGGGATGGGGTAGTCCCTGGCCATGTCCTCGACTGGGATCCGGTACTCGAAGACGAGAGCCTTCGCGACGGCCTGCCGGACGTGCTCATTGCCCTTGAGCTTGATCCTTTTACCGGTGATGAAGTCGATATCTTCGTCGTCAGCCAGGGAGACCACCACCCCAGTCGGCTCCGCTGTGGCGGCCTTGACCTCGCCCATTTCCAAGCTGACCTGCTCCATCTACCCGTGTCCTCGTCTGCAACTCGTTCTTAATCGGCGCTGCCACCGCAGCTGGCGAACAGGGCCCGTAGGCCCGAATCCTACGGCTCAGTGGGTAGTTCATGACTACAAAGAGCCACACAGCCCCCTACTTTCTGATTACATTATCGACCAAGGCCGACAAACCGACTTGGCCTGGGCCTCCCGCGGAGAGCGGCTTGGCACATTTGCTCGTGAACCGCAGCTTGTAGTCGTTGGTGAAGTGCCATCGCTGGGTCGGTCAGCTCGCAAGCCGTCCGCTGTGCCCGCTCTGGTCGGCATGCCATTCAGCATGATGGGCTCGTCGGCGGCGAACAGGAGCACACCCGCCCGATCGAGGTTGTTCTCGATCTTCGTACCCACGTAAGCACGGCGGGCGATCCGGTCGATCGATTCGCAGATCATGACACCTGGGCGAAACCACCTCCGACGCTCGCGTCCAAGAGGAGGTACGCCTCACGCGTCGCGACAGCGAGTTGGTCCAGGTCGAACTCTGAGTCCTCTTCCAGGTGCGGTCGAAGGGGACGCTGACCACTGCGGGGCAGCGGTCGCGTGGAGGGCATCCATGTTGACTATGGACTTGCTGGTGCGCCGGACGCCGGAGAGGACCACCGTGGCGGAGCGAGCGAGCTCCTCATGCTCGTGGACTTCGAGCCAGTCTAGGGTCGCTCCAGCTGAGCAGGCGGCGGTGTCAGCGCTCACGTACTTCCCCCACTAGCGATCCGCTCACGCAATCCCCCCAGTGACCGCTCGTCTTGCACTACGGTGTAGCTCGTGATGTCCGTCCCGGAGACGACGAACGATTCGAAGACTGGGCTGAGGATGTTCAACTCGACGGTGGCCCGTTAGGCCCGCTGAGGTCGGCTGTGCCGTCCATATGACCATGCTGTGGCTGGGCCTCGTCACGTTGATCATTCGGCCTCCGCGGCACCGCCTCAGCCGTGTCCGTGCGAGAGGGCCACGCGGTCAGCGGGTGGGGCTGGGGGAATTACGTGAGCCAACCCCTGGGGAACCTCATGAGCGACCACACCTCCCAGCTCAGCTGGGGATACGCCAGAGCGCCTCATGGCGCACTGGAGGCCGTAGGTCTCCTTCCAGGTCGCAGTCCCAGATGCAGCAGGTAGCCCGGTGGCAAGGCCTGACGAAGGAAGGCCGCGGCAGCCGATCGCCCCAGCCGCATACGAGGGGACCGAAGTCAGCGATCGTCACGACCTCAAGAGTCACTGCACGCGGTTGTGTACCTAGGAGGACATGAAGGATTCGAGACGGGTGTCGTGGTTTGTGTGAATCGTCCGGTTGTGGAGCCTTGCGATAGTTGGTAGCAGGGCGGCGCTGGCCGCGACCGGCCGAAGAGCCGCAGCGCGGCCAGCGACCGCCCGACGCGCGGCAGGCCGCCGCAGGCGGGCTGCCCTTGAAACCGTGGAGAAAAGTCTCATCCAGTTGATCTAGCATCGCGCTGAGCTGGGATTATGCGCGCTCTGCTTGAGGTAGGGCGTCGTGGTTGGCGCTGTTGGCCCGGCCTGGCTCAGCCGATGTGCAGGTTGCCTCCTTGGAGGTAGTGACTGATCCTGAGCCGCATCGAGCGGTGCATGCCGTAGTTGCCTACCTCGTGCCGCGGTACCCAACGGACTTCTCGTGATTCACTACTCGGCGTTGGCAGGCCGCTGACAGGGCGGGCTGTGAGGACGAGGGAGAACTCCTGACGGACCTCGTCGTTGCTCGTGTAGTGGATGACGTGGCCCGGGTCGCTGTAGGTGCCGACCAGGCCTGTGATCTCACACGTGATGCCGGTCTCTTCGAGCGTCTCCCTGATGGCCGCCTGAGGGATGGACTCGCCGAGGTCGATGGCGCCGCCGGGTAGGGCCCAGTTGTCGTTGTCGGACCGGCGGATGAGCAGCAGCTCGCCGGCCTCGTTGGTGACCACGACGTTCACGGACGGCACCAGGCTGTTGGCTGCTGGCGCGCTCGGGTCGTTGTAGTAGTCGATCCGCTGGCTCACGTCCCCGGAGCCTACTCCGCCGAGGGCCTGCCGTTGAGACCGTCGGCGTCCTCGCTCTATTCGGCCTCGTTCTCGGCCTTGACGAAGCTGCCCAGGTTGGGGACGGTGTAGACCTTGCCGGCGCCTCTGAGGCGTTCCATGGCCTTGCGTATGGTGGGGCGGGCGACTCCGAACTCTTCCATGAGCTTGACTTCGGAGATCTTGAACCTGGGTCCCCACTCGCCCGAGTCGATTCGCTCCATGAGGACTTCGAGGATCTGCTCCCACCGGGAACGGTCCTCGTCGAACTCCCAGGTGCGCGTGTGCTCGACATATCTGGCCACGCTAAGAGAGTAGGAGGGCGTTTCACGGTCCTTCATGCCGGATCGTGGAGTTTCATGGAATGCCATGGAGTAGACAGGGGCTTACAGGCTTGCTAACTTGACGGTATGGCGTTGGTGAGCGCAGCTCCAGGACCCCGCTGGGTGGGGCTCCGTAGGTGCGCTTTGGTCGGACGCCCCGTGAGGGTGCACCGTGCGACTGGAGTTGACTGCCCGCTTGCCAGCGCCTGTTCATCGATCGCGGTCTCCGTCGGCACCACCGGCGCCGCGTTGGCGATCGCGCGTTACGAAGGACGGTGAGCCCTGTGTCAGATTTCGACGACTTTCATGGCATACACCCCGCCTCTCCTCGTCCGGATGCGGAGCCGGTGAGGTGGTCCCCCGTCGAGCGGCGTCCGAGTCCAGCCCGTGTCCGGGCCTACACCTGCGAATGCCTGCCTCTCATCTTCGAGCAGTGCCGGGCCGGCGGGCAGGGATTCATCCGGCGGCACGACCGGTCCGTCTTCCCGTGGGGCATTGCCGAAAGCCCGCGGCTGAGAGTAAGCGACGCCGAAGCGCTGTGGCGACGGCTTATGGCAGGGGAGGCGAAGTAACGACACTCCGAACCTCACGGGTAGCACACACGTAGCGTCACAATGCACAACTGATCTGTGACGAGCGTTTCCGCAGGTCCAAGCCCGACCTGCGGTTTCGCATGCCCGCCGACTGGCAGTTTTTCTGCCAGTGACGCAGGTCATCCGCCTTATCGTCGAAGCAAGCGACGGCGAGAAGGAGGGGCTCGGACGTGGCAACAGAGTACGTGACGCAGGGCCAGCGGATCGCGCGGGCTCGTCACCGCAAGGGGTGGGATCAAGCAACCCTCGCTGAGAAGATCGGCCGTTCCGTCTCCTGGTTGTCGAAGGTGGAGAACGGACGACTGCCTTTGGACCGTATGAGCGTGGTCGGGCAGCTCGCCGAGGTGCTCGGGGTAGAGGTCGCCGAGCTTACGGGTCAGCCGTACCGGCATGAGACGACGGAGCTCGACTCCGGGCACGCAGCGGTTCCAGGGCTCCGACTCGCGCTTCAGCAGGCTTCGCTACCCACCGGGATCATGCTGCGGGCGGCCAGAGAGCCGCGGTCGTTGCAGGAGCTCGAGGCGAACGTCCGCCTTGCCGAGCAGCTCCGCCAGGACGCCAAGTTCACCGCGCTGGGGGAGATGTTGCCCAGCATCCTTACCGACCTCATCGCCATCACCAACGACTCGTCCGGCGAACGCGATCGGGCCGAAGCGTTGATGCTACGGGCCTGCCACATGGCGCGGGTGTCGTCCAATCTGCTGGGTCATCACGATCTGGGCTGGACTGCCGTGCAGCGTGAGCTCGTCGCTGCTCAACGGGTCGGCGCCCCCGACCTGGTCGCTGCGGCGAGCTGGGACCTGTGCGGTGTGTGGCTGCACGAAGCGCAGCTCGACCCCGCCAAGGACGCGGCACTGTCGGCGCTCGATCAGATCGAACCGCACGTGGGCGGAGACGACACGATCAAGGCGATGTGGGGCGCACTGCATCTGCGGGCCGCCGTGGCGTACTCCCGTCTGTGGGATCAACGAGAGGCCGAGAGCCATCTCGAGGAGGCACGCCGGGTCGCCGATGTGCTGCCGCGGGACGGCAACGTCTTCCAGACGCAGTTCAACCAGGTGAACACGACGATCCACGCGGTAGAGGTCAGCATGGAGCTGGGCCGGCCCCGCGATGTCATCACCCGGGCCGAACACGTCGAGATCGCGCAGATCGCCTCGTCCGAACGTCAGGCCCACTACTGGACCTGCACCGCGGCGGGTTATCACATGAACAGAAAAGACAACGAAGCGGCAGACGCTCTGCTCCGTGCCGACCGGATAGCTCCTCAGCATGTCCGGAACCGTCCGTTGGTCCGCAACATCGTGCGCGACCTGCGAGACAGCGGCAAGCTGCATCGTCAGCGCGAGGTCTTCAACCTCGCCAAGGTGATGCGGCTGCTCTGAGCACGACAATGGAGGGCTATCCGCGCAATGGCTCCTCACCCGTCAGGTAACCCGGGGCGCTCCGGCGTCCTGCCTACACAATGGGGTGGTAAGTGGGTCTCAGTGAGATCGAACGACAGATCCTGCTACGTGAGCTGGCGGAGATCACGGTCGACCTGGCCGAACTCCAACGGCGCACCATCAGGATCACGTCTCGGCTTGATCAGGACGAGTCCGAGCGTCTAGCTCGTCCAGCCTGACTGTCAGCTTCTGCATGTGCTGACGGATCTCGCTCAGCTGCTCGGAGATGATGCGGAACTCTTCGCTGTGCTCGCCAGGGGTCGGGCCGGCGGTCTCGTCGTCGGGGGTCCGGCTGACGAAGCTGCCCGCTCCCTGGCGGGTCTCGATGAGGCCCTCGTCGCGAAGGACGGCCAGGGCGTTGCCGATGGTCATCATGGCAACGCCGTACCGTTCGGCAAGCTCGCGGGCCACGGGGAGGCGCTCGCCGACCGCGTACCGGCCTGATGCGATGTCGCGCCGGATGTCCTCGGCAATCCTCAGGTACGGCCGGCGCCGGTCGGTTGCCATAGCCCAACTTTAGCGGTTCTAGGTGCCTAGGTCTCTGGGCAACCTGTAAGCAATCTCGATCCAAGTTAGCTATCTAGGTTTACAGAGCTAGATACCTAGGTATCTTTATAGCTAGCAACGCCACCTCTGAAGGAGACCAGCTCTCGTGCGTACCATCCCGATCCCTGTCGACACCTCCAAGCTCGTGATCACCTGCGTGAAGGCGCCCAAGCCGCGCCTGCTCAACAAGGACACCGGCGAGATCAAGACCGACAAGAACGGCAACACCGTCTACGAGGTCACCGTCTCGGTCGAAGACGAGTTCGGCCGGATCGAACTCGTCAAGATCGGCACCTCGGGGGAGCCCCCGATCAGCGCCGGTCAGCAGGTCAACCCGACCGGTCTGGTCGGGTATGTCTGGGAGATCGCCGGCCGGTGGGGCATCTCCTACCGCGCCGCCGCGCTCCTACCGGTGGACACGGAGCCGCTCCGTGTCTGACACCACGCTCATCATGCTCGGAGTCCTGGCCGCTTCGGCGGCCGGGCTCTGGGCCTGGCGCCGCTGGCACTACCCGTCTTTCTGGCTCGTCGGCGCCTTCCCGCTGACCGCGATCAGCGTACGGGCGAGCTGGCGCAAGGTCGCCCTCGGCTGCAACCTCACCAAGAAGCGGCAGCGTTTCTGGTTCACCACCGTCCCGGGACTCGTCGCCTCGACCGGAGTCGTCCGGGTGCGGCGCAAGTGGCAGCGCATCGCCGTGGACACCAAACCGTTCATGTGGCTTCCCAAGCCGACCCGGTACGGCTGGCGCGTCACCCTGCACACACTGGAAGGCCAGATCCCGGCCGACTACTCCGACGCCGCCGAACGGCTCGCCCACTCCTGGGGCGTGCACGCGGTCCGCGTCTCGTCCCCTCGTCCCGGACGGGTCGTCCTGTCCGCCACCGTCCGCGACCCACTCGTCCGGGTCGAGACCCTGCCCACCTCGCCCGAACTGCTCAAGGTCATCGTGGGTCGGCTGGAGACCGGTGGTCCGTGGATCATCGACTTCCGGACCGTCCCGCACTACATCAACGCCGGGGCCACACAGTCCGGCAAGTCCAACCTCGCCAACGCCCTGGTCCAAGGGCTCGCTCCGCAACCGGTAGCCCTGGTCGGCTTCGACCTCAAAGGCGGCGTGGAGTTCACCCCGTACAGTCCTCGCCTGTCGGCGCTGGGTACCACGCGAGGTGAGTGCGCTGGCCTGCTCGATGACCTCGTCAGCCTGATGACCAGCCGTATGGCCCTGTGCCGTGAGGCCGGTGCCCGCAACATCTGGCAACTCCCGGACGATCAACGGCCCGTGCCCGTCGTCGTCCTGGTCGACGAGTTGGCCGAGCTGTACCTGATGGCCGACAAGAGCGAGAAGGACGAGATCGCCAAGACCTCGACAGCGCTCCTGCGGGTGGCACAGCTCGGACGTGCCTTCGGCATCTACCTGTTCTGCTGCGGCCAACGGATCGGCTCCGACCTCGGCCCCGGGGTCACCGCCCTGCGTGCCCAGTGCTCTGGGCGGATCTGCCACCGCGTCAACGATCCCGAGACCGCGAACATGACCCTTGGCGACCTCGACCCGGCAGCGCTCGCCTCGGCGCGGGCCATCCCCGCCGAGACGCCGGGTGTCGCGATCGTCGCCTCCCAGGACGGCCAGTGGTACCGCGCTCGCTCCTTCTACGTCAGCGAGCAGGCCGCCGAACTCGCCGCCACCACCTACACCGACCGAACTCCCGCCTGGGCGGACATCGTCTCCGGGCACGCCCCGACACCGACCGACGCCGACCTCGCCGAGTTCCTCGACTCCATCCCGGACCCGCGGAAGGCCTGAGCCGATGCGATGCCTCGCCCGCTGGCTGCTCGATACCGGTCCCGTCGTCGTCCTGGCCCTCATCGCCGGAGCCGGGTCCTTCACCCACATCCGCGACACCGCTAGTGAACACGGACAGTCCGGCTGGATGGCCTGGGCGATCGCCGTCTGCGTCGACCTCACCTGCGTCATGGCCGCCCGCGAGCGCCAACGTGACAAGAAGACCGGCCGTCAGCGGCGCGGCTTGATCTCCTGGCCCGTCCTCGTCCTGAGCGGAGGCATCGTTCTGTCCCTGGCCGCCAACCTGCAACAAGCCGACCCAACCGTGTGGGGCTGGATCACCGCGGCGACTCCGGCAGCCGCCTTTCTCGTCGCAGTTTCCATGCTCGAACGTCGGACCTCCGGCCCACGTCCCGACCTGTCCCCAGAGGGTTTCGAACCGTCCTCGACAGGCGTCTCGCCAAGTCCCCGTCCTGACGAACCGTCGGCCGTTCCTGCTCATGATCGTCCCGCTCTCGTCCCGGCCGAGGACGACGAGGACGACAGACCCGGACCGTCCCCGACGCTGATCGATTACGCCCGTCGCGTGGCGGACGAACACCACGCCAGGCACGGCAGGCCGATAACCCGCGACGTTCTCCGCGCCCGCCTGGGCGTATCCAACCAACTCGCTTCCGACCTGCTCCGCACCCTGCGGACCGTCCCAGAAACCACCTGAAAGGAGAATCACCATGAGCAACGATCGGGACGCCCTCATCGCCGGGCTCATCGCCCTGGCCGGCTTCCTCAACGCCAACTCCCGCGTACCGACCTCGGTAGCGCCCGTCATCATCCGCGCCTTCCCCGCGCACGGCCCCGACGAAGAGATGTGCGCAGAAGTCGACAAGGTGGCCGCCCTGCTCGGTACGGAGATCGACCCCGAACACCTGCCTCACGGCCACTACATGACCGGCATCGCCTTCGGGCCGGTCCGCTACGAGTTCACCGCCATCCTCGCCGCTGCCCGCGCCCGCCACGCCGCCGTGGACAGCTACCGCGACTGCATCCAGACCGACAACGCCCAGGAGCTATGACCATGCGCATCCGCCTCGAAGGCAGCCGAGCCGAGCTCACCCTCGGCATGATCCACCTACGCCAGCACTTCACGGTCTCGTCCATGTCGCGAGCTTTCCCCACCAGGAACCGGTCACGGCACTACCGCATCTACCTCACGATCACCCCGCGCGAGAGCAGCTGACCATGGCTCCGGAAGAACCCCGGACCGGCTGGTCACAAATTCTCGCCGTCATCCCGTTCACGCATGGCCGCTGCTGCACCTGCAACGGCTCGGGCCTCGACGGAGACCGCAGCACCTGCCGTGACTGCGACGGCACCGGCATCGACAACCACGGCGCATAGCGCCGAGATCCCCTCACCTGGCCACACAACCGCCAAGTTCCGCGCCAGGTGAGGGGCCATCCCACCAGATCGCATCCGGATAGGACAGATCCATCTTGCACCACCCACACGCCATAGCCGGGATGATCTCCCGACTCCATGACCCCGACTACAACCGTTGGGCTTGCCAGATCAAGCGCTCCGGCGGCTGCCGCCAGCCGATCCACCTGCGAGGCAAGGTCGAACACTACGACCAGGCCACCGGACAACTCCTGCACCGCTACAGCACCAGCACCGAGCCCAACGGCATCCTGCGGGTGCCGTGCAAAACCCGCCGCGCCACCCGCTGCCCGGCCTGCGCCGAGGTCTACCGCGCCGACACCTACCAACTCGTCCGCGCGGGCCTCGTCGGAGGCAAGGGCGTGCCCGAGACGGTCAACTCGCACCCGTGCCTGTTCGTCACCCTCACCGCCCCGTCCTTCGGCGCCGTACACACGCGGAGAGAGAAGAACGGCAAGGTCCTGCCCTGCCACGCCCGCCGCAACGCCGAAACGTGCCCGCATGGGCAGAAGATGTCCTGCACTGATCGTCACAGCGCAGACGATCCCCGGCTCGGGGAGCCGCTGTGCCCCGACTGCTACGACTACGACGGCTCGGTCCTGTTCAATGCCATCAGCCCCGAGCTCTGGCGCCGCTTCACTCTCGCGCTGCGCCGCCGCTTCGCCCGGCTCAACGGTCTGACCGTCAAGGCCATGCGCGCGCAGGCAAGCATCGCCTTCGCCAAGGTCGCCGAATACCAACGCCGCGGCGTCGTCCACTTCCACGCCGTCATCCGCATTGACGGACCGGACGGCCCACACACGCCGCCCCCGGCTTGGGCAACGGCTGAGGCACTCGACCAAGCCGTCCAACACGCCGCCGCCGTGGTGACAGCAGAGGTCAAGCCTCTCGGCCGCACCTTCAGGTGGGGGACCCAACTCGACAGCCGTCGCATCACCATGGACGGCGACCTCACTGACCAGGCCGTCGCCGCCTACATCGCCAAGTACGCCACGAAGGCAGCTGAATGCGTCGGCACCCTGGATCGGCGCATCCAACCCCTCGACGACTTGAACGCTCTCCCGGTGCGGGAGCACGCCCGCCAGCTGATCGCCGCCTGCATGCGCCTGGGTAGTCACCCCGGCCTGGCTGAACTCCGGCTCACGCACTGGGCTCACATGCTCGGCTTCCGCGGCCACTTCTCCACCAAGAGTCGGCACTACTCCACCACCCTCGGCGAACTCCGTGCTGCTCGCGAAGAACACATGCGCGCCGAAGAGATCACCACCGGGCGCCTTCCTCTGTTCGAGGAGGACACCGTCCTTGTGGTCGCCCACTGGCAGTACGCCGGACAAGGGCTCTCCCTTGGCGAACAGCTCCTCGCCGCGGCCATTACCGGCGTCCGCCTGCCAAGAATCGGTGGTGATCCTCGATGAGCAGCAGAAGCGACGAGCTGCTGACCGTTCCGCAGGTCCTCGCCGAACTCGGTGGCGTCTCCCGCCGAACCTTCTACCGCTGGCGTGAGCTCGGCCGTGCGCCGGTCTGCGTCCAGCTGCCCAACCTCGAGCTCCGCGTCTGGCGGAGCGA
The DNA here is from genome assembly GCF_052246675.1 of Nonomuraea sp. KM90. NCBI lineage: Bacteria > Bacillati > Actinomycetota > Actinomycetes > Streptosporangiales > Streptosporangiaceae > Nonomuraea > Nonomuraea sp. KM90. The sequence continues at coordinate 124,326 of NZ_JBQQCB010000019.1, read as the reverse complement.
CCTCATCGCCTGGCTCGACTCTCGACGGGAGGCCGCGTGAACACCACCTACGACGTGAAGTTCAGCCAGATCCAGCAGCGCACCAACGGTGGCACCCCCGTCTACGTCGCCCGCTGGAGGGTCGCGGGCAGGGAAAGATCCAAGAGCTTCCGCACCAAGGGACTGGCCAATGCCTTCATGTCCGACCTTCGGCAGGCGGCCAAGGCGGGGGAGGAGTTCGACGTCATCACCGGTCTACCGGTGTCGATGCTGGCTCCCGAATCTTCCGGACCGTCGTTCCTGGAGTTCGCGCAGGCGTACGTTCTCCGCCGTTGGAGCATGTCCGCGGCTCGGACCCGCGAGACGGATGCGTACGCGCTCCTGTCACTGATCCCGGCCTTGGTGGACGATGCGCCGCGCCGTCCTTCGGCCGAAGTCCTGCGGGAGGTCCTCCGAGTTCACGCCCTGCTGCCGGAGAAGCGGCGGACCGATCTGACTGCGGTGCAAGCCTCAGCTCTGAGCTGGTTGGAAAGGGCGTCTCTCCCGCTGGTGGCCTTGGGAGAAGCACACGTCCTCCGTACGGCACTCTCCTCCATCTCGGTTACTTTTGCCGGCACGCCGGCAGGGGCCAACACGGTGCGGCGCAAGCGCGCCGTACTGCATCACTTGCTGGAGCACGCAGTAGAGCAGAAGGTCTTCAGCAGCAACCCGCTGGACGAGATCAAGTGGACGGTGCCCAAGGCTGTGACGGCCGTGGATCCTCGTACGGTGGTCAACCCGGCCCAGGCGCGGCAGCTCCTTGACGCCGTCCCTCAGATCGGGCGCAAGCGCGGCCCACGGCTCAAGGCGCTTTTCGCGTGCATCTACTACGCCGCGCTCCGACCCGAAGAGGCGGCCGACCTCCGGCAGCGGAACTGCACCCTCCCCGAATCGGGCTGGGGCCTGATCGTCCTGGAGAAGGCACGGCCTCAGGGAACGAAGCGCTGGACCAACTCTGGCGAGACCCACGAGTCGCGCAGCCTGAAGCACCGCGCGGACAAGGAGACGCGGGAGATCCCCATCCCGCCGGTCCTGGTCGCCATGCTCCGCGAGCACATCGCCACGTACGGCACTGCTGACGATGGGAGGATCTTCGCCACGGGTATGGGCGGCACTTACTCCAGTTCGGCGTACTCCTACGTCTGGCAGGAAGCCCGCAAACTAGCGCTCACCCCCGCGCAGGTCGCGTCGTCGCTCGCCGCACGCCCGTACGACCTCCGGCATGCGGCGGTCTCGCTCTGGCTGAACGCCGGCGTCCCGGCCGTCGAGGTCGCCAAGCGCGCCGGGCACAGCGTGGACGTTCTGCTCCGGGTCTACGCCAAATGCATGGACGGCCAGCAGGAGCAGATCAACAGCAAGATCAACAACGCCTTGGACGAGTAGTCCAGGTTCATCCACTTTCGGCCCCGGGTTTCCGGGGCCCTTTCACGTCGTGCTGCTCGACATGCCGCGTCGCTCCGTTCCATAGGCGGCACACTGCGCCACCCTGACATGAACGAGCAGTGAGTAAGGAGGCCCATGAACAATGACCGCGACCGCTCTGCCTCGTCTTCCAGGCCGCTGAGGCGACCACCGTACGGGCTGCCGATCCGCCGACGCCGCACGCTCGACGACTCGGACTCCTTCGGATGGCGCAGGTACTCGGCCCCGACTCCACCGGATAGACCATCTTCGTGGAGTTGGCATCGTGCGGCCAGGCCGCTACTCGTAGCAGGCTTCGTGGCCGGGGCGGTCTTCGCCGCTTGGCCGAGCCTCGGCAATCCGCCCAGCTCGTCCGGCGTGATTTCTGCCCCGAAGTCCGTACAGTTGTCCGGTATGGCCGGGCAATCGTCTCCGGTTGCCTCGACGCCGACACCTTTGGTGACCGCCAGCGCCCACCCTCGGGTGAAGTCGAGCCCGAGTCCTGAGCAGCCACAGACCAAGACGCTCTCATCCTCCAGAACGCGGGAGCGCGCAGAGACCCGTTCCCTGCCGTCCCAGCGTGGCCGTGGCGGCGCTGAGCCGCAGCCGAAGAGGATCGCGGCCCCTCCCACTCGTGCGACAGAGACCGGGTACGTTGCCCCGAAGGGCGACACCAGGAAGCGGATGGAGTCGTTGATCAACGCGAAATGCGACGAGCTTTTCCCGCCTTCCCGCCCTGAGTTCCGCATCCGCAACCAGGCGTGCCATCTGCTGTATGGATGAGGACCCAACCGTCGGGCCGGACCTCCGGGAAGCGAGCCTTGCCGCAGTTCTTATGGCTTTTGCTTGCTGATCCCCGGTTGAGTCGCCGGTGCTTCGGTGGGCCTGGAGGATTTCGCTCGGACAGTGGATGCGGCCCAGGCAAGTCCGAGCTGTACGCCCTCGACGAGAGTTCTTCCTCTGCCGATCTCCCAGAGCAGGCCGGCGGCGAAGGCATCACCGGCACCGGTCGCGTCCACCACATCCGTTGGGATGGCTGCGAAATGGTCGGCCAGGCCACCCGAGTACACAGTGACGCCGTTGGCCCCCTCCGTCACGATGGCGGTGGTCTTCTCAGGGATGACGGTGAAGTCGTTACGAGAACCGATCAGGTACCGCATGGCGGGGATCGTGCCCGGTGGGACGCTCGTGACCAGCGCTCCCGCGGCGGCCATGGCTTGGGCGGCGGCAGTGAAGTGGTCGTGCCAGGCGGCGAAGTAGACGATGTCACCTGGTGCCACTGCCCCAACGGGAATGGTGATGCCGTGCAGCAGATCAGGGTGGATGCCGACGATGGTGCGCTCGCCGTTGGGCTCGATGAGCAGAACAACGGAGGACGTACGACCGGGTAGGACCTGCACGTGATCGATGTCTACGCCGGCCGCGGACAGCGCGCTCGTCATGCTCTGACCGGCGGTATCCGCTCCCACGTAGCCCACCATGTGCACGCGGGCACCGGCCTGCCTCAACGCCGTTGCGACATTCGCGCCGGTTCCCCCGGGGCGCTCGGCGCTTTCGGTGGCCTGGACGAAGTGGCCGCTGGCGGGGAGACGGTCGACGTAGAGAGCGAGGTCCCAAGCTATGGGACCGATGATCCAGAAGTCAGGCATACATAGCCTGTCGCGTGGCGCGCAGCCCTTGCGCGAGCTCGTCCAGCGCCCCGGGGAACGCGACTTGCGGTGCCCAGGGAATGTCCACCGTGTCCAGGCGGCAGCTCAAGATGCCTCCGACGATCGCAGCCACGGTGTCAGTGTCCCCACCAAGACTGACTGCGTACCGCATGGCGCTGACTGGTTCCTCGTGGAGCTCGATCACGTGCAGGAGTGCTCCCAGCGTGTCCATGACGTCCAGCGATACCCCGGTCGGGCTGAGTTCCCACCCTTCGGTGCCGGGAATGCCGAAGTGGTCGAGTTCCTCTCTGGCGATTGAGATCAGTTCCGTGGCGGTACAGGCTTCGAGCGCCCAAGCTCCCATGGCGGCCACCGCGCAAGCGGTGGCGATGGCTCTCGGATCGGCATGGGTGGTCTTGGTCATCCGCTCGACCAGTTCACGGCGTCGTTCGACATCGGTGGCCGGTACGGCCCAGCCGATGGGCAGCACGCGCATCATCGCGCCGTTGGTTGCCCCGCCGTCTGCTACAAGGGAACCGGTCGCCTCGAACCGCGCCACGGCTCGTCTCGTCGTCGGGCCGGCGCCGCGCATGGTGGGCAGCGCAATGGTGAGGGCGGTCAGGAAGACACGTTCTGAGCCGCCGGTGTTGATCAGATTTTCGGCGAGCAGGATGAGCTGCTCGGTGTCGTCCGAGGTGCTGCCGGTCGGCCATTGCCCGCGTGCGGTTAGTGTGTCCGTGAGCGTGATTTCCTGAGGAGGTTTTCCCTCCCACGGCACGCCGAGCGCGTCACCGCAGCAGAACCCGATGAGCCCGCTGAGAACTTGCCCTGCTGAGGGGATGGCCTGGTCGGGGAACAACTGACTCAGGACACCGAACCCACCCTGAGCCACGGCTCGCCGCCCGCGGTCGGCGTAGTGGACGCGCTCGCGCCCCTGCGTGAGACGTGCGAGGGAGAGACAGGCGGAGGCCACGTCGTATGGGGTGCCGTGGTGCTCGAACTCGGTAAGTGCCTGCTGAGTCTGTCGTCGTGCGCCAGGGTGATCGCCATTGGCCAGGCGAACGTCGGCTTCGCTGTGCGTGACCTTCGCCGCCAGCAGGCCGTCGCCCAGATCCCGGGCCATCCGGCCTGCCTCGGCGAGGGTGTGAGTGGCCTCCTTCAGCAGGCCAAGGCCGCACTGGGCCTTGCCCAGCCCGTGGAGGGACTGAGCGATACCCCGAGCGTCTTCTGACGCTCTGCGAATGGCCAGCGCTTTGTCTTGGCTGGCCAGTGCGACCTGCCAAGCGCCGGTGGCCTCGGCGACCAGAGCGGCATCCTGAAGCAGACCCGCGTACAGCGCTTGGTCCCGCCGATGAGCGGGACGAGCCGAGACTTCCTGTCGCGCCTGGTTGATGAGCGTGTCAGCACGATCGACGTTGCCGGAGAAATACTCGATCTCACCCAGAAGCTTCAGCCACGGCGCCTGGTCGACTGTGGTGTCCATGCCTTCAGTGGCGTGTCGGCGTCCGTCGGAGAAGCGGCCTTGGTACAGCTCGATCTCGGCCAACCGGAACAGGAACCCCTCCCGGGCGTCTTCTTCCGCAAGGGCCAACGCTGCCTGGGCCAGACGTTCGGCCCGTTCGAAGTCGCCTCTGCAGAAGGCCACCTCAGCGCGGACGAGTTCGGCATGAGCCGACCGTTCGGGCAGCCCGCTCAGCACGGCTTCGGCTTGGTTCCAGCGACCCAGCCCGAGATAGCCGCGGGCAACCCGGTACAGGCACCGGTTCCGGTCCTCGTCGCGGTCGATACGCAGTTCGCTGAGCAGCACGGCGAGAGCACGGCACTGGTCGTACCGGCCGGTGGCGAGACCGCGGTCCATGAGCGTCACCCAGGCCGACACGCCTCGTGCGGAGTCGAGATGGCTCAGGTGAAAGGCCGTCTCCAACTCGGCGGTGAATTCTTCGCGCTCGCCATAGTGCTGGGTCAGCACCTCGTGAGCTCGGCGAACCTCCGCCGGGCGGACGTTCTGGAGTGAGCGGCGAAGGATGTTGTGCATGGTGTACGCGCCGGATCCACTGGCCGTGCCGCCGCGCAAGGGGGCGACGAAGGAGAAGGCCGTCAGCTTGCTGAACGCGCTGCGGTCACAGGGAAAGTCCAGCGCCTGGCCCAGGTGGCGGAACGTCTCGGCAGTGAAGGCCCGACATGCGCTGACCGCCAGGATCCCGTACTCGGCCTCGGCCGGCGTCCACTGCAACAAACGGTGAGCCAGGTCGCGTTCCTTGTCCACGAGGGTCGTGAAGTCAGCGGGGCTCAGGCGCGATCCAGCGGCGAGAGCGACATCCGCGCACAAGCCCAGGAAGTACGGGTGCACTTCGTTCGGTGCGGTGGAGGCGTACTCGAGCAGCGCTCCGCGCATGGGCGGATCGGTGATGCCGGCCAGGCTCAGATACTGGTTCGCGTCGGCGGTCGTCAGGTGGCCGACCAACCGGAAGTCGAGATACCGCTCGGGGATGGGGAAGACGGGAGCTGCCGACCACGGCGGACGGGTACGGCCCGCCAGGATGGCGACGATCCCGGCCCCCAGATCGAGATGGCCCAGGAGGCAGCGAAGCCATTCGTCCCGCATCAGCTTGTCGGCGTGGATCAAGCTGTCCGGGTCGCCGATCGCCTCGCCGAAGAATGCCTCGTGGGTGTCGAAGAGCAGTACGATCCGCGGATGCTCGCTGGCGGCATCGTTCAGGTCCTTGGCGAACAGGCGGGGGAGCTCGTGCAGCAAGTCAGGTTCAGGGACGAGGGTGAGGATCTGCTCTGCGTCCTCCTGGGGGACACGGCGCTCCATCCGCCTGCGCGTGAAGACCTTGTCCATTCGCGCGTTGACCATCTGGAACAGCTGCTGCCCCACACGCAGGACCGGCAGCGTCATGATGGCGTCGGCGATGTCCAGCGCGATGCTGGCCTCTCCTCGGGGGAACAACTCGGGCACCCGGTGGGCGATGTCGAAGCCGAGCTTGTGGAGGTAGGTGATCGCGGCGAAGTCGAAGCGGGGCGTCGCGATGCCATGCCGGGCGAGTTGCCGTTTGAGCATGAACAACCCAGAGAACGCTTCTTGCGGGCGGTTCTCACCGGCGGGACGCGCTCCGAAGTCGATCCTGGCCACCGGCATCTGCTCGCCCCGCTCAGCCAGCCGCGCCAACAGTTCGGCGTCTGAGGCGTTGCGAACGGTTGCCCACTGGTTTGTACGCAGGCAGCAACGCTGCTCCAGGTGCCGCAACAACAACGACTTGCCGTTGCCGCCCAGCCCATGGAGGTACAGGATCCGTTCCGCGGGCGGGTCCTCATTTATGAGCGAGACGACGTGCCGGGTCAGCTCGAAGCGGTTCGCGAAGAGATCCAGCGAACGGTCAGGAGCCACCACGGACCTGCCTGGGCCTTCTTCGAAGATAGGCACAGTCAGCTCTGCATGGGTGCGAATCGCATGTGGTTCCCTAACGATGATGCCAGTCCTGACGGCCTGCCGCCGTCCAAGGCCGCTTGGTGGCTGCCGTAATCGGTTCTACACCGAGGTGTCGTTCGTTTCCACCTCGTCCGCGTGGGAGGCACTACGGCAGTGGACCAGCGGGACTGGTATGGGTCGCTTGCCATATTGATCTCGAACGCCGAACTGTCGCCGCAGTACGTAGCTCTCAAGGAAAATTCAGCCATTATGTCGGAATTCGGGCACATCGTTGTCTTACGTCCTGTCGGGTCTTGGGGTTCAAGTAGCTAATGAGAATGCATAACGCGTTTACCTCGCGTATCGGGCGTGCTTGACTTTCGCTCTGTAAGCCACACCCTCTGGGAGGGTTTATGGGGGAGTTCGTCGGGATCGATCCCCTCGGCGCAGAGAAGCTGATCCGCCAGATGGAGATGGGGAAAGACATCCTTGGCAGGACGCGGCCAGGGATCGAAGCCGCGATAGCCGAGGCGGGTGAGGAGTGGGCCGGCCGCGAAGGTGTCACTGCGATGCACCGCACGTGGGCCTTCTTCCACGAGTCGCAGCAGGACCTTAAGTGGCGTGTCGAAACTCTCAAGCGGATAGTTCCGACACAGCAGAAGGGCATGCTGACCGGCACGCTGCCCTTCAGTAGTCAGGCAGAGGCGGCGCAGGCGGCCAAAAAGGATGCGGCCGCCATCGTCGAGGCGCTCAAGCATCACGATCAATATCTCTCCGGGCAGAGCTGGAACGAGGTGGAGAAAGCCCTGGCGGCGCTCAAGGGCAGGACCGGCGATCCCGCCTACGCCGCGGCGCTGCTGGCCGCCCTAGGTCCTGAGACATTCCAGAAGTTACTCCGTGACTGGATGAACACCCTGGCCGCGGGAGATCGCAGGGGCCTGTCCCCAGACGCGCTCAAGCGGGCCGACGCTGCCTCACCGGGCCTGCTGGCCGAGGCTTTCGCCAGCGCGGAGAGATCCGGACGCCTCGGAAACGAATGGCAGAAGATGGTGGAGACAGCCCCATCGGACATCCTGACGACCCTCATAGGGCTGGCCCCGCAGTCGGGTACGTTCCTCAACAAAGTCGCATCCAATCTGCTGAACCGACCACCGAACTCCGACGCGTATCCCACGGACCCAAACTGGAACCTGTACAACCTGGCCAAGGCCTTCGCGGCGAATCCCGAGGCGTTCCAGCGATTCCTAGCCGAGCATCGGAAGGAGTCCGGGGTTCTGCTGGACGCATACACCATTAGATCGACTGGTGTGCCTGCCTATGAGGAGGCGTTGGCTGACGCGCTGCATGGTGCGTTGAAACCCGGAACGGGCACGGACAACGTACGTGACCAAGCATGGCTCAGCGTAATCAACAGTATCGGGGCCGAGCACAGCCTGTGGGTTGGCGGCAGTCTCGGAACGTTCGCCGACTCACCGATCAGCCGGATGCTGGCCCAGGACATCAGGCCAATCCTTGACCATCTCGCCCGAGGCCAGGCTCAGCGTAACTCACCGGACTTACCTCACGTGGGTGCCAGACCGCCATGGGACAAGCTAGACCCTGCAGTCAGCGCGCGCTTCATGGGCGCGCTGATGCAGGATCCCATCGCGGCTGACACGCTGGCGAAGGCCGCGAAGGAGTACATCAAAGAACTGGATATGGGCCGCTTCCACCCTCTTGACCCGGACCTATACAAGCGAGAGGCCCATATGAACCTCGCCGCACGGACGGGAGCGCTGACCAACCTCCTGCTATCAGGTGCGACATACGCCGAGTGGAGCGACGACGAGTACGCAGAGCAGATTGCCGGCTACATGCTCATGCCCGTCGACTACTTCAACAACAAATACTTACCCATAAACAGCGCTCTGGTGTCCACGGGCAAGGACAAGGTGCTCGATGACTTCAAGGACGTCATGAAGGATATGATCACCGACTATCTGGACAAGAAGACGCCCGGCACCGCTGAGGATGTTGCTAACAAGCTGGTGGAGCAGCAGGTGGCCTTTCTAGTCCAATCACTCAAAGCCCATGGCCAACCGCCACTCAGCGCCTCGGACAGAGAGATGATGAGAGATGCGATCAAGGGCCGGCTACTGAGTGCCCTGACCGACGCCTTGAAAAGAAGGGGCGGTTGATCATGCCCATCAAGCACCAGCTATTGCGTGAAGCAGAGGAGAAGGAGGCGCTCGCGACCACATTCACCAGGTACGCCAAAATGCTTGCCAATGTGTTCGACGGTATCCCGTCGCAGCAGAACGGTAGCGAGTCGTACTGGCAAGGGCCGGCGGCTGAGCGGTATCGCGGGCATGCTGTTCAACTCAGGAGCCATATGGGTGATCTTGAGAACGGGTGTCTGGCCACAGCCGACAACCTTCGCCGTCGTGCGAAGCAGCTTCGTGAGGAGGCCGCGCAGTCGCCGGATCCCGTGTAGGACCGTCAGCCATTCCTGGCGTAGCACTCCGTCTTACCGGTTATCACTAGGTTGGGTGCTTCTGACAAGCGTCCGAGGAGGACGAACGTCAGGCTGGCCTGGTCGTTGACCAACACGGTCACACCCAGCTCGTCCTCCCCGAGGTCGAGCTCATCTACGACCTCGCGGTACCCCATTGTTTCAAGCTTGCCCTTTAGCAGCCCGATCCGGCTGAGTGGATCCTGTCGTGCTGGGTCCGCGAAGTTGCCCTTGGCCAAGAAGTACCGTTGTGCTTGGCCTGTGCCACACGAGGTCGTTCGGTCCTTGTCGGCGCGTTCCTGCGTCAGGCCAGTGAGATCGGACTGGATCATTGACAGCAAAGCGTCACCGTCTCTCACGAGCTGCCGGGTGGCCTGATCCATCGTCGGAGGCTCGGGCTCGCCCGAGCAAGCAGCCAAGGCCGCGTAACCGGCAAGCATCGCGGCAACCACGCGTGAAGACGCACCAAAGCGCACGTTCGGACCCTACCTAAGCAGTCCAGACTCGTACATCCGATTCGCTCAGCCATAGCAAGCTGCGATAGAGATGTATCGCCGACAAGCCGCACATATACCTGGTCGTGCCTGCAATGAACGGACATGGCATTCTGTTTGATCTCCGCGGACTCCTTGAAGTCCTGCTCATGTGCCTGCGCGCGCGTTACGATCGCCGGGCCGGTGTCTTGGCTGTCGTATGGAAGAGCAGTTCCCGCCTGTCCCAGGTCCCGGGCGGGAGAGCTGGGATCGTTGGCGCCATGTACAGGCGTCTCAGCGGTGATAGCTGCAACGTGGTGAGGAGTGAAGGTGACGGAAACCGGACAAGCTTTGCTCAGCAATGACTCCATCGGAGCGATCGCGGATATCGCGCGTTCGACGCGAGACGCAGAGCGAGCCTTCGCCGCCGCCGGTATCCAGTTGGAGAAACAGCCGGTCACTCAATATGACGGCACGGTGATCGTCGCGAGCACACGCAGCCACGTGTCCCGAACGCTTCGCGGTCTCGACCTCGGCGAACCAAAAGTGGTCCGTGCTGTACTGCGGGCAACTGTTGCCTTGGCCGAGATCTATGAGTCCCTCCCGGCTGCGGACAGGAGCCGGCTGGTACGCCTACGCCATTGCCTCGCTGCGGACGGATTTCCGCTGGACCCAACGGGCGATCCCATGGCCGCCATTCGCACTCTGGGGACGATTGCTACAGATGTACTCCCCGACGCCTCCGCGATACGCGTCGAGCTGGCCCGTCTGGAGAGATCACTGGACGATGACCCCAGTTTGGCCATCGGTAAGGCCAAGAACCTGATCGAAGCCACCGCGAAGGCTGTTCTCGCCCAGAAGGGGCAGCCCGTCGGGGCCAACTTGAACGTCCCGACCCTGGTCAAGGGGGCAATGGAGGCGTTGGGCGTGCACCCAGATCAGGTAGACGTGGCGAAGTCACCTCTCATCCGCGACATCCTGGTGGATCTGCGGGATCTGGCGCTTAAGATCGGGACTCTGCGTAACAAGGTTGGTGACGGTCACGGCAGCTCGGCCGCCGTGACCGGCATCGAGGCTAGAGACAGTCGTCTCGCTGTACGCGCCTCCATCGCGTGGTGCGCGTACATGCTGGATTCCCTCGGTGAGCCCGCTGGTCGACCATCGTCAGCTCAGGCCGGGGTTTCAGGCTGAGTCATCCGCCGGACGAATTCCTCCCGCAGTTCGGCGAGTGGCTTGAGCCCTTCATCGGTGCCGGTGTACCAGAATGTCCACCCGTCGTACTGCTTCACATCGAGTACGGCGCATGCGGCGCCCGAGGGGGTGTCGAAAACCTGGCCTTCAAGCTCGATCTTGCCCTCGGCAGTGACAACCGCTGACGCGTCCGTGCCGTGCTGAAGGTCCACCAGTGTGGCTCCGACGTCCAGCAGATCGAGGTCGATGAGGTGGGAGAGCTTAGCCCCGAAGACGCCTGCTGGCGCGGGGGAGGTGTCGGGCTCCCCGGGTACGGGGTAATCGGGCTGGTAGGAATGCTGGCCGAGCAGGTTGAAGGCGTCCTGGGTGACATGGGCCATGAGGCGACGCCGTGCTGATAGGAACACCAGGTAATCCATCTCGTGCCAGTTGTCCGGAAGAGCGTGCACGTAAGTGTGCTTCGCCAGTTCGGCGGGGGGCAGGTTCGCTTCGGAGACTTCCGCCGGCCAGTAGTCGGACGGTGCTTTGTCTGAGATGGCGATGTTGTCGTACCACTCGACGAGTGCCATGTTCGCGATTTGGTTGATCTTGCTGGCCTCCGTCAGGCCGAGTGCCTCGCGAAGGTATTTGCGTGGAAACAGGTGGTGCCGCTCGATCCCCTTCTTTGTGGTGACGGCGGGATCGAGCCGGGCACGTACGCGTACTCGGGACAGTAGCGCAGGCGCGTCGTGGATGTTCAGGGCCGCGATGTAAGCCATGAGTGCAGGGGACTTCGCCGCCGAGGTCGCCAGGTTGTTGGGCAGCGTGATGGTCCAGAAGTCGTGGGTCAGGGTGTCATCGATCAAGCGGTTGAGGGTGTCGCAGAACGCTTCCGCGTCACCTGGTGCGATCCCGCCGAGTAGTGCGAAGTCTCGCTCGGCCTGGCTCTCGAAGGCGCCGGAGTAGCGGCTGGTGGCGTGCGTCATGAAGAACCAGCGGGCGATGACTTCGCGTAGCTGGGGGATCGGCACGCCATAGTGGACCCGGCCGAAGAGCCACAGTGCATAGGAGAACAGGATCGCGTTCTCACTGGAGATCATCTTGCTGCCTCGGAACCCAGCCCGTTCCAGGCACAACAGGAACTCGTGCCAATGCGTGAGGTTGAGAACGTGAGCTTGAGCCGCTTCAAGAATCTCGAACTGGGTCTCTCTGGCCTGCGGTGAGGCGCTGCCCGACTCCAGATCCCGCCCGCGGAGTACGGTGTACACGTTCTTGAGAACGGCACGGCGGAACGCGAGCGCGACGGTCACTCGGAGCAGTTGCGGAGGCTGCGGCTGGATGTACCAGTTGAACGGAGAGGCCGTGCCGAGGGCGGGTGTCTTGGCCGCCCTGCAGAAGTCTTCGAGCTCTCGGCGGCCCTTTTCCCAGAACACGCTCATCAAGGTCAGGATGAAGTCGGCCTGGTTCAGCGTGACGCCCTCGCTGTTGATACGGACGAAGATGTCCGCCACCTGCTCCTCATTGACCGCAGGAGACAACTCCACCACCTTGAAGAGGTAGCCACCGAGGTCGTGAAGCCTGTAAAGGGCATCGTCCAGATGATCCCGCTCTTCCTGATCGACTTCGCGCTTGGTAGCTAGACGGGTGAGGAAACCTCGTATCGCCTGCCGGAAGTTACCTGGAGCCCACAGAACGCTGATGTCTGGAAGGAACTCGGGGTCCTTCTCGATCGCTGCGTCTGTGACCGCGAAGGTTCCGTCCGCGGGGCGGAAAGCGATTCGGATCCGGGTCGTGGAGTAGTCCTCGCGCAGGACCTCCATCCCCCTCATCACGGCATACAGCGAGGTGAGCCGCTGCTGCCCGTCGACGATCAGGTACTGCGGTGCGGTCTTTCCGGTGCCGATCTGCCTGGCACCTGGGTCGGCGTCGGTCTTCCAAAAGAGTAGGAAGCCGACTGGGAACCCCTTATACATCGAGTCGAAGAGCGAGCGGACCTTGGTGGCTTGCCAGACAAACGGACGTTGGATGTCAGGGAGGGCGATATCTCCGCGATCGATGGCCTCGACCATATTGCCGACTGTGTAACTGGAGTCACTGAAGAGCATTGTGGCCATGATCACCTGCAAGCTTGAATCGGGCGGTCGATCGATACCCTAATTCAAGAACTGAGGACCGTCCCTAACTTTGTGTAGCCTGAAGTTACGTACCGTTCAGCAGGTCAAGGTCATGTCTGCTCAGGCTCGACCTCGGACTCTCTATATGGCGTTCCAAGTCCCTCGGAGCTTCCGTGCAGCCTGTACCGGTAGCCGATCGGCGAGAGCTGGGCTTGGTCCAACAGCCAGGGATGGAAAATCGCCCTTTTGCCCCCGCGTGCGATGACATCGCCCTGCTCATCGCGGGTCACCTCGATGCTGCTCAGAACGAACAGTGCCACGTGCGGATACTCCATGGCGTGCTGAACTTCGTTCGGTGTGAGGAGAATTTCCTGCGGATCGCCGGTTGTCCCCTTCACCTCGACATGCCAAGAGACGCCGCCGATCTCAACCACATAGTCGAAGCTCGCGGTACGAGAGGTGTCCGTGACCTTGCCCAGCTTGCTGTAGTAGAGGAGGGCTTCGTTCATTGCGTGCGTCTCGACTGCAACCTTCACCTGCTGGTCGGTGGCGAAGCCTTGGCCCTTGCGGGACGCCCGAGGGCGACCGGCGGCAGCGGTGATCTGCCGTTCGGCCTCCTCGACGTCGCTCCGGGTGAGGCCCGGGCCCGCAGGTGGCCGCTCTCCGATGAGTGCATCCACGGCTCCCTTACCTCTGGAAGCACATCGAGCACTGCGTTCGGGCACTTGGCGAGGTAGGTCTGCCAGGTCCGTAGGGAGTCCTGGTACTGGATCCACGGGAAGTAGAGCCGCTGTCCTGGAAACTCTGCCTGCAGTGCATCTCGGACCGCAAGCAGGGCTAATCGGCGTTGCCGGAGTACCGCTAAGGGCAACGGTTCGGCCAGAGGGCGATAGTCCGCGAGTGCAACGACGAGGCCGGGGAGCCATTTGGGCTTGGCGCCGGCCTTCTTCGCGTAGGAGCCACGTGCGACCCACCAGATCGGCTCGTTGTACCGCTCACCTGTCGCGCGGCTGACGCCCACGATCTGCTCTGCGGCGCTGTCGTAGTGGATGGCGAGGTTGTTGGCCTGGACGGCGCTGACCAATGCGTACCCTGGGGTGCTCACGCCGCCTCGAGCGGCGATGGGCGCTTTCACGTCGCTGCCGATGTCGTCACGTCGCGTGATTTCCATGAACAGGTTCTCATCGGACCGCTGTGACCACCAGTACGCGACCATGGTCCTCATCCTGCCGCAGATGGATCTTGTACTCCATAGGTCCATGCTTGGCTACCGAGCTCAGCCCTCCTGAAGCCCTGCTTCCTGGGCGACCATGTGTGCCAGCTCGCCCCGTCCTTGCTGTAGCTCTTCTGCCGCCGCAATGAAGCTCGACTGGTTCCTGAGCTGGGGAAACGCAGCCAAGATCATCCCGCATATATCCCGTGATCAAGGCCCTACGGCTGCATACGGGTGCCTTCAGCTACCTACTCGGGATCTGAAACGCAGAAGACCTGCGGCAGAGAAACCGCAGGTCGAAGGCTGAATTGCCTGGTTGAGATGAGTGCCCCCGGCAGGATTCGAACCTGCGGCACCCGCTTTAGGAGAGCGGTGCTCTATCCCCTGAGCTACGGAGGCGGACTCTCGTAAGCCTAGCGAAAGTCTGGCACTGCGTGGGACGTCGGGCGGCGATCAGTTTGGCTGGGTTGGTTATGGGTGCTCTGAGCTGCGGTAAAGGCCTGACAAGTGATCAGATTCTTGTTCGTCGTGCGTGGATAGCGTCTGCCTGTGACCAGGAGGCGAAGCACGCAAGCCCGTCGGCGGCCCGTTGTGTTGTTCGGGGCGTTGCTGGCGCCGGCGATTCTTGCTGGAGGGTTGCTGGCGGGGGAGATACGTGGGTTCGAGGTGGAGGGGGCCGCTGCGAGGGATGGCGGGGTGATGGAGGTGGCGTTCGCGCCGGTGTTGGTGCCTGCGCCGGCTCGGCCTGATCGGTGGTACGAGGGGGTTGTGCCTGCGCCTGTGAGGGAGGCCTTGCCTGATCGGGGGCGGGAGGTGGCTTCTGGGGAGGGTGATTCGGAGCCCGAGGTTGAGGTGGAGGTCGAGGAGCCTGTTACGCCGGCTCCTGCGCGGACTCAGGCTGGGTGCCCGGGGGAGTGGGTGGACACCTGGTTGTGGGAGTTGTGCCGGGATCGGGAGCAGGAGGCGGCCCGGGGGAGTTGGGTGCCGGGGATCTGAACCCGGGGGCGGTGAGTGGGCGTACCTCTCGGTAGAAGCGCTATGGATGGGTGTGGGGGTGTTGCTGTGCGTGTGGGGTGTGCAAAGTGGGCTATTTGTCTCATAACAGCTCTTCGGAGTTCGGTCCGGGCACTCGGGGGGCTGTAGTAACGTGCGTGCCTGACCCGGGTAACGAGATTGCAAACGGAGGAGTCGAACGTGCCAGCCCCTCGATCAGCGGGTCTGATCGCGGTCGTCATGGCGGTGGCTTCTCTCTTCGTGCCTGTTGGGGCGGTGTCCCCGGCGCAGGCTCAGGAGGCCCAGCGGGTGCTGGAGCGGCGGAATGATCCGTCCAATCTGACCGAGTTGCGGAAAGAGGCCGAGCAGTCGGCCAAGGAACTCGAGGAAGCCACCAAGGCGCTGGAGAAGCGGCGAGCCGAGATCGCGGCCTCCGAGAAGGAGCTCAAGACCAAGCTGACCGCGTTGCAGGAGCTCGAGCAGCGGCTGGCCGTCATGCGGCAGCCCGTGTCGCAGATGGCCGAGTTGCTGTACGAGCAGCCGCTCGTGGCCGGTGGTGTCATTCCGTTCCTGTCCGGGAGCGCGGACGAAAAGACCTTGCGGGCCCTGTCGGACGCGAACCTGATCGTGGCCGCACGGCAGCAGGCCGTCGAGCAGACCAGCGCGCTGCACAAAGAGGCCGAGCGGCTCGCGGGTGAGGCGCAGGAGCTTCGGGCCGGCAACCTGCTCGCGGAGGCGCAGCTCGCGGCCGAGGTCGATACGTTGCGGCAGCGGTCGGACAAGATCGTGAAGTCCTTGACCGCGGCGCTCGTGAAGCTGGGGATCAAGATTGACAAGGTGGGACGGGCGGCGCTGGGGTGCAACCCGCTGCGGGCGGCCACGGCCGGTGACTATCCCAACGGGCTGATCCCCAAGGGCATGCTCTGCCCCCTGCAGCAGAAGGGGTTCAGTCTCCGGGCCGACGCCACCATCGCCTTCGTGAGCCTGAACGAGGCTTATCGGCAGCGGTTCGGCAAGTCCATGTGTGTGACGGACGCGTACCGGAATCTTGCCGAGCAGCAGTCCATCTACTATCGGCGGCCGGGGTTCGCGGCGGTGCCGGGGCGGAGCAACCACGGGCTCGGGCTGGCTGTGGACCTGTGTGGCGGGGTGGAGAGGTCCGGGTCCGCGGAGTTCGTGTGGATGGAGAAGAACTCCAAGAGGTACGGGTGGTTCCACCCGTCGTGGGCCTACAGCAGCCCGTTCGAGCCGTGGCACTGGGAGTATGACCCCAAGATCGATTCTCTGCTCTGATCCTCTCTAGACCTGGGCCACTTCGGCGCTGCAGAAGGCGCAGCGGGAGGCGGCCTTGGGGATCTCCGACAGGCATTCGGGGCATTCGCGGGTCTTCGACTCGACCTTGGCGGCGGAGCGGGTCTTGAGATGCGTGTACGGCTTCACCACCATGAAGTAGATCACCGCGGCGACCATCAGGAACGAGATGACCGCGTTGAGGAAGTTGCCGTACATGAAGTTGGACTGGCCGATCGTGACCTTGAGCGAGGAGAAGTCGGGCAGGCCGCCGAACGCCGAGATCAGCGGGGTGAGGAGGTCGGCCACGAACGACTGGACGATCGAGTTGAAGGCCGCACCGATGACCACCGCCACGGCCAGGTCGATGACGTTGCCCTGCATGAGGAACTTCTTGAATCCGTTCATGGCAAGAGATCGTAGCCGAATGATTACTGAGAGTTAGGTTTGATGGTGATCGAAAGGCGGGCGTGGGTTTGGGCGGCTGCCAGGTCGGCTGCTTGGGACGGGGTGGTGGCCAGGACGATCAGGGCGCCGTCTTCCCCGGCTGATGCCACGCCTTTCGGGCGGGGGATGGTCAGCACCGTGGTGTCGGGGGCCAGCTGGCGGGCTGGGCCGCCTTCTCGGTAGGAGGCCAGGAGCGTGATCGTCGAGCCGGGGGAGATCAGGGTGGCCGTGGCCGCGTCGGCTATGCGTACGGGGGTGGCGACCAGGCCGGGCGGGAGGGGGTAGGTGGCCAGTAAGCGGACATCGGTCAAGGGCTCGCCCCGGCGCATGGGGGTGGCCAGGGTTTGGCCTGCTGTGATGGTGTGGACGGCTCCTGCGGGCGGATGGTTGAGGGCGACCGGGTGGAAGTCTTGGGGGTGGAGGGGGCCGGGAGGCAGGTCGCGGGCGGCGGCCAGGACCGTGGTGGCGGAGGTGGCCGGGCGGGTGGCGATGAAGGCGGACATGACAGAGATGGCGGCGAGCGCCGCCGCGATGAGGCGGCGGCGACGGCCGTAGCGAATCAGCCAGGACCGGATCACGGTAGCTCGAAGGGGAGCTTGATGCCGTCGAGGGCCGAGCCGCAGGGGCAGGTGCGTTCCTCGGGGAGGGACTGGACGGTCTCGGACACCAGGGTGCGCATGCGGGCGACGTTTTGCGCGAAGAACTCGAGGACCTCGTCGTGGGTGACGCCCTGGCCGGCCTCCACGCCGGCGTCGTGGTCGGTCACGAGGGAGACGGACGTGTAGCACAGGGCCAGCTCGCGGGCCAGGATCGCCTCGGGGAAGCCGGTCATGCCCACGATCGACCAGCCGTTGCCCGCGTACCACTGCGACTCCGCGCGCGTCGAGAAGCGCGGCCCCTCGATGACCACCAGCGTGCCGCCGTCGACCGTTTCCCAGCCGCCTGCGCGCGCGGTCCGCACGGCTGTGGACCGGCCAGAGGGGCAGTAGGGGTCGGCGAAGGAGACATGGACGGCGCCGTCGATGTCGTAATAGGTCTGGACGCGGCCAGAAGTGCGATCTACGAGCTGGTCGGGGATGACCAGGGCGCCGGGGCCGTACTCGGCTCTCAGCGAACCCACGGCGCTGGGCGCGAGCACCTGGCGGACGCCGAGCATGCGCAGCGCCCAGAGGTTGGCACGATAGGGGATGCGGTGTGGCGGGAAGCGGTGATCTCGCCCGTGTCTGGGGATGAACGCCACGGACCGCGAGCCGATGCGTCCGACCGTGACGACATCGCTCGGGGGGCCGTAGGGCGTGGCGAGCTGGATCTCCTCCGCGTCGTCGAGCAGGGAGTAGAAGCCCGAACCGCCGATGACGCCGATGTCTGCGCGAGTGACCATGGCGCAGAGAGTAGCCGGATCGGCGGGAGGCGAGGACGACCAGAACGGCGTTCTGTGGATAACTCGATTGCGCAGAGTTGGTACACCAGTACGAAGAGTAGGATCGCCGCATGCGGCAACAAGGCCTCGGGCTCATCATCGTCGCGCTCATGCTCGGCATGCTGCTGGCTGCGCTCGACCAGACGATCGTGTCCACGGCCCTGCCGACGATCGTGGGCGACCTCGGCGGGCTGGAGCATCTGTCCTGGGTCGTGACCGGCTATCTGCTGGCCTCGACGGTCTCGACGCCGCTCTGGGGGAAGCTGGGCGATCAGTACGGGCGCAAGAAGCTGTTCGTCAGCGCCATCTGCATCTTTCTGGTCGGGTCGGCGCTTTGCGGGCTGAGTCAGAACATGGGGGAGCTCATCGCCTTCCGGGCTGTCCAGGGGCTCGGCGGGGGCGGGCTGATGGTGCTGGCCCAGGCGATCGTGGGTGACGTGGTCTCGGCTCGGGAGAGGGGGAAATACCAGGGGTTCTTCGGCGGGGTCTTCGCTGTTTCCAGCATCGTAGGGCCGTTGCTGGGCGGGCTGTTCGTCGATCACCTGTCGTGGCACTGGGTCTTCTACATCAACCTGCCGCTGGGGGTCGTCGCGCTGTTCGTGATCGCGGCGGTGCTGCCGAGGGACGACACAAGGACCAAGCACGCGATCGACTACGCGGGCGTCGTGCTGCTCGGCGGGGCGACGTCCTGTCTTGTGCTGCTCACGACCTGGGGCGGGACCACGTACGGGTGGAGCGATCCGGTCATTCTGGGGCTGGCGGGGGCTGCGCTGGCCCTGCTGGCCGGCTGGGTGGCCGTCGAGCGGCGGGCGGCCGAGCCGGTGTTGCCGCTCGGGCTCTTCGGGGTCAGGGCGTTCGCGATGTCGTCGGTGGTGGGGTTCGTGGTGGGGTTCGGGATGTTCGGGGCGCTCACCTATCTGCCGCTCTTCTTGCAGGTGGTGCATGGTGTCAGCCCGACCCTGTCGGGGGTCTACCTGCTGCCGATGATGGCGGGGATGTTGACCATGTCGGTCGTGAGCGGCCAGATCATCGCCAAGACCGGGAAATATCGGTATCTGCCCATCGGGGGGACGGCGTTCGCGAGTGTGGGGATGTTCCTGCTTTCCACGATGGACGAGCGGAGCAGCCTGTTCACGATGGGCGTATACCTGCTGGTGCTCGGGATCGGGCTGGGGATGACCATGCAGGTGCTCGTGATCGTGGTGCAGAACGCGGTCGACTTCAAGGATCTCGGTGTGGCCACGTCGGGGGCCACGTTCTTCCGGTCGATCGGGGGGTCGTTCGGGGTGGCGACGTTGGGGGCGGTGTTCTCGGCCACGTTGAGCGATGATCTGCGGGAGGTGCTGCGGGGTGCGCGGCTGCCCCCGGGGTTCGATCCGGCGAGTGTTCAGGAGGATCCGACCGTCGTCCAGCGGTTGCCGCGGGGGCTTGCGCTGGAGTTCCTGCACGTTTACGCCGATTCGATCGCGGCCGTGTTCCGGGTGGCCGGCCCTGTGATGCTGGGGGCGTTCCTGCTCAGCTGGTTCATACCGCAGGCCCGGCTCAGGGAGACGACGAAGGCGGCGGATCTCGGGGAGGGGCTGGGGGCCACCTCGGCGGAGCGGTCTTCGCTGGCCGAGGTGGAGAGAGGGCTCGTACGGCTGGCTGACGCGGATCTGCGTCGGGGCTATTACGACCGGCTGGGGGCGTTGGCCGGGTTGAGCGGGATCCCGCCGCAAGGGGTGTGGGTCGTCGCCAGGTTGGGCGGGGAGGGGTGGGTGCAGGCCGAGGCGCTGGCCGAGCGGGCGAAGGTGAGCAGGGAGCAGGGGCGGCCGTACGTTGATCAGCTCGTGGCGGCGGGGCTGGTGCGGCGGTCGAATGACGGCGATGCCCTGCGGCTCACGCCGGCGGGGGATGAGGCGGCCGTACGGTTGCTGCGGTGCTCACGGGAGGGGTTGCGGCGGCTGGTGGCGGACTGGGGGCCGGATCCGCAGCTCGAACGGCTCGTCGATCGGATCGCGCCGGAGCTCCTGGGGGATCCGGTCGATCGGCCTCGGTAATGGCACGGCCCGTTGATCGTGGGTGAGGAGGCGGCGCATGCTGAAAGCCGTCCCCACACGGTGAAGGCTGCCCCCGTGGATGCGAAGCCCGTGGCGGCGGCAGATGGGCGGCGTGCCGGTTTGGCGGGGTCCGCGGTTTCCATGCGAGTCCGTCCGTCGAAAGCAGATCGCCTGACGAGGCCGGTTGAGCCGTAGCTGGCTGCCCTGTCGCTTAGCCGAGCACCTGGTCGAGCCGTGGGTGCTGGGCTCGCCGTTTTCGTGCGAGCCCGGCCGGCTGAAGGCGGACGATCTGCCGGTTTCTCCGCATTGCCAGCCACGGACGGGTCTGGTCGGCGCTCGGCGCCCAGCTGCTGGTGCGCAGCAGCGCCGAGGGCGAGACCGTACTGGCCCATGCCGGGCGGCCGCGTGACATCCGTACGCGAGCCCGCGCAGGTGGGTCAGTTGGACGCGGCGGCCGGGGCGGGGGTGGTCGTGGACGACGAGCTCGAGTCCGACGACTTGCTCTCGCCCGACTTCGACGAGGACGGGGTCGACGAAGAAGCGGCGGCCGTCGAGGACGACGAGCGGTTGTCCGTCCGGTAGAAGCCGGAGCCCTTGAACACGATGCCGACGGCGGAGAACACCTTCCGCAGGTTGCCCTGGCAGTTCGGGCAGACCGTCAACGCATCGTCGGTGAACTTCTGGACGGCCTCGAGCTGCTCACCGCAGTCGTTGCAGGCGTACTGGTAGGTCGGCACGCGCTCCTCCTTCAAACTTTGGCACTCGAGCGATGCGACTGCTAATGGTAACCGATAGGGTCAAACACCTATTCCAACCCCCGCTCTCCGTACCAGCCGGCCAGCTTCCCGCTGCGGCTCACGGCGCGCAGGCGGCGTTCCACCTGGTCGCGGCAGGAGGCGGTGGTGACCACCAGAAGCTGGTCGTCGGCCCGGAGCCGGGTGGTGGTGGCGGGGACGAAGGATTTGCCCTCGCGTACGACAAGGGTCACCGCGGCGCCGGCGGGCAGCCGGAGCTCGAAGACCTCCACACCGTGCAGGCGCGAGCCCATCGGGATCTTGACCTGCAGCAGGTCGGCCTTGAGCTCCTCCAGGGGCGCCGACTCCACCTCCAGGTCGTGTGCCTCGCCCGGCGCGATCACCCCCAGCACCCGCGCCGCGAACGGCAGCGTCGGCCCCTGGAGCAGGGTGAACACGATGACGATCACGAAGACCTGGTTGAAGACGTCCTTGGAGCCCTCGACGCCGGCCGCCCATGGAATGGTCGCCAGGACGATCGGGATCGCGCCGCGCAGGCCGGCCCACGACAGGAACGCCTGGTCACGCCAGTCCACCCGCCCCAGCCGCAGCCCCCACGTCAGCAGGGAGCTGACCAGGACCGAGAGCGGGCGGGCCAGGAGGACCAGGATCGTGCCGGTGATCAGGCCGGGGATGATGGCCGACGGCATCTCGTCGACGTCGGCCAGCATCCCGAGCATGACGAACAGCCCGATCTGCGCCAGCCACGCCGCGCCCTCCGCGAAGCCTCTGGTCGCCGCCCGGTGCGGAAGGCGTGAATTGCCCAGGATGAGTGCCGTCAGGTAGACGGCCAGGAAGCCCGAACCGTGCAGCAGCACCGCGCCGCCGTACGAGACGAACGTCAGCGCGAGCACCGCGATGGGATAGAGGCCGGAGGCGGGCAGGGCGACGCGGCGCAGGGCGTACGCGCCCGCGGGGCCGATCGCGAGGCCGACCGCCGCGCCGATGACCAGCTCGACCGAGGTCTCCAGCAGGAACGTTCCCAGCGCCGCCTGCGAGTGCGAGGCCCCGCTGAGCAGCACCACGGCGATGACCGTCGGGGCGTCGTTGAAGCCCGACTCCGCCTCCAGTACCCCGGCCAGGCGTGGCGGCAGCGGCAGTCTCCGCAGCACGGAGAAGACGGCGGCGGCGTCCGTGGAGGCCAGCACCGCGCCGAGGATCAGCGCCGTCCTCCCGTCTATGCCGAGAAGTCCCTGTACGGTCAGCGCCACCACGACGATGCTGACCGCCACGCCCACGGTCGCCATCACCATGGCCATGGGGACGGAACGCCGCACATGGGACCAATTCGTGGTCAGACCGCCCTCGGCCAGGATCACCGCGAGCGCCGACAGACCGATCTGCTGGGCCACCTGCGGGCTCTCGAAAGGGATCCCGACCCCGGAAGGCCCCAGAGCCAGCCCGAAGCCAAGGAACACCAGAAGGCTGGGCAGACCGCTGCGATGGGCGATGCGTACGGACGCGATGGCCGCGATGACGATCGCGCCACCGAGGAGGAGCCAGACATCAAGCGTCATCTGGCTCCCCTCTCGTATCTGCGTTCACATAAGACTAGTGAGTCCCGAAGGCGTCATCGCATAGCGGACCTGCCGGTCATGCGGCTCGCGGGGGACTCCGTCGATGAGCTCGCCGTCGTGCAGCAACGCCACCGTCGGGACGTTCGGGCCGACGCGGGACAGGGCCCGGTCGTACGATCCGCCGCCGCGCCCGAGGCGTACCCCCGTCGCCCGGTCCACCGCCAGGGCGGGCACGATCACGAGGGCGGCCGTGCGTACGGCGTCCACGCCGCGCCGGGTGTCGACCGGCTCCATGATCCCGTAGCGCCCCGGGGCGAGCGTGTCCGGGCCGTCGTACACCGCCCAATCCAGGTCATTGTCCTCCCGCAGAACGGGCAGGATGACTGTGGCTCCATGTTTCCAGAGAGCGAACACGAGACCGTGCGTATCCGGCTCCGACCCCGTTGACCAGTAGCAGGCCACCAGGCCGGCCATCTGCACCCAGGGTTGTTCGAGCAGAGTTTCGCGGACCTTGATGGAGTTTGCCCGCAGTTGTTCGGGGGAGAGGTTGGTGCGCGCCGCGTTCACCTCACGGCGCAGGTTCAACTTGTCCACAGGTCCCTCCACTAGGGTCTACTCATGGCTGACTTCGACCCTGTGACGAAAGCCGTCGTGCCCGCCGCGGGTCTGGGCACCCGGTTCCTTCCGGCGACCAAGGCGACACCGAAAGAGATGTTGCCCATCGTCGACAAGCCCGCGATCCAGTATGTCGTCGAGGAGGCAGCCTCCGCTGGGCTCCTCGACGTGCTCATGGTCACCGGCAAGAACAAACGGTCAATCGAGGATCATTTTGATCGGGCGTTCGAGCTGGAGGAGGCCCTCGAGGCCAAGGGCGACGAGCAGCGGTTGTCCCAGGTTCGCGAGCCCGCGTCGCTGGCGACCCTGCACTACGTACGGCAGGGCGAGCCGAAGGGGCTCGGCCACGCGGTGCTCTGCGCCAAGCACCACGTCGGTGACCATCCTTTCGCCTGCCTGCTCGGCGACGACCTGATCGACCACCGTGACCAGCTGCTCAAACGCATGATCGAGGTGCGTGCCACGTTCGGCGGGAGCGTGATCGCGCTGATGGAGGTCCCCAAGGAGCAGGTCTCGCTGTACGGCGTGGCGACCATCGAGCCGACCTCCGAGGACGACGTCGTCCGCGTGACCGACCTCGTCGAGAAGCCGCCGGCCGACGAGGCGCCGTCCAACTGGGCGATCATCGGGCGCTACGTCATCGACCCGGCCGTGTTCGAGGTGCTGGAGAAGACGCCGCCGGGGCGGGGCAACGAGATCCAGCTCACCGACGCGCTCCGTACGCTCGCGTCGCGCAGCTCCGAGGACGGCGGGCCGGTGCACGGCGTGCTGTTCAGGGGCCGCCGGTACGACACGGGCGACAAGTTGGACTATTTGCGGACCGTGGTGAAATTTGCGGCAGATCGCGAAGATCTGGCGCCGGAGTTCGTGCCGTGGCTGCGGGAGTTCCTTGATGAAATCAGTTGACGCGCATCTGGCCGAGATCCTGGCCACTGTACGTCCGCTGGCCCCCCTTGAGCTGGAGTTGGAGCAGACTCTCGGAGCGACGCTGGCCGAGGACGTGTCGTCGCCGGTGCCGCTGCCGCCGTTCGACAACTCGGCCATGGACGGGTACGCGGTGCGGGCCGAGGACGTGTCGGAAATTCCGGTCACGTTGCCGGTGATCGACGACGTGGCGGCCGGGTCCGTGGAGCTGCGGGCCGTGGGGCCGGGGCATGCCGTACGCATCATGACCGGCGCCCCCATGCCCGCCGGGGCCGACTCCGTGGTGCCGGTCGAGTGGACGGACGGCGGCACGGTCTCCGTACGCATCGACCGTCGCGCCGAGCCCGGCAACGCGATCCGGCGGGCCGGGGAGGACGTGCAGGCCGGCGAGATCGTGCTCAAGGCGGGCACCCTGATCGGTCCCGCACAGCTCGGGATCATCGCCGGGGTCGGGCGGCGGCGCGTCTGGGCGCGGCCGCGGCCCCGGGTCGTCGTCATCTCCACCGGCGCCGAGCTGGTCGAGCCGGGCGGGACGCTGGAGCGCGGGCAGATCTGGGATTCCAACAGCTACACCCTGACGGCCGCCGTGCGCGAGGCGGGGGCCGAGGGGTTCCGCGCCGGGTCCGTCGGGGACGATCCGGGCGTGCTGCTCGACCGGCTGGACACGCACCTGGTGCGGGCCGATGCGATCATCACCAGCGGTGGGGTGTCGATGGGGGCGTACGAGCCGGTCAAGGAGGCTCTGTCGCCGCTGGGGACGGTCCGCTTCGAGAAGGTGGCGATGCAACCGGGGATGCCGCAGGGGTTCGGGGTCCTGGGGGAGGACCAGGTGCCGATCTTCGCCCTTCCCGGCAATCCGGTGTCCTCTTTCGTGTCGTTCATGCTGTTCGTACGCCCGGCGCTGGACAAGATGCGCGGGCTGCCCGCCGGCATGCCGGCGGCGGTCACCGCGCGGGTCACCGCGCCGCTGCGCTCGCCGTTCGGGCGGCGGTCATACCTGCGGGGCGTGCTGGCCGCCGACGGCACGGTGTCGCCGGCCCACGGGCAGGGCTCTCACCAGCTCGCCGCCCTGGCCTCGGCGAACGCCCTCATCGTGGTGCCCGAGGACGTGACCGACGTGGCGGGCGGGGCCTCCGTGGAGGTGATCCGGCTGTGAGCTCCGGTGGTGGGGCTGCGGGCTCGCGGCACGGGGTTCGGGGCGCGCCCGGGATGATGGAGCCATGAGCGAGCTCACGCATATCGACGAGACCGGTGCCGCCCGCATGGTCGACGTGTCGGCCAAGGACGTCTCGGCGCGCACCGCCACGGCCACCGGCCGGGTGCTGCTGTCGGCCGAGGTGGTGACGCTGCTCCGGTCGGGGGAGGTGCCCAAGGGTGATGCGCTGGGGGTGGCGCGGATCGCGGGGATCATGGGGGCGAAACGTACGCCCGACCTGATCCCGCTCTGCCATCCGATCGCGTTGCACGGGGTGAAGGTCACGCTCGACGTCGAGGACTGGGGCGTGGCGATCACGTGCCGGGTGAAGACGGCCGACCGTACCGGGGTGGAGATGGAGGCGCTGACCGCGGTCTCGGTGGCGGCGCTGGCGCTGATCGACATGGTCAAGGCGGTGGATCCGGGCGCGGTGATCACCGATGTGCGGGTGGAGGAGAAGCTGGGCGGCAAGACCGGCCGGTGGACGCGGGACGAGGCGTGATGCGCGCACTGGTGATCACGGTGTCGAACCGGGCTTCGGCCGGGATTTATGAGGATAAATCCGGGCCGCTGCTGGCCGACTTGTTGCGGCAGGATGCCGGGTGCGAGGTCGAGGGGCCCGTGGTGGTGCCCGATGGCGAGGCGGTCGAGGGTGCGCTCCGGGAGGGCGTGGCGGCCGGCTTCGACGTCATCGTCACCACCGGGGGGACCGGGTTGACGCCCATGGACCTGACGCCGGAGATGACGGCCCGGGTAATTTCTCGGGAAATTCCCGGTATCGCGGAGGCCATCCGGCTGGCGAATCGGGAAAAGGTGCCTACTTCCGTACTGTCCAGAGGTTTGGCGGGACAGGCGGGTGACACCTTGATCGTAAATTTGCCGGGATCGTCCGGTGGTGTGCGAGATGGCGTTGCCGTACTCGCTCCGATCCTGCGGCACGCGGTCGATCAGATCCGGGGCGGCGATCACCCGCGCTGACCTCGACTCGGAGCACTGCTCCCTGATCCGTGGCGACATCGTGCCCGATAGGGGGATGATGAGAGATGTGGATCGACTTCGTGGCTGGCCGGCGACCCTGAACGAAGGCTCGGTAGGCCTCCGGCCGCTGCGGCTGAGCGACGTACGCGTGTGGCGCGAGACTCGGCTGCGCAACGCCGACTGGCTACGTCCCTGGGAGCCCAGCAACCCCGAGACACCCCTGTTCAGGACCGGGCTCGGGCCCTACATCTCCATGGTCGGCACCCTGCGCCGCGAGGCCAGGCAGGGGCTGGCGCTGCCGTGGGTGGTGACGTACGACGGCCGTTTCGCCGGGCAGTTGACGGTGGGCGCAATCGTGTGGGGGTCTGCCCGTTCTGCCCAGGTCGGCTACTGGATCGACGGGGCACTGGCGGGCAAGGGCATCACCCCCACCGCGCTCGCCATGGCGGTCGACCATTGCTTTTTCACCACCGGATTGCATCGGCTCGAAGCGAACATCCGCCCCGAGAACCAAGCCAGCCGTAGAGTGGTTGAGAAGCTCGGTTTCAGGGAAGAAGGCATTCGGCGTCGCCAACTCCACATCGACGGAGCCTGGCGCGACCACATCTGCTACGCGCTGACCGTCGAGGACGTTCCTGGCGGGCTGCTCGTGCAATGGCGTCGCGCTCGTGAGTCAGCCGCTCACGGTGGGTCTCCCGTCGAAGAGGTTTGACGATCTCGCGACACACCGCACCGAATGCTCGTCAATCAGTGACACGCGGTCTTACGGTGCGTGACGTGAGCACATTGAAGGCGCGACGAGCACACCCGCGTCTTCGTGCTGCCCGGAGGTGGTCGTGAGCCCCGCCTTCCTCTACATGGCCATCGTTCTGATGTGGCTTTGCGTCCTGATCCCGATGTGGCTGCGCAGGGACAAGACGAACCTCGCCGAGCTGGCCGAGCTCGAAGAGTATTACACCGGCGAGCACCAACTGCCCGATCTCGACAACCTCGCCCCCGATGCCGACGAGGACGACGGCGCTCCGGTCGCCGAGATCGAGAAGGTGGACGTCCGCCAGTTCCGCTTCCGGCGCCGCGCCATCATCGTCGCCCGCCGGCGCCGCCTGCTGTTCTTCACCGCCCTCCTCGTGATCGCCTCCGTGGTGACGGCCGCGGTCGAGATGATCCCGTGGTGGGGCGTGGTGCCCTCGGTGGTCATCATGCTGGCCTACATGGCGTTCCTGCGGATCGCCGTACAGGTGGACAGGGAACGCCGCGAACGCGCCCGCCAGGCGCGCGCTGAGCGCCTGCGGCGGCTACGTGAGCAGCGGCGGGTCGCGGCGGAGGCGGAGGCCGAGATCATCGATCTGGCCGCGCTGCACCAGGACGTCCTGTTCGACCAGTACGCCGAACCGCCCAAGCGGGCGGTGGGGGGGACTGAAAGGGTGGCGCGAGGACTCCCCGGAGTTTGCTAATCTGGTCGAGTCCTTGGGGATGTAGCGCAGTCCGGTAGCGCACTTCGTTCGCATCGAAGGGGTCAGGGGTTCGAATCCCCTCATCTCCACCCAGGTCAAAGGCCACTTCCCAGTCGCGGGAAGTGGCCTTTTTCGTGATTGAGTGACTATCGGTTCTGAGTGCGACGATGACCGCCATGTCGAGGATCGAGTTCTCCTATGGCGCTCCAGAGCATGGGTGGGCTGTGGTCACCATCGGCCACGAAGGGCGTGAGGCCGGGGCGATTCAGGCAGGCCCGTCAGCTCCCATTGGATTACTGATACCGGAATCCTGTTCATGCTGGCCAGGGGACGTCACGTTGCGTTGCACCCAAGCCCCATCGTCTCGTGGCGATCAGGGTCTGTGCTTGTCGGTGGCGGCTGGCAGCATGACGACATGACCATGCAGCCCCTCGATGTCTCTTGGCTCTGCGGCGAATACGCCGAGGAGTGCTACAGCTTCATCTACATCCGTGCCACGCCTGAACAGGTGGTTTCCCGCCTCGGCGGTCGATGGGAGGACTTCACGCCGGGTCCCTTCCCCGATGACCCGGATGACTATCCAGACCTGGGGGAGTCGATCGGCGTCACCTCCATCGGTGATTGGACGTTCGTTTTCGATCCTGCCTGGCTCGGCACCCGCGAAGACGTGATCACTGAACTCTCCGAGGGCACCAGCCTCGTCTCCCAGGCCGCACTCGGCGTCAAGGGCATAGAGGACTTCTACTGGTGCGAGGATGGCGAGATCCGGTTCGCCTTCGGGAGTGATGACGGATATCGAACGGAGATACCGGATGAACTCGTGGGCACGATGGCGGAGATCGACAGGCTCTACCCGTCGTTTCACCAGTTCTACGAAGGGCCTGCTTTCCTGCTTGTCGAGCGCCTGACCGGGATCAGGGTGACGGAGCAGCTGCTGAAGGGCTCCACGCTGATGTGGGGCGTCGTCCCAGAACCGGTCAAGCCGTAACGTTGGCCGGCAGCGAGCTTCTCCATCTTGAAGCAAGAGCTCAGAGCGGGGCGTGTCCACGGAAGTGATGGCAGAGGTGAAGGATCGGCCTGAGCTGGTGTCGACGTGCTGGAACTACTGGATCGCGGTCCCGACCGGTGACCAGGCGGGTGTCATGGACGTCTTGGGCCTCTCCTCCTCTGAGCCGATGACGTTCGCCGGGGGCTCGAGAAGTGATCTGCGCCGACGGGTACGGCGACCCGGACGACCGCCGTCACCTGTCGCGGGTTTTCGTCACACCCGAGGTGGACGGCTGGACCCTGGTCATCGGGGCCTGGTGCGATCCCTGTGACGGCGAGCGTCACGAGGATGTGCTCAGATCGTGCGAGGCACTGAGCGCCCGCCAGGGAGGAGCCCAGGCCCACTACTACGGTGCGCGGGGGGCGGCTCGGCGTGGCTGGTGGCCGAGCACGGCCGCGTCGTGCGCCCGAGATCGCCGCCGCGTACGGTGTCAGCCCGTTCACCTTGACGTGCGAGACGAAGGTACGGGGGACCGGAGTGCTCGCGGTCACACCGGGCACGACCGACCACAGGAGTTGAGGGACAGGGGCGGCTCCAACCGCCGCCAGCAGCTCGATGGGGAACTTCCGATCGGCTTGGCCGCGCCAGCTCGGGGATCAGGCTGGTGCCGAAGATGCAGAGGGTCTGCTCACAGGGGTGGCCGAAGGTGCCGTTGGTCCTGTCTTCGGACAGGAAGACGTAGTAGTCGCCGTTGGGGAAGGTCTCGACGGGCCAGCTCTGGGCGTCGTCGAGGGCTTGGCGGTGGGGTCAGAACCACCAGCATGGGTGCTGCCAGTCGAGCAGCAGCAGGCGCTGTGACTTGGGAAAGGCGCGGGTCATGGCCAACAGGTCAAGGGCGTTGACGGCGTTCTGGGCGGCGGCGAATTCGGGCGGGCTCCTGGCGAAAATCGGAGCCAGGTCGATGGTCAGCGACGGTACGGGCTCATTGATGGTCGGTTCGCCGTGCTGCCATGAAGTGGTCGGAAGGTGAAATGCGCGTCGAACGGAGCCCAGTGGTCTTCGTAGCTATCCGGGTCGATTTGCTCCAGGCGGTGGTGGTCATGAGATGACCGTTACGGTGAGTGGCGCGAGCCGGGCTGGGGGTGGTAGCCGGGCCTGAAACCGGAAAGTCCGACTCCAGATCGTGGAATCGGGCCTTCTCTGCGTTCGGGGCTACCTGGTGGATTGTTGGTCTTCAGGCTGGGACTTCGAGAGCGTCATCATGGAGAAGTCTGCGAACGCGGCGCGGGCCCTGCTGTTGCGGTCTTGAGATGTGTGGGTGAGCGGTTGGGCGTCGTCGAGATCTGCTCGTGGCCTATGAGTCGGGCGACGTCGTTGACGGGGCAGGTGGTGTAGCGGCGGCTTCTGCCCGTACTCGCTGTGTGCGGTTGTGTTCGTGTGGCGATCGAGCAGGTGGCTTTTATCGGGGTGTTCGCGCTGGGGGTCGTCGCTCGTGTTGCGTGTCCGGGCAGGTCATGTGACGCAGATCACTAGCTTGGGGTGCTCGTAGAGCAGGTTGTCGGTGGTGCCTGCGATCGTGTCCTGCATGGGCGAGCTGGTCGAGCGAGTGGATGAACTGGACCGCGTGCTGGGAGTCGTGGATCGCGCAGAGGCGGAGCGTCGGCGATGGATGCATCGGATCGCGACGACGATCTGTCGCGATCCGATGCGGCGGATCCTCGTGCTGCGCCGAGCGGAGCAGCACACTCGCTTTCCCGGCCACTATGACGTGATGGTCGGCGGTGCCGTGGACGTGGGCGAGTCGTATGAGGACGCGGCAGCCCGCGAGCTGTCCGAGGAGCTGGGCGCCGGCGTCCCGGTGCGTTTCATGTTCAAGTTCCTGTGCCGGGATGGGGTCAGCCCTGTCTGGTTCGGGGTGCACGAGGCCGTGATCACTGAGCCATTGCTTCCAGATCCGTCCGAGATCGCGTGGCATGCCTGGCTCACAGAGCTCGAACGGCGGGAGGTCGTTGATCGATGGTCTTTCGTTCCCGGTGGGCGAGAGGCGTTGCGCCGATATTCGGTATTCGGGAACGAGGGCCAGCCGGCGGCCGGCTGATCGGCGGCAGCATGTTGCCCGGCTGTGACCGCAGGACAGCGCGTGATCGAGGAATGGTGACCGGCGAACGTACACGCGAAGCCGAGGTTGACACTCCGTTCCGGCCAGCTGCCGCTTCGCGGTGAGTCGACGCGGCGGTACGAGGTGATCGGGCACTGTACGCGGCTTCGCCCAGGACGGCTACGAGTCGGCGCGGGGCCACTGCCTCATCTGGTCTGCCAGCGGCGGTTCGCGCGGGAAAGTGAGCGTGCGTCCGAGTAGCCGAGACGCCGCGCGAGGCTGTTGAGGCCGGCCGGCCGCATGCGGTGGTATTCCGATCGCCGTACGCGATCGAGTTCTTCGCGCCAGGTGGTGCCGTGGGCGGCGAGCCGCCGCTGCAGGGTGCGAGGGCTTGTCGCGAGACGCGCGGCAACGGCGGCGATGGTGGGGCCTGTCATCAGCGAGTCCCGTAGTAGCCGGCGGAACTGGTCCAGCCATGTGGTCCTCACCGGCAGGGGCGGAAGGCTCTCGGCCTGGTATCGCAGGATCCTCGCCAGGAGCGAATCGGCCCCGAGGAGGGGCAGATCCAGGTCGGACTTGCGCATGGTGACGGTGTCGGCAGGGGCGCCGAAGTCCACCTGGTCGGTCTGGAAGAACGCGTGGAACGCGTCGTGACGTCGGGGTGCGGGCTGCCGGAGGGCGACCTGCACCGGGTTGACGGGACGACCGGTGGCCGTGCGGGCGCGGCTGAAGGCGCCGGCGATCCAGAACTGCATCGCCAGGTCAGCGCCGCGCCCTTCGCCGGTGTTGAGATGGACGGTGAAGGAGAACTCCCGATCGGTCTCTTCGGCGGGCTCGAATCGCCAGTTCGTGCTGATGGTGTTCATGTACGTGCCGGTGGCCGCCATGCCGTCCCAGAGCGTGGGAGCGGTGATGAACAGGTAGTCGTAGAGGCCGAGCGCGCCGACCACGTAGCGTTCGGCGATCATCAGGGCGATCTCGCGATGGTCCACACCGTGCTCGACGAGCTCCCACGCTCGCAGATAACGGTCGCCGGTGATCCTGGCGTGATCGGTACGGAGCGCCCGTCCGGGAATGCCGGCCTGCCGTGCTAGCGGCTCGGGGTCAAGACCTGAGCCGCTGATGATGAGCCTCGGAAGCAGTGCAAGATCGAACCCATCCACAGGCTAAGCCTGGCAGCACCGTGGCGCGGTTTACCACCTGGTTGGCGTGATTTGTCCTATCCAGCTCCGGGCGCTGTCCTTGATCCTCTTCTTAATCGCGACACGGGGGAGTGAAAGGAGCCTGATGCCCACCGACAACACCGCCCCAGCCGCCACCGTCACTTCGCGAACCGCCCTCTGGGACCGGCTCGCGCTGGGCACGGTCGCCGGTGCCGTTCTGTTCACCGTTGCCTGGATCGTGCTCAGCTTCATCAGCGATGGGTACACCATCGGCGGCGACCACATCGCGCCGTATTCCAACCTCACCCAGCCCATCAGCGGACTGGGCATGGGCGACACCGCCCCGTACATGAACACCGTGTTCCTCCTCAGCGGACTGCTGCTCGGGGTCGGCTTCCTCGGCTTCTTCCGGGCCTTCGAGGGAGGACGCACGATCAGGCGCGTGCCGGCCTCGATCGGCCTCGGCCTCGTACCGATCGGCCTGGCGCTCATCGGGCTGTTCGATCTCGAAGCGTCCCCGACGCAGGCCGAGAGGTGTTCGCCCTACTGAGCGATACAAGCCCTCTGGTACGAGCGGTGGTCCGCTCGGTCAGGCGACTGCTCTTCGAGATGGGTGAGGAGGAGTACGCCCGGCAGTGGAGAGGACGGGCCTTCCCACTGCGCGAGCTGAACGTGTTGGAATCCTGGCTCAAAGATCACTGACCTGGGTCGAAGATCCGATTCGTTGCCTCGGCGCCCTCCAGGAGGACGGGCGGTCGCGCACTACCCCCTGCACGACCGCAAGAGGTCCACCCTCGAGGTGTACGTGCTCGGTCCCCTCTACTGAGCCGGCTTGGCCTCCTCGGCCTGAGCGCCGCAGAACACCTCCTTGACGAGCCTGTCCGCCAGCGCCGAGAAGTCCTTCGCCGGTCCCCTTGTGGCCTCGTCCACCCAGGTCACCGAGGCGGTCAGGGTCCTCTTGCCGTCAGGAGAGCTGTACATCAGCGCCCCGAAGCCGTGCGGGGGGCTGCCGTTGTGCTGGTAGACAGTGCCGCAGTTCGGGCCCAGGTCCTGCACGAACAACCCGAAGCCGTAGCCGAGCTTGCCGTGCGGCTTGCGCATCTCGGCCAGCAGCGGCGCCGGGAGGAGCTTGCCGCCGTTCAGCGCGGAGATGAACGTGTGCAGGTCCTGGGTGGTCGAGATCATGTCACCGGCGCCGGCCAGGAGGGAGAGGTTCTGGCGGGTGATGTCGACCACCTTCCACTGGCCGGCGTCCTGGTAGCGGTAGTAGCCGTGGGCGTGCGGCCCGGGGATCTGCGTCCGGTCG
Source organism: Nonomuraea sp. KM90 (assembly GCF_052246675.1). Classification (NCBI taxonomy): domain Bacteria; kingdom Bacillati; phylum Actinomycetota; class Actinomycetes; order Streptosporangiales; family Streptosporangiaceae; genus Nonomuraea; species Nonomuraea sp. KM90. The sequence goes on along the minus strand of NZ_JBQQCB010000019.1, from coordinate 91,164 downwards.
CCCGGCACCATGGTGCCCCGCAGCCCGAGCGGGCGCAGGATCCGCCGCTGCATCTCCTCGGCGTACGAGCGGCCGGTGACCTTCTCGATCAGCAGCAAGGCCAGCGTGTAGTTGGTGTTGGAGTAGTTCTGGTCCGTCCCGGGCTCGAAACGTGCCGGCTTGGACAACGCGAACCGGACCAGCTCCTCGGGCCGGTAGCTGTGGAACCGGTTGTCCAGCCACTCCTGGCCGGTGGCGGGGAGCCCCGGCACGTACGTCCCGTTGTCGTAGGCCTCGCCGCCTGCGTAGTTGAACAGCCCGCTGGTGTGCTGCAGCAGCATCCGTACGGTGATCCGCGAGTCCAGCCCGAGCTCGGGGAGATGGCCGGCCACCGATTCGTCCAGCCCGATCTTGCCCTCGGCCACCAGTTGCAGCACCAGGGTCGCCACGAAGGTCTTGGTGACGCTGCCCACCGGGAACCGCCCGTTCGTCGGCGGCTTCGCGGCCTGGCCCAGCTTGCGTACCCCGGCGCTGCCGACCCACTCGCCCTGCTCATCGTTCACGCGGACCTGCATCCCGGCGAAACCGGCGTCGATGAACGCCTGGACGGCCGTCCGCAGCTCCGGGCGGTCCTGCCCGGCGGCGGCCGTCGGGACGGCCCGGCTGTCCGCCGAGGCCACTCCGGTCGTGGCCGCACCGGCCAGCAGCGCGGCCGCCAACGCCGTTGCCCCCACGCGCCGGAAGACCCGCGTACGGACGCTGTTGTCGCCGGCAGGCACGATCCTGTTTTCGTATGTCTTGTTGCGCAGCTTCGAGGCCGCTGACCTGTTCATGGCATTCACCATCGCCGAGCGCTCTGATACCGGGCCGTCGTCGTGCTGATACGGCCGCTGACACGCCACCGCGGCAGACCCGAAGCGCCGCCAGCCAGAACCTTCGCCCAGGTCCGGTGGCCGGACCTGGGCGGTCGCTGGGCAGTGGGGTGTGGACGTTGCCTTGGGTGCCGTGTTGTCTTGCTTGTCGGCAGGTGCGGGTGAACCCTGCACCGGATCCGCACACAGGCTGCGCATTGTTCGCATGTGCGCCTGCTTTGATGACGCCGTGACAGAGCGGCGAAGGCCAGAAGCGCGCGAGGTCTACTGGACGTTCGGATGCGGGCTCTCCGTGATCATCGCCATTGTGTGCGCGACGTTCGGAACCTTCCTCGATATCCACCTGGTGGCTCGCGCGCAGCGTTACTGCCTGGGCGACCTCAGCTCCGGAGAGAAGTTCGCCGGCACCTTCTGGGCCCTGAGCCGGATCGTGATCTTTCCGATCGTCTCGGTGCTATCGGCGCTTGGCGCACAGTCGTTCCATCTGCTGACCCGGCTGCCCTGGCCGGCCGGACGCATATGGGCGGGTGCCGTTCTGCTGGCTGTCACCATTGCCGGGTCAGTCGCCGGACCGACGGCGATGGCTTGGTACGACCTGGCCACCGTGGGGACCCCAGGAGATTGCGTTCTACCGTGGTGGCCGTCGTGGCTCCCCTCGTAAGGCCACAAAGCCGACACAGCAGGCGGAACTTCTCGCCTTGGCCGCGGCCTACAGCGCCGCCTGTGCACACCGCCTCACAGCCAGGTACGGAGGTCGTCGATGTCGACCAGGGGCAGTCCCCAGCGCAGGGCGAACGCCTCGAGGTCGGCCGCGCCGGCCATGGTGCCGTCGCGTTTCATCACCTCGCAGCACACGCCCACCGGGGGCAGGCCCGAGGCCAGGCACATGGCGACGGTCGATTCGGTGTGGCCGGCTCGTTCCCGCAGCAGGCCCGGGCGGGCGGCGAGCGGGATGACGTGGCCCGGCGAGGCGAAGTCGGCGGGCCGGGACTGGGGGTGGGCGAGGTGCCGGACGGTCGCGGCGCGTTCGGCGGCACTGACCCCGGTGCCTGTGCCGGCGGCCAGGTCCACGGGGGTGTGGAAGGCCGTACCCTGACGATCTCCGTTGCCCGCGAGGGCCGGGATCTCGAGCCGCTCCAGGATCTCCGGCGCGCACGGTACGCACGGGTAGCCGTACACCTCGGTCAGCAGGAAGGTGAAGGCGGCCGGACGCAGGTCCGCACCGGCGAAGATGACGTCGCCCTCGGCCTCGCGGTCGGGATCCCACACCATGACCGCGCCCCCGGCGGCGAACTGCTGCACCGCCTTCTCCACCCCGATCCGCCCGGAGAGATGGCCGGCCCAGCCCAGCGCCGCGACCGCGCGGGCGACGTTCGCGCTCGCGGAGCCGGGGTCGGCGGCCGCCAGGCGGCTCACCACGTCGGACTCGATGTTGACCCGGTCGCCTTCGGACAGGTCGGCCAGGGTCGTGCCGGCGAGGGTGGACGGGATCAGCACCACCGAGAACCGGTCCTTGACGATCTCGGCCACGGTCAGGCTCACGCCGTCGACCGCGATGGACCCCTTGGCGGCGATCCTGCGGATGAACCGGTCCGGCGGGCGGATCCACAACCGCTTGCCCACACCGAGATCGTTGTCGATACGTACGACCTTCCCGACGGCGTCGACATGGCCCTGCACCAGATGCCCGTCGAGGGGGTCGCCGACGGACAGGGGCGCTTCGAGGTTCACCCGGAGCCCGGGGGCCAGCAGCTGGTCGAAGGTCGTCCGGCGGCGCGTCTCCGCGCTGATCGAGGTGCTGACCAGGTCTTGCTCCACGCGCTCGGCGGTCACGCAGACACCTGCGACGTTCAGCGAGCCGCCCGGGACCAGCCGTCCGGCGCACTTGGCCGCTCGTACGATGATTCCCTTCGAGCCGACGGACTCGATCACGCCGATCTCGTGAATTCTGCCGGTGAACATGTCCATCCCCTTCGTGCTGCCGGTGGCATCAGGGACCGTCTTCGTGCGGGTCCGAGAGGGGGCGGGGTTTCACCGCGTGGCTCCGGAGTCGCGCCGGATCGTTCCTCCGTGGAGAAACCGGCGGGCTGTCACCGCCGCACCTGGAATCGCACCGCTTTCACGATAACCGGCGGCACCGTCAAAGTGAATGGCATTCGGTGTCCGTCGACGTCAAGTGGCGGGTTCCGTCATCGTCCTGGCCGTGGCGGGATGGGGTGGGATGGCGGTACGCGGGCGCCGCGGGGTCAATGTTCCGGTCGGAGGCAATGGGCGATCGTGTCGAGGTGGTCGTCGAGTGCGGTCAGGTCGGGCCGGTCGAACACCGCTTGCGTCCTGGCCCAGGCGGTGTTGTCGGTCTTGTACGCGGCGATGACGTCGCTGGTCGTGGTGCCGGTCATGGCGGCTACGAAGTCCGCCACGTCGGATGGGAGGCCTTCGGTGCGGGCCAGGATCCCGATCGCCTCGATGAGGTCGTCGGGGTCCTCGCGGAGGAGGCGTTGTTCCATCCAGCGGGTGAATCCGCTGTGGAAGCGGGTCACGGGGATCAGCTCGTCCGTTTGGTCGGCAGGATGGGTGAAGTCATGGCTCCTCCGTTGGGCCTGATATGTCAAGCAATGTACCTGTCGATACTTTGATCCCGTGTTGTATCGATCTGCTGCTCAGACGCCGGCTGCCGAAGGAATGTGACGCGTGAACGAAGACGAGTGGCTGGCCGAGCGGTTCGGCGAGCACCGGTCGCATCTGCGGGCGGTGGCCTACCGGATGCTCGGCTCGCTGAGCGAGGCCGACGACGCGCTGCAGGAGGCCTGGTTGCGGGCCAGCCGGGCCGACGTGGGCCAGGTGCACAACCTCGCCGGGTGGCTGACCACGGTGGTGGCGCGGGTGTGCCTGAACATGCTGCGCTCGCGCGAGCACCGTCGCGAGGATCCGCTGGACGTCCACGAGGCCGATCCGCTGCTGGGCCCTGCCTCAGGTGGGGACCCCGAGCAGGAAGCGGTGCTGGCCGACTCCGTGGGGGTGGCGCTGCTGGTGGTGCTCGACACCCTGACGCCGGCCGAGCGGGTCGCGTTCGTGCTGCACGATCTGTTCGCCGTACCGTTCGAGGAGATCGCCCCGATGCTGGAGCGGTCACCGGACGCCACCCGGCAACTGGCCAGCCGCGCCCGCCGCCGCGTCAAGGGGGCCGCACCCGCACCCACCGCCGACCTGACCCGCCAGCGGGAGATCGTCGGCGCGTTCCTATCCGCCACCCGGGGACGGGACTTCCAGGCGCTGATCACCCTGCTCCACCCCGAGGTCGTGCTGCGGGCCGACAAGGCCGTCATCCCCACGCCCGAGCCCGTCATCGTGCACGGAGCCGAGCCCGTCGCCAAGGGCGCGATGGCCGCGATGCAGCGGGCCCAGTTCACCGGACCGGCCCTCATCGACGGCACCGTCGGCCTCGCCATGGCCACCCACGGCCACCTGCGCGTGGCGCTCACCTTCACCGTCGTCGACGGTCTCATCACCGCCATCGACGTCATCGCCGAGCCTGACACCCTCCGTCGGCTCGAACTGGCAGTCCTCGACTGACGCCTGTCGCCGGGGCCGGGGGCGGATCGCTTGGATCCGCCCCCTGGCAACGCGCTCAGAGGGGGATCGCTTCGATCCGTCCTCCGGTAACCTGCTCCTTTCGTGTGTGGCGCACGTCACATTCGGCCCCGGTCACATGGACGGATCGCGGCGGGTCAAGGCAGTGACCGACCCACCCGGACCGGATCCCGAGCCAGCCGGCGGGCCCCGCCCCCGGTGGCCGAAGCGAAGGAGCACCCCAGATGTCTGCTGTTCACGTTGTCGTCACCACCCTCACCGCCGCCTGGGTGGGTTTCTCCGCCTACTCCGTGCTCACCCGCGCGAAGTGGGTTGTCGAACCGCTGGCCGAGTACGGTGTGCCCCGCTCGTGGTGGCCCTGGCTCGGCGCCGCCAAGGCCGCCGGAGCGGTGGGCCTGCTGGTCGGCCTGCTCGTGCCCGTCATCGGCATCCTGGCCGGGGCCGGCCTGGTGCTGTACTTCGTCGGCGCCGTCATCACCGTGCTCCACGCACGCTCGTACGTGCACATTCCCTACCCGCTGCTGTACCTCGCGCCGGTCATCGTCACCCTGGTGCTGGGCGTCACCGCCTGACGGCGTGCGACCTGCCGGAGACGGGCTTGAGCGACCGCTTCAGGAGGCTCTCCTCGCCGGAGGCTTCTCAGGCCGCCCGGCGGCCCATGATGAGATTTGCGGGGATGCGGACCGGCAGGCACAGGGTTTGCCCGTGTTCGCTGAACAGGTCGTCGCGGGAGTCGAAGGAGCCCAGATCGGCCAGCACCTGAGCTGACAGGTCGCATGAGGAGCAGGTGCCGCCGTCCCAGTCCACGGCAGTGCGCGTGATCGCGTCGAAGAGGGTCTCACTGCCGGTGTTGGTGAAGCGGCCTCCCGTCCGCGGCGTGCTCGGAGGGGCGTAGAGCTCGGACACGCTCACCCACTGACCGTCCAGGAAGAACTCCGGCCAGGCGAGCACGACCCGCCGAGGGACCAGCGCGCGCAGGCGCGGGAACCGGGGGTGCCAGAAGCGCCCGTCGACCAGCAGCCCTCTGACCCGGCTGGCGATCCCGCAGGCGCGGGCCACGGCCTCCAGCAACGCCAGCCGTTGGCTGCACGAGCCGCGTCCCAGGCGCAGCGTCGTGGAGGCGGGCTGCCTTTCGTTCATGGCGTACACCGGGCGTACGCGGGCCGCGATGAGCTGGTGGGCCGCTGTCAGGGTTGCTCGGTCCGCTCCGGCGCCGAGGTCCCCGGCCTCGGCGGCCAACTCCAGCACCCGGGGGTGTCTCCAGTCGAGGATGGCCGTGGGCGCCGCCGTTCGCGGCAGAGCGGGCACGCTCCTGTGCCGCGATCGTCGAAGCGCCGGGGTCATTCGATGATCATAAAGGCCGGAAAATGCGATATCGATGTCAGGGGGAATCCAGTAAGGTCGCGCCATGCAGCTCATGGACGTCTAGCGCGACGGGTCACCGCCTGTCACGTCATACCGCCCCTGATGGCCCGCGCCGCTTCCCGTCGGCCCAGGGGTTCCTCCTGAGCTGAAAACGCGAGGCTCCGTCATGCCGTCCGCCGCACTCGTCTGTTCCCTGCTGCTCACCTCCGTCGGCAGCGGGCTCTTCCTGCCGTTGTCGATCGTGTACTTCACCGTGCTCACCGACGTCCCGCTCGCCATGCTGGGCGTCCTGCTCGGCGCGGCCAACGCGGTCGCGATTCCCATCCCGCTGTGGGCGGGGGTGCTGGCCGACCGGTACGGCGCGCGCCGCCTGGTGATCGGTGCCCAACTGCTCCAGGCGCTGTCCTTCCTCGCCTACGCGTGGGTCGACGAACCCGTCGGCATCTTCCTTGCCTCGGCGGCCGGCGCGGTCGGGGTCCGGTTCTACTGGTCGTCGATCTTCACGCTCATCGCCGACCATGCCGACCACCACGCCTCCGCCCGCAAGGACCTCTGGTACGCGCGGGCGAACATCGCCCGGACCGTGGGGATCGGTGCGGGCGGGCTCATCACCGGCCTGCTCGTCGCCGATGGCCGGCCGGGCGCCTACCACGCGGTCGCCTACGCCTGTTTCGCCTGCTTCGCGCTGGCCGCCCTCGCGCTCGCGGCCGTGCCGCGTCCGTGGCGCCCGTCACGCCCGTCGCGCCTGCCGCGTCCGTCGCACCCTCCGGGGCCGCCCCGTCGTCCGGAACGGCCCGTGCCCGGCCTCGTCGGGTACCGGGCCCTGGTCAAGGACCGGGCGTTCATGGGTCTCACCGCACTCAACAGCCTCTTCGCCCTGTCGACGCTCATGCTCGGGCTCGCGCTGCCGACGTTCGTCACGGCCGCCATGAGCGGGCCCGGCCGGCTGACCTCGGCGGTCCTGGTCGGCAACGCGATCCTCATCGCGCTGCTGGGCAGCACCATCACGCGCCGGCTCGCACCGTACCGCCGCACCCGTGTCCTGTGTGCCGCCGCGGGGCTGTGGTCGGGCTGGGGACTGGCGCTCGCGGCCGTCACCCAGGGGCACGGTGCGTGGCCGGTGGCGGCGCTCGTCGTCTCGACGCTGCTGTTCACGGTCGCGGAGGTCATGCACGCTCCCGCCTCCATGGCGTTGGCGGCCGAGCTCTCCCCGGCCCAGGCGCGCGGACGCTACCTCGCGGTGTTCCAGTACTCCTTCGTCGCGGCGGAGATCATCGCGCCGGTGTTCTTCACCACCCTGTTCGGCGTCGGTCACGCGGTGCCGTTCCTCGTCCTCGGGGTGGTCAACGTCGCGGCGATCGTCTGTACGCTGCGGCTGGAGCGCCATCTGCCGGCCGGCGCTCCCGCTCCTTCCGGGACCTCATGAACGAGGTTCGCGCCGGGAGGCGGCGGGACGGTGGTGCTGTCCGGGCTGACCCGCAGCGGCGCTACTGCTGAGACCTGTACGTCAGCCGCCGCAGCGCCGCCTCGGCCGGTCCTCGCCGGCCGCCGGGGGCCAGCAGCGCGGCGAGCGCCACCGTGGCCAGCCAGGTCAGCACCGCGATACCGGACGCCGCGGCGTCGCCGACCCGCGTGCCGAGCCCTCCCGTGTACGGGGCGAACACCGCCACGAAGACCACTGACTGGAGGAGATAGCAGGTCAGCGACCACTGGCCGCACGCGGTGAGCGCCCTGACGACCGGGCCGGGGACCCCGCGCCGCAGCCGGCCGGCGAAGAGTCCGACGATCGCCGCGTACGCGAGCCCGCCGGCGATGCCCGTCAGGCTGTGCAGCGCGTACGCCGACACGGCCACCATGTCCGACGGGATCCAGACCTGGGTGTCGATCAGCGTCAGCGGCACCCCTCCGGCGACGGCCACCCCCGTGCCCAGGACGGCGACCCGGGAGAGCAGGTCACGGTGCGCCAGGGGGTCCTCCAGCACGCGGCGGCGGGCCGCCCAGATCCCGAACAGGAAGGCCGGCACCACGCTGGCGGCGAAGTAGGTGGGCGTCATCCCGGACCACCCGATCAGCCGCATCACCGTCGCCTCGATCGGGTCCGCCATGGCGGCGGGCGTGTCGCCCTTGGGCGCGGAGATGGTGAGCAGCCCGAACGCGAACAGCACCACGACGTGCAGCACGAGCCCGGCGACGGCGGCCCGCAGCACGGCCCGGTCCGCGCGCCGGACGAACCCGACGAGCACGAGCCCGACCAGCCCGTACGCGCCGAGGATGTCGCCGAAGAACAGCAGCAGCGCGTGGCAGAACCCGAACGCCAGCAACCAGAGGCTCCGGCGGCGCAGCACCTTGCGCACCTGCGGCCAGCTCCGGCCCGCGGCGAGCTGCCGATTTGCCAGCTGCACCAGGCCGTAGCCGAACAGGGCGGCGAACATCGGTAACGCCCGCCCGTCGACCAGCAGGATCTGTACGCCGGCGACCAGCCGGTCGAGCGCGCCGCCGTCGAGGGCGTAGCCGCGGAAGCCGGCAGTGTGCCCGGACAGGTACATGTGCGCGTGCGCCAGCGCGATGAGCAGCAGCATCAGGCCACGCGCGAGATCGGGCGCGAGCGCGCGCCGGGTGATGGGAGTGGCTCCGTCAGCGGGAGCCGGTGGGGCGATGGACATGGCTGTCCCCTCAGAATTAGATACAAAACTGTAGCTAATGCTTCAAGGTAAGCTACACACGTGTAGCTACGCAAGAGGGGTGGCGATGGGAGACCACGGCGCCAGGTCGCGCCGGCGCGGCGAAGAGCTGATCAAGGCCATCCACGACGCCGTGCTGGAAGAGGTGGTGGAGGTCGGTGTGGGGCGGCTGACCATGGACGGCATCGGCCGGCGGGCGGCCACGCCCCGCACCACGCTGTACCGCCGCTGGTCGGACCCGATCGAGGTGCTCCTCGATGCGCTCTACCACCAGCACCCGGTCGAGGAGCCGACCCCCGGGGCCGGTGACCTGCGCGGCGACCTGGTCAAGGCCCTGCGCCTCATGGTCGACTGGGCCCTCAGCCCGGCGGGCCGCGCGGTCGCCGCCATCCTCACCGACCCGAAGAGCGCGGCGCTGATGTCCGAGGCGCTGTTCGAGCGGGTCTTCGCCAACCGGGGCGGTACGTTCACCCGCACCGTGCTCCAGCACTACGCCGACCAGGGCCGCTTCCCGGCCGAGCTGCTCACCCCGGTCGTGGCCGACATCGGCGAGGCCCTTGTCACCAAGCGCCTGATCGACAGCGGGGCACCACCCACCGACGAGGACCTCGTTGCGATCGTCGACCAGGCGATCCTGCCCGCCATCGGTCTGGGCCCACGACGTCCATGACGGCCACGACGGCCACGACGCCCATGACAGCCACAACCCTCGCGGGCCCGACCGCATGGCGCGGTGGCGCAGGGGGAATGGCATCTCCTGGCCGAAGGCATCCCCCACCCCCGATGGACAGGAGACTCCGAGCATGTCCGTGAGCGAAGCCGGGCGTGTGCTCGCCACACCCACCGCGTACACCGACGAGGCCCGGCTGCACGAGGCGCTCACGCTGCTGCGCCGCGAGGCCCCCGTCCACCACGTCGACGTGCCCGGATACACCCCGTTCTGGGCCGTCACCCGGCACGCGGACATCCTGGAGATCGAGCGCGACCACGCCCTGTGGCTCAGCGCGCCCCGCCCCGTGCTGCGGACCGCGGGGCTCGACGCCGCGCTCGAAGCGCGCCGGGCCAAGGGGACCAGCCTCAGGAGCATCGTGCACATGGACGACCCGGAGCACCGCGTCCTGCGCGCAGTCGGCGCCGACTGGTTCCGGCCCAAGGCCATGCGCACGCTGGAGACGCGAGTGCGCGAGCTCGCCAGGCGCCACGTCGACACGATGGCGGAGCTCGGCGGCAGCTGCGACTTCGTCCGGCAGGTCGCCGTCCACTACCCGCTGTACGTGATCCTCTCCCTGCTGGGGCTCCCCGAGTCCGACTTCCCGCGCATGTTGCGGCTCACGCAGGAGATGTTCGGCCAGGACGACAGCGACACCGGGCGCGGCGGCACCCCGCAGGACCACACCGCGGTGCTGGAGGACTTCTTCGCCTATTTCCACGACCTGACCGCGCGGCGCCGTGCCCGGCCCACCGGCGACCTCGCCTCGGAGATCGCCAACGCCCGCGTCGACGGGGAGCTGCTGGACGACAACGTCGCCGCCTCCTACTACGTCCTCATCGCCACGGCCGGCCACGACACCACGAGCTCCACCATCGCGGGCGGGCTGGAGGCGCTCATCCGGCACCCGGCCGAGCTGCGGCGGCTGCGCGCGGATCCCGGCCTGCTGCCGTCGGCGGCCGAGGAGATGATCCGGTGGGTGAGCCCGGTGAAGTCCTTCATGCGCACCGCCTCGGCCGACACCCAGGTCAACGGCACGCCCATCAGGAAGGGCGAGGCGGTGCTGCTGTCGTACCCGTCGGCCAACCGGGACGAGGAGGTCTTCGACGACCCGTTCCGCTTCGACGTCGGTCGCGACCCGAACCGGCACCTGGCGTTCGGCTTCGGCGTCCACTACTGCCTGGGCGCCGCGCTGGCCCGCATGGAGATCCGCGCGCTGTTCGCCGAGCTCGTTCCCCGGCTGGCCGCCGTCGAGCTGGACGGGGAGCCGGCGTGGACCGCCACCACGTTCGTGGGCGGCCTCAAACGCCTGCCGATCCGCTACACCCTCACCTGATCTTCGAGCTGACCGGGCACCGCGCGGAGGCCCGGCCGTAGCCCGGCCGGGCGCTCCGCGGTCTCAAACATGCCGAGCCGGGATCAGCGCACGTAGATGTCCGGCCTCGGCGGGGTGGCCATGCGGTCGCCGAGGAAGAAGCCCGTGTGCGGCGGCTGGTTGTAGGCGGTGTTCTGCCAGGCCACCGACACGCGGTAGAGGGGGTCGTGCATCAGGGTGTAGATGCGCCGGTCCGTCGGGGTCGTCGTGGAATGGATACGCAGGGCGCGGTTGTCCGAGGTGGGCCAGACGACCTCCTCGCGCCAGTCGCCGAACAGGTCGGCCGACAGCGACGGGGTCGCCTTGGTGCCGTTGTTGGAGTGCACGCCCGAGGCGGTCAGCAGGCGGGTGTCGGAGCTGGTGCCGTACTTGTCGATCCTGGTCTGGTCGAGCAGCTCCCTGACCGGGTCGGCGTCCCACCAGATGAGGAAGTTGACCGAGGACGGCTTGCGGCCCGCGGTGTTGCCGGTGACGCTGCGCAGGTTGGCGTCGGCGGCCGACCAGAACTCACCGGCGACCCGGACCGTCGAGATGTCCCCGGCCACGCCGCGCCCGTTGTCGGAGCCGGAAGGGGTGGACCAGAGGATCGAGCCGTTGCGCGGGTCGACGTAGAGCGAGCCGGGCTGGGAGGTGGACTCGCTGACCTTGAAGTACTCCAGGCCGGCCCGGGCCGGGTCGAAGTCGCCCAGGTGCTGGGCGTCCCCGTGGCCGGTGCGGGTGCTCCACATGCCGGTGCCGTTGTCGTTCACGGCCATCGCGCCGTACACGATCTCGTCGCGGCCGTCCTGGTCGACGTCGCCGACTGACAGGCTGTGGCTGCCCTGCCCGGCGTACTGCGAGCCCGCCGAGTTGCTGTCGAACGTCCACCGCTTGGTGAGCGTGCCGTTGCGGAAGTCCCAGGCGGCGATGACGCTGCGGGTGTAGTAGCCGCGGGCCATGATGAGCGAGGGGCGTTCGCCGTCCAGGTACGCCGTCCCGGCCAGGAAGCGGTCCACGCGGTTGCCGTAGTTGTCACCCCACGAGGAGACCGTGCCGCGCGGCGGGTCGTAGTTGACCGTGGATATCGCGGCGCCCGTCAGGCCGTTGAACATGGTCAGATACTCGGGGCCGCTGAGGATGTAGCCGCCGGAGTTGCGGTGGTCGGCGCCGGCGTTGCCGATCACGGTCCCGGCGCCGTCTCTGGTGCCGTCGGCGGTCTTCATCGCGACCTCGGCCCGGCCGTCGCCGTCGTAGTCGTACACCTGGAACTGCGTGTAGTGGGCGCCCGCGCGGATGTTGCGGCCCAGGTCGATGCGCCACAGCCGGGTGCCGTTCAGCCGGTAGGCGTCGACGAACACGTTGCCGGTGTAGCCGGACTGGGAGTTGTCCTTGGCGTTGGACGGGTCCCACTTCAGGATGATCTCGTACTGGCCGTCGCCGTCCACGTCGCCCACACTGGCGTCGTTCGCGCTGTAGGTGTAGGCGACCCCGTCGGGGGTGGTGCCGCCCGACGGCGGCTGGATGGGGACGTCCAGGTAGGACCCGCCGGTGAAGCGGAGGGAGGCGGGGGAGGCGGCGTGTTCGGCCCCTCCGACGACCGCGCGCACGGTGTACGAGGCGTCGGCGGCGGCGCCGTTGTCCAGGTAGTTGGTGGCGGCGGTGAGCCCCGAGGCCACCCGGGTGGAGCCCCGGTAGACGTTGAAGGAGACGCCGTCGGGGTCGGTGCCGAGCAGCCTCCAGGAGACGAGGTTGCCGGAGCCGGAGCGCACGCTGATCAGCCCTCGGTCCAGGTCCTCCATCTGCTTCGTGGGTGGCGCGGCTTGGGCGGGGGTGGCGGCGATCGTGGTCGCGGCCAGGGCCAGGACGGCGGTCGCGGCGGCCAGGTGTAAGCGCATGGGGGTTTCCTTTACGTCTGGTAAGCGCTTTCCCGATGGGCGAAAAGAAAGTTTCATGGTGCGGGGTGAGGAGGTGATAGCGCTAACAGGCCGACGCGGAGAATACATCCGGTGGAAAATGCTGCCCGACCTGCGGGGATGGTCACAGGGGCTCCTCGTCGGCGTCAGGGGTGCCTGGGGCGGCGCCAGGCCGTATTAAAGCCTGGCGATAATTGATCCGCAAGGAGTCTTCCGCGCCCCTTTTACCCGCAGCTTGACTTCACGTCAGTGCTCGCTCCGGCCGGCGCAGGAGGGGGACGGCGGTGGCCAGGGCCAGCGCCGCGGCGAGGGCCGCACCGGGGAGCAGGGTCAGGGGCGTGGGCGCCGGGCCGCCGATCCCGGCCAGCCACTCGGCGGGCGCCTCCAGCAGCTCTCCCGCGCTGTCGGCCAGCGCGACGAGGCCGACCAGCAGGCCGCTGACCCGGCCGAGCAGCCGGTCGGGGGTGATCGCCTGGCGGTGGCTGATCAGCAGGATCGCGACGATGACCGTCCCGGTCTGCGGGACGAAGGTGCCGAACGCGTGCCACAGCTGACCCCAGGCCGTGCCGGACAGCGCCAGCAGCAGGGTGAACGGCTGGCTCGCCAGCAGGGCCGCCCAGGCCAGGCGGAAGGGGGCGTGCCTGCGGTGGAGCAGCACGGCCAGCAGCGCTCCCAGGAGGAGCGAGGCGACGGACGAGAACGTGGACATGAGGGAGTAGAAGTAGCCCATCGGCAGGTCACCCGCCGCTGCCGCCGCCTGCCGCGTCTCGTTCATCACCTCGTGGGCGACCTGCTCGAACAGCTCCGACGCGACGAGGTACACGGCGATCGCCCGCAGCGCAGGCTCGCGTACGGTGAAGCGCACGCCCTCCGCCGCCTCCCGCCAGAAGCCGGTCCTGGGCGGCGGGGGCTCCTCGACGGCGGTGACCCCGCGGAACGCCAGCGCCGCCACCGCCATCAGCACGCCGACGACGATCGGGAACCCGACCTCGTCGAGGTGGTCGGCCAGGGACAGCGCCGCCGCGAGGGCGAACATGATGAAGGACGGTGACACGGACAGCAGCGCGTTCGCCGTGACCAGGCGCTCGCGGCCCACCACGGACGGCAGGTAGGTCTCGCTGCCGATCGGCGCCAGCGCCCCCAGGGCCGTCGTCACCATCAGCACGGTGAAGAGCGGCGGCCCGCCCAGCAGGCCCGCGCCGTCGGCCGCCGCGACCGCGGCGAGCGCCGTCGTGCCGAGCAGGGCCATCGCGATCAGCACGCTGCGGCGGCGTACCCGGTCGATGAGCACCCCGAACGGCAGCCCCAGCAGGATGGCGGCGAGAGGCGCCGCGATCTCCTCCAGCAGGGCCCAGGCGTGGCGGTCCACCTCGGGGCTCCGGACCAGGAGCAGCGCGTCCCGCAGGAAGTCGACGGAAAGGGCGAAAGCGGCGAAGGCGAAGAGCAGCCGGAGCCACCGTAACCGGCTGGGGGTGATCATCCGGACATCTTCCTATGGTGGGGCGACCTCCCGCATGTCAAGATTCGCAGATGAGTTCGGAGACGAAGAGGCCGGGCAGTCGCGTCGTCCTGGCGATCGTGGCGGGGGTCGCCATCTTCGTCGCCCCCTTCGTCTGGGCCGTGGTCATGGCCCAGTTCTTCGCGGACGAACGGCACTGCGGCCACTACACCGGCTGCATCGGCTACTTCGTGCAGGCATGGGAGGTGGCACGCTGGGTCCTGGTCGGCTATCCGGTCGCGTGCTGGCTGATCATGCGGCTCGTACGGGCGCGCCGGGCCTGAGAGTCAGGCGGGGCCGGCCGAGGTGCGCTCCCAGCGGATCTCGCCGTCCTCCCAGCGGTCCGTCGGGTGCAGGCCGGCGGCGGTGGCGACGGCCGCCGAGGCCGCGTGGCCGGGGTGGATGTGCGCGATCACCGTGTCGACCTCCTGCTCCATGAGCCGGTCGATCATGGCCTTGGCGGCCGCGGCGGCCAGGCCGCGGCCCTGCCACGGCGTGCCGATCACCCAGGCCACCTCGGCGGTGCGGCCGTCGATCGTGGCCTGTACGTAGCCGGCCAGCCGTTCCTCCTCGCGCAGCCAGATCACCCAGTTGCGCCAGCCGGGCGGCCCGGCGGCCAGCCGCTCGTAGCGGGTACGCAGCTCCCGCTCGGTGAGCGGGGCACCACCGGTGAACTCGTGCAGGGCGGGGTCGGCGAGCACGGCGGCCATCTCGGTGGCGTGCTCCGGGCGCAGGGGGAGCAGGACCAGGAGCGGCGTCTCGATGATGGTCACCCGGCCACGATAGGGCCAACCTGTGGCCCCAAGGTGGCGGGGTCGGCAGGTGTTGGCGGCTGCGCGGTGACACGAAGCGACCTTGGCCCCGGGCGGGGCGCAGGGGACTCTGGGAAGTACTTCCTACACGGAGAGTTCTTATGGATCCTCTGCAGATGCCGGTGCCCGGTGAACGCACGTCCGAGACAATCCGCCGGTTCAGGGACGAGAGCGGGCCGGTCGTGCCCATCGAGCTCCCGGGCAAGGTCAACGCCTGGTTGGTGACCTCGTACGAGACGGTGAACGAGGTGCTCACCAACGACGGGACGCTCTACAGCAAGAACCCCCTGAACTTCCCCGCGCTGCACGACGGCACCATCCCGCCCGACTGGCCGATCCGCCAGGTCATCCAGGGCGACCACCTCCTGACCAAGGACGGCGCGGACCACCGCCGCCTGCGCGGCCTCATCAACCGGGCCTTCACACCCGCCCGCGTGGCGGCCATGGCCCCGCGCATCCAGGAGATCACCGACGAGCTGCTCGACCGGCTGGCGGACGAGGGCGACGTGGTGGACCTCGTGCGGCACTTCAGCGAGCCGCTGCCCATCGCGGTGATCTGCGAGCTGTTCGGCGTGCCCGAGGACGAGCGGTACCGGATCCGCGAATGGACCAACGTGCTGCTGTCGAACGTCAGCACCCCGGAGGAGGCCGCCACGGCCGCGGGGGAACTGCTCGGGTACCTGGGCGGGTTCATCGGGCGCAGGCGCGCCGAACCGGGCGACGACCTCACCACCGGGCTCATCCGGGCGCAGGAGGACGACGGCGACCGGCTGTCCGACGAGGAGATGTTGTGGATCCTGTGGCTGGTGCTGATCGCCGGCCACGAGACGACCGTGCACCTGATCGCCAACACGGTCGTCGCCCTGTGCGCCGATCCCGCGCAGCTCGCGGTCGCGCAGAAGGAGAACGCCTGGGACCAGGTGGTCGAGGAGGCGTTGCGCAGCCGCAACTCGGTGGTCGGCGTCCTGTTCCGCTATCCGATCGAGGACGTGCGGGTGGCCGGGACGACGATCCAGGCCGGAGAGCCGATCATGGTCGGGCTCAGCGGGGCGGGCACGGACCCGGCCAGGTTCGGCGGGGACGCCGAGCGGTTCGACATCTCGCGCGAGCCGGACGGGCACCTCGGCTTCGGCCGTGGCCCGCACTTCTGCCTGGGCGCCCCGCTGGCCAGGCTCGAGATGCGGATCGCGCTGTCGTCGTTGTTCGGCCGGTTCCCCGGGCTGCGGCTGGCGCTCACCGAGGGCCAGGTCCCCTACACCTCGTCGTTCATCACGGAGGGGCCGACGGAGCTGCCGGTGGTGCTCCGGAGCTGACCGGTGAGGTGGTGCTGGACGACCGGCGCCAGGCTGGCGACGGCGCTCTCCGTGTCGAGCGAGGCCAGGGGCTCGATGCGGAGCACGTAGCGGGCCGTCGCCACGCCGAACAGGTAGGCGCCCGTGAGGGCGGCGCGCAACTCGGGCTCGTCCGCCTGCACGGCGCGGGCCAGGGGCAACATCACCGCGTCCGTCATGAACGACGTGACCATGGCGGACGCGCTGGGCGACGCGGTGGCGGCCCTGATCACCGCCAGCATCCTGGGGCCGGTGCGCGGGTCCTCCCACAGCTCCAGGTAGCGGCGGGCGAGGCGGGCCCCGAGCTCGGACAGCTCGCCCTGGCCGGCGAGCTCGGCCAGGTCGCCGACGGGCGGGTCGGCGCGCAGCGCGGCGTCGAACAGCCCGTCCTTGCTGCCGAAGAACTGCAGCACCAGTGCGGGATCGACGCCCGCGGCCCGCGCCACCCCGCGGATCGTGGTGCCGGTGTAGCCGTTTTCGGCGAAGCTCTCCTGGGCGGCCTGCAGGATCTCGGCACGCGTACGCGTCGCGCCCGGCCGGCGGCCTCCTGCCCGTTTCGGTTGCTCGGTCACGGATCCAGACTAACTCATCGGTGTTGAGTTTTGCCGTTTTCTCGGCTACCGTTTAACTCAACACCGATGAGATAAGGAGCACGGCCATGGAGTACCTGCTCATCAGGCAGCGGTTCGCCGACTACGACACGTGGCGGGAGGCGTTCGACGGATTGGCGAGCGTCAGGGAGGCCGCGGGGATGCGCACCGTCCTGGTCACCGTCGACGCAGAGCGGCCCGAGGAGGCCGTGGTGCTGTTCGAGTGCGCGGACGCGCAGGCGATGCGGCGGCATTTCGCCTCCGACGCGCTCAAGGAGGCGCACCGGCGGGCCGGGGTGGTGCCCGGGAGCAACCAGGCCACCGTGCTGATCCCCCGGTGAGCCCTCAGCTCGCTCCCTGATCGACCGTCTCCACCAGCCGGGCGACGAGGGGGTTCGCGTCGTCCGCGCGCCAGGCCACGGCCACGCTCGTGCGTACGCCGGCCGGCGCCACCCGGCGGAAGGCGACCCCCTTGAGCCGGATCCGCCTGATGCTCGCGGGCGCCAGCGAGACGCCGAGACCCGCCTCGAAGCGCGCATACGGTCTGCCACTCGACCGCGTGCTGCGCGATCTCCGGCGTGAACCCGGCCGCCTCGCACAACCCGACGATCCGGTCGTGCAGCCGGGGCCCGTGGGCGCGCGGCAGCAGCACGAAAGGCGAGCCGGCCAGCCGGGCGATCTGCACCGTACGCCCCGCCGCCAGCGGGTGGCCGGCGGGCAGCACGGCCACGAACGGCTCGCTCAGCACGGTCGCGAACCCCAGCCCCGGCTCGTCGTCCGGCGGCTCCCGCAGCAGGCCGACGTCGATCCGCCGGTCGTGCAGGGCGGCGAGCTGCGGTGCCGTGGTCATCTCGTGGATCTCGATGCGCACACCGGGAAAGCGCTCCCGGTAGGTGTTCAGCAGGCCGGGCAGGATCGTGAGCGCCAGCGAGGCGGCGAACCCGAGCCGGATCCGGCCCGCCCGGCCGCTGCCCGCCGCGCGGGCCGCCGCCAGCCCGCCCTCCAGCTCGGCGAGCGCCCGGCGGGCGGCGGGCAGCAGCTCCCGGCCCGCCGGGGTGAGCTCGACCCGGCCCGGCGCGCGGCTGAACAGCGCGTGCCCGACCTTGCTCTCGAGGCGGCGGATCTGCTGGCTCAGCGGCGGTTGCGCGATGCCCAGGCGGTCGGCGGCGTGGCCGAAGTGCAGCTCCTCGGCGAGCACGACGAAGGCGTGCAGTTGCGGGAGGGGGAGTTCCGGGCGGTCCATACCTTTAGAGATATCAGTTCATGGTTCGGGCGCTATTAGACGTATCTGTGCTGGTCATCGTAGCCTTCGGCGCATGACAGAGCGACGCGCGATCCTCAGCGGCTCCACGTTCGAGGAGCAGATCGGATACGCCCGGGCCGTGGTGGACGGCGACTGGGTGCACGTCTCGGGGACGACCGGCTTCGACTACTCGACGATGACGATCTCCGACGACGTGGTGGAGCAGGCCGCGCAGTGCCTGCGCAACATCGGCTCGGCCCTGGCGGAGGCCGGGTGCGGCTTCGGCGACGTCGTACGCGTGCGCTACCTCCTGCCGGACCGCGCCGACTTCGAACCCTGCTGGCCCGTCCTGCGGGAATGCTTCGGCGAGGTGCGGCCGGCCGCGACCATGCTCATGTGCGGCCTCGCCGATCCGCGGATGAAGATCGAGATCGAGGTGTACGCGCGCCGATCCGCCGCCTGAGACCTGCGGCTGCGATCCTCTTGTGCGTCAGTGGCGTACGAGGCGGCCCACGCGATCCTGCGCCACGACGACGACAGGACGGCGCTGTGGGAGCTCGACCAGCGCCTGCGCCGGGGCCGCCTGCCCGAACCCCTGTGACCGTGGTCAGGCAGGGCTGCCCCTCGCGGGCCCGGCCCCGGACGCGCTGCACGTGCTCATGCGGGACCCCTTCGACGGAGACGGCGGCGATGGCAGTGGCCGGCGTGCCAGGCCGGTCCGACGAAGTGCGTCCAGGCATCTCGCGGGCTGGAGGTCAGTCGCCCGCAAGGTCGTGGAGCAGGTCGGTGACGCCGAGGGAGTCCAGGAGCGCGCCGGCGGGGACGGTGTACGGCGCGGAGAACGCGCAGGTGGTGGGGTGGGCGACCAGCGCGTCCAGGAGTTGTGGCACGCCGAGTGTCCCCAGCAGCGTCGCCGGGCTGGGCGGGGCCGCCGACGGGCCGGTGGACGGGGCGCAGGCGGCCCGGTGCCTGATGATGAGCGCGTCGGTGAGCTTCGCGACGGAGGAGGCGTCGAGCACGGAGGTGGACCGCACCACCGTGCCGGGGGACGCCGTGATCCGGATGCAGTCCAGCGCCTTGCCGACGAGGTCTTCCAGCATCATGCGCGCCGGCGAGACGTGGGAAACATCGGCCGCATCGGCGGCCGAGAGGCCGGTTGTGGACGGGCTGGACGCGGATGGGCTCGGGGTGGCCGGGCTTGGGGAGGCCGGGGCGGGCGTGATGGGGCTCGGGGTGGCGGGGGTGGGCGTGACGGGGCCGGAGGTGATCGACGGCGACAGGCTGGGGGCGGGCGACGGGGCCGGGCTCGGGGCGGCGTACCGGCCCGCGGCCGAGTACGGAGCCAGGAAGCCCGGCACGGACGGCTGGCTCAGCGGCGGCGAGAAGAACCTCTCGAGGGAGGTGCCGGCGACGAGCGAGTCCATGAGTCCCCTGATGTCGTCGGCGGTGACGGTCCCCGCCACCCGCGGAGGCGGCGACACGTAGATGCTGATGCCGTCGTAGTTCCTGCACGGCGCGGTGTCGGCCGCGGTCTCGGTCTCCGCGTTCGCGACCCCGGCGCCGGCCAGCAGGACGGCGGTGGTCGCGGTGAATGCGGCAACGGCATGCCTGTACATGATTGATGCTCCCCAAGGGTGATGATCAGGTTATCGCTGCGATCAGTACCCTTAGTAGTGGTTCAATTACTTCATAGTTGGATCTAGCCCTCTTTACTGGTAGGCGCCATGCTGCAGGGAAAGTCCTTTCTGGGCATGCTCATCGCCGCGCTGATCCTGCTCACGGCCTGCTCCGACGACCCGCCCACGAACCCGGGGCTGCGCGCCGAGTTGCTCCGGATGCTGGAGCTCGACCAGAAGGTCAGGACGCTGGACGCGTCCCAGGAGGACTGGGACCGGGTGGAGAAGGCCAACACCGACCGCATGCGCCAGATCCTCGGCGCGCACGGCTGGCCCGGGTACGCCATGGTCGGCAGGGACGGCGCGCACGCCGCCTGGGCGCTCGTCCAGCACGCCGACCGCGACCTGGACCTGCAGCGGCGGGGTCTGGAGCTGATGCGGCGGGCCGTGGACAAGGACGACGCCGACCCCTCCGACCTGGCCTTCCTCGTGGACCGGGTGCGCGTGGCGGAGGGGAGGCCGCAGGTGTACGGCACGCAGTGGGAGACCGGCCCCGAGGGGCAGTGGCGGCCGCGTACCCCCATCGAGGACCAGGCGAAAGTGGACGAACGACGCGCGGACGCCGGCCTGAAGCCGCTGCGGGAGTATCTCGAGGAGCTCAAGTCGGCCCAGTGACTCCAGCTAATATTGAAGCGCTGTTACATTGCTGGAGAGGAGCCCCCTTGCGTCCCCCGATCGAACCCTACGAGCACGGCATGCTCGACACCGGTGACGGCAACCTCATCTACTGGGAGGTCTGCGGAAATCCGGACGGCAAGCCCGCGCTCATCGTGCACGGCGGACCCGGATCGGGGTGCTCGGTCAACGCGCGCCGCACCTTCGACCCCGAGCGGTTCCGTACCGTCCTGTTCGACCAGCGCAACTGCGGCCGCAGCCGCCCGCACGCCGCCAACCCCGCCACCGACCTGACCAACAACACCACCCACCACCTGATCGCCGACATGGAGCGGCTGCGGGAGCACCTCGGCATCGACAAGTGGCTGCTGTACGGCGGGTCGTGGGGGTCGACGCTGATCCTGGCCTACGCCGAGACCCATCCCGAGCGGGTGACGGAGATCATCATTCCGGCCGTCACGATGACGCGCCGCTCCGAGATCGACTGGCTCTACCGGGGCGTCGGGCGGTTCTTCCCCGAGGAGTGGGAGCGGTTCAGGCAGGGCGTGCCCGAGGCGGACCGCGACGGCGACCTCCTGGCAGCGTACGGGCGGCTGCTGTCCGACCCCGACCAGAAGGTCCGCGAGAAGGCCGCCCGCGACTGGATCACCTGGGAGGACGCGGTGATCTCGCTGGAGGGCAACGGCACGCCCAACGCCTACAGCGACCGTCCCGACGACGCCATCATGGCGATGACCCGGATCTGCGCGCACTACTTCTCCAACGGCGCCTTCCTGGAGGAGGGCGTGCTGCTGCGCGAGGCGGGACGGCTGGCCGGCATCCCCGGCAGGCTGGTCCACGGCCGCCTCGACATGGGCGGCCCGCTGAAGACGGCGTGGGAGCTGGCCCAGGCCTGGCCGGACGCCGAGCTGGTCGTGGTGGAGGACTCCGGGCACACCGGCAGCCAGACGTTCGTGCAGGCCATCAGGTCGGCCGTCGCCGAGTTCGCCGACCGGTGAGGGATGAACCCGCGGCTCGCGATCATCGGGGGTCTGGACGGTGCCCCTGGTGACCATCGCTCGCCGTCGGTCGATGCCGTACGGGGGTGAGCCGCGGGTTCGCAGGCCGGCGGGCGGACAGGGCGCGGCGAGGCGCCGCCGGCGGCATCGCCATGCCTTGTCCGCTCGCTGACCTGCCGTAACAGTACTTCGCCGGCCATTCGGACACCACCTATTTAGCCTTTGCGGCCGCCGGTGCGCCGGCGCGAGGGGCGCTCGGGCGGGAGCACCTCGACCGACGTCTTGCGGATGTGGTCGTAGACCAGCGACGTGCGCACGTCGGCGATGTTGCGGTGCCGCGCGACGTGGTCGAGCACGAAGTCGCGCAGGTGGCTCGCGTCGCGCACGCCCACCTGGATGATGAAGTCGTCCCCGCCCGACACGACGAAGACGGCCAGCGTCTCCGGCAGGGCGGCGACGTAGTCGCGGAAGCCCTCGACGGCCTCGCGGATCTTGGGGTGCAGGCGCACGTTGATCAGCGCCTGCACGGGACGGCCGATCGCGTCGAGATCGACCTCGGCGTGGAAGCCCTCGATCACGCCGGCCGACCGCAGCGAGCGCACCCGTTCGAGGCAGGTCGAGGGTGCGATGCCGAGGTGCTCGGCCAGCTCGCGGTTGGTCTGGCGGCCGTCGCGCTGCAGCTCGGCGAGGATGGCCGTATCAAGTTCGTCCATGTACGCATCTTCTCGCAGGTCTCCGAATTTTCTTCGGAATCGGCGCTTTCGTTTTGTAGGAATGACGGGAACGGTGTGAACCTTCAGGGTGAACTTCGGAGAAGGGACCCTTGCATGAGCGTGCTCGACGAGCTCGAACGCCGTACCGATCTGCCCACCAAGGAGCTCGCGGTCAAATGGGCGATCGTGATCGACAGCGACCTGCCCCGGGGCCTGCAGGCGAACGCCGCCGCCTGCCTGGCCGCGTCCGTCGGGGTCGCCGTCCCGGCCATCGTCGGGTCGGGCGGAGTGGACGCCTCCGGGCTCGCGCACGCCGGGCTGCCGTGGACGGGCTGCACGGTGCTGGGCGCCCCGGCCGCGATCGTCGCGCGGATCAGGAGCGAAGCCGCCGCCGAGCCCGACCTGATGGTCTCCGACATGGCCACCATCGCCCAGCGCGCCAACGTCTATGACGACTACCTGGCCGAGCTCGCGCGTACGGAGGAGCCGTCCTACTACGCGGTCAGCCTCTTCGGCCCGCGGGCACTGGTCGAGCGGCTCACCGGGAGGCTTCCGCTGCTGCGCTAGCGATCTTCAGCAGCCCGCCGCAAGATCGTGATCTACGGGCCGGTCCTTTGTCGGTCGCAGCCGCTAACGTTCCGCGCATCGCGGCGGCGGAAGCCGTGGCGTTCCACGACCACGAAAGGCGGGCGCTTTGGGTTGGCTGGCTGCGGGCGACGGATATGAGGTCGCCCTCATGGATGGCCGGGTGGCGGCGCGGGCCACCTCCGGCCGCGCGGCGGGGCGGCAGCTCAAGTCGCTGCCCAAGGCCCTGCGCGAGCACCCCGAGGTGGACCGGCTGCGCCGGTTGGCCGAGTGGCTCGACCGGCACGCCGCGGCATGCGTCGCCCAGGTCGACACCTGGATGGTGTCGTCGCTGCCGGTCCCGACCGGGCTGCTGGCCCGCGTCTGGCAGGACGAGGCGTGGCAGGTGGCGCTGCGCGACCTGGCCGTGGTCGGCGACGACCCGGACGAGGTCGGGTTCCTGCGCGACGCCACCGGCTCCGGCGAGCTGCGGATGGTCAACCTCGACGGTGAGACCGTGCGGCTGTCCCCGGAGACGGTGACGCTGCCGCACCCCGTGCTGCTGCCCGACCTCGACGACCTGCGGGAGTTCGCCGCGGAGCTGGGCCTGACGCAGAAGGTCGAGCAGATCCACCGGGCCATCTGGCGCAAGCCCGCCGAGGTGACCGGGAGGGAGGTGGCGGAGTTCGCCGGCGGCAAGTACGCCTCCAGGTTCGGGCTGGCCGCGCGGGCCACTCAGCTGGGCTACCGGGTGTCCGGGGGCTACGCCACGTGCCGGGTGCGCGACGCCGGGCGGTTCGCGGAGGCGGCCGTGTGGATCGGGGAGCCGTACTGGGAGGACGAGGTGCGCACCGGCAACCTCACCTGGCACGACCAGGAGGGCCGGTCGTTGCCGGCGGCCGAGGTCGGGCCGGTCGCGTGGTCCGAGGGGATGCGGATGGCCGCGGCGCTCCACGCCGGGCGACAGGTGGAGGAGAGCCAGTGAGCGAGACGCAGTCACCCGAGGAGTTGCTGAAGGCCGGCGCCGTGCTGCCGCCCGGCACCGAGGGGGCGGGCGACCGGGCGGTGCCGCTGGTGGCCCGCGCCTACCGCCATCCCGGGCTGGACGACCGGGTGGTCGTCCGGCTGGTCGCCGAGGAGCTGCGGCCGGCCGAGGACCTGGCGGCCGGGTTCCTCGGCCTGGAGCCCGAAGGGGAGCCCGCCGTCGTCGGGCTCGGCAGCCGGCGCTCGCTCGGCTTCCCCGAGTGGGTGCTCGTACGCCACCCCGAGGACGGCCACCACGCCCTGGCCATCGTGCCCGAGCTCGAACGCGCCGCCAGGCAGGCCAAGTCCAAGCCCAAGACGGCGCTCGACGCCTACCACGCGCTCGCCGGACGGCTCGCCACCTCCGTGCCGCACTTCCTGCCCACCTTCTACGAGCAGGCCGGGCGGGTGTTCATCGGCGTGGAGAACGCCACCTACGCCGGCCAGCTCTTCACCCACGCCCGCAGGGCCGAGGCCCAGCACGGCATCGAGGTCGACGAGGACCGGCTCGACGCCGTGTTCCTGGAGTTCGCGCTGGCCGGGGCGCTGCCGGTCAAGGCGCTGTCCGGATACGCGAAGGACCTGGCCGGGCGGCTGCCCGCCGACGAGGCGCTGCGCCGGTTCAGCCGGCTGTGCCTGCGGCGGACCGCCGGTGGCATGCCGCCCTCGTCGCAGATGGCGCAGGACCTGCGCAAGCTCGCGCGGGCCGCCGGCGCCGACGCCGACGCCGCCGAGCAGGCCTACCTGGCGGAGCTGCTCGTCCTGCCGGCCACCCTGCGGGCGCCCACCGGCTGGTGGCGCTCCCACGCCGCCGCCATCGCGGCGCTGGGCAGGCAGGACGCGTCCGTACGCGCGGCGCTCCTCGACCTCATGCCCGAGTCCAGGGAACGCGAGCTGGCCGGGGTGTGGCTGGGGGTCGTCGAGACGTCCGGCGCCGCCGACGACCTGGTCGCCGGGCGGCTCCGGCCGCGCGACGGCGTCAAGGGCTGGCTGGCGAGGTTCATGGCGGCCCGCAACCACGCCTGGGGGCTGCCGCGTCGCATGCCCGCACTCCACGCGCTCATCGAGCGGCTGGCCCCGCGGCTCCGCGAGGAGGGCGGGCCGCCGGTGGCGGCGCCGTACGAGGTGGATGTGCTCGACCTGCTGCTCGCCCTCGGCGTTCCGGTGGCCGACCCGGAGGAGCGCGCCACGCTGTGGCTCGAGCACTGGGCGCACGGCGAGGAGCGGCGCGACCTGGTCGCCCTGGAGGCCGACGGCCGGTTCCACGCCGCCTTCCGGCGGGCCGCCGACGGCTTCGGCGACAACGACAGCGGCCGGCGGGCCATCCGGCTGCTGGCCGCCTCGCCCGGCGGCCGGCCGATGCTCGCCGAGTGGACGCGCGAGGTCGCGCGGCGGTCGTCGGCCGCCGGGCTGCCCGACCTGCCCGACGCCATGCGCCGGCTGGCCTGGCTGCCCGGCGAGGCGCTCGCCCTGGCCGAGGACGACGTACGTGCGGCGGCCACCGCCGACATCGCGCAGGTGCTCGTCCGCACGCTGCGGGCCGGGCTGATCGACGAGCTGGGCTGGCCGGCCTGGGAGGAGGCGGCCGCGAGCCTCGTCCCCCGCAAGGACGTCGACGACCTGGTGGTCGCCGACGCCTGGCCGCACCTGATCGTCGCCGGTGCCTCCCAGGCGCGCGTGCTCGGCGTCGAGGGCACCGTGCTCACCCACGACCTGCGCGTCCCGGCCGCGGACTCGTGGGGCGATCCCGGCTTCCACTACGTGGACGGCGAGCTGCTCGTCTACTGGCAGTCCCGGCAGCTCGACCGCGGCCTGCGCGGCTACTGGCACACCGCCCCCGACCGGCTCCAGCCGCTGGGAACGGGCTCGCCGCGGGGCACGAGGCTCGACTGGTCCCGCGGCAACGAGCCCGCCACCCTGGCCCTGCCCGGCGGCGGGCGGACGACCGGCCACGGCGTGCTGCACCGGGGCGACACGGCCGTCCCCGACGAGCGCGCGGTGCTCACCGACGGCTCCTCCTACTGGGTGTGGTCGCGGGACGGATCCGACCACGACACCTCCGGCTGGTACGAGTTCGACCCCGCCACCGGGCAGGAAGGGCGCAAAGTCCTGCCCGGCTTCTTCGCCGACGCGCTGAGCACGGCCCCGGCCGGCAGCTCGTTCCGCGGCGGCTGGCTGCTGCCCGCCCCCTCCGACCGGGCCACCCCCATCGGCACGCCGGTGGGCGGGCTGCTCGGCTGGCGGGTGGTGAGCCTGTCGGACGGCTCCAGGCGGGGCGAGGACGCCGCCGGGCTCACGGTCACCGTGCCGCCCGGCTCCGACTCGCCGATCCTGGCCGTGCGGTTCCCCGGCGCCGAGCGCGCGTGCGCCGTCGTACAGGGGAGCTACCGGCTGCTCCTCGTCGATCCCGACGGTGTGGTCACCGCGACGGTCAAGACGGACGCGGCGCCCGGCCCGTTCGGCATGGGGACGATCATCCTGCCGCCCGCTCGTTACTGGAACCACCTGGAGCCCCGCGATCCCGAGGGGTCGGCCGTGCTGCGCCGGATCGACCGGGACACCGCGGCCGCGCTGCTGAAGGCGGCCGAGTCCGACGGCGACGACCTGCCCGCGCAGATCCGCGCGCTGCTGCCCGGGGTGACCCATGACGGGCTGGTGGCGGGCATCGCCGGGATCGCCGGCTTCGCCGCCCGCCAGCAGGAGTCGCTGCGCGAGATCGGGACCAGGCTCGCCGAGACACTGGCCGGCGACCACGGGCCGCAGGAGCCCGCCGGGCCCGAGGACGACGTCATCGAGACGGCGCTGAGCGGGCTGGGCGGCTCCGGCAACCAATACTGGCGGGCTCAGGACGCCGCCGGCGCCGTCCGCCAGATCCGGATCCTCGGCCAGGCGTTGTCGGCCCCGGACACCCTGCCGTCCAGGATGGGCCGGCTGCACCTCGACCTGCCCGAGCTGCCCGGCACCGGGCTGCGCTGGGATCACGCGCTCGACCACCCCGGCGCCGTGGCCTTCCGGGCCGCCTCCTCGACGACCGGCGCCGGCGGCCGGGTCGCGCTGCGCGCGCTCCTCGGCGAGCTGCACGAGCGCGGGCTGCCCGTCTCCGCCGAGCCCGCCCAGTGGCGCCGGATGTCGCTGCGCCTCGCGCAGCGGCACGTGGCCAGGCCCGACGGCAGCTGGCGCAACGGCAGTTGGCTCGGGCTGCTGCCGCTGGACGGCGGGGCGTTCATCGCCTTCGTGAACGTGCTGCACCACGGCACCTCGGCCACCACCTGGACGGCCCTGTTCCACGACCCGGCCGGCGAGTTCCAGGTGCCCGAGCCCTACACCGTCCAGTCCTCCGTCCCCCTCGGCGGGGACCGGCCGGCGGGCTGGGCGCAGGCGTTCCTCGCCGAGCTGGACGAGCGCGGGCCCGCGCCGTGGCGGCCCGAGGCGGCCGCGGAGTTCGCCCGGCTGACCGGCGTCTCCCTGACCACCGCCAAGCTCGTGGTGGCCGGGTTGCCGCGGGTGGACGCGTACGAGCGGGGCTTCCTCACCAAGGAGGAGCGCACGCTGCTTGACGTGAAGCTGGCCGACGCCGCCGTCGCCAAGGGCGAGCTCCAGAAGCTCGACCACCCCGTACGGTGGGCGATCGTCGCGGCCCTGCTGCCCGCCGACCCCGCCAGGCTGTGGACGGACGGGCCCGACGTGGCCGCCGCGGCCGAGGTGTGGAACGCGAAGGTCGGCCCGCAGGTGGCCGTGCCCGAATGGCTGCTCGGGGAGGCGACCCGCGCGCTCAGGACCGGCGGGGACGTCGGCCAGGCGGTGCGCGCCCTCATCGATCCGGCCGCCGCCCCCGAGCTGAGCCGGGACCTGGCCTGGAAGGTCCGCGACGACCGGGTGGAGCAGGCGAAGCAGAAGCACACGGGGTTCACCGCGACCACGCTCCGCATGATCGTGCCCGCGGCGGCGTGGCTGGCCCACCGGCTGCCGGCGGGCGACCCCATCAGGGCCGCGCTGCCCGCCGGGCTGGCCGCGGTCCGCGAGCGGCTGGCCCACCCCGAGCTGCTGCTCGACCTCGACCGCTACATCGACCTGCCCTCCTTCCGCAAGGTCGCGGGGGCGCCGAGCGAGACCACCGACAAATACGTCCGCTACGGCTGCCTCGTCCTGTCCACCTACGACGACCGGCCCTCGCCGGGCATCAGCGTCGCCCTGTACGACGAGGGCGACCCCTACCTGCGGGCCCTGCTGGGGGCCGAGGCGCCGTTCCCCGCTGAGATCGCGCTGCGCGTGGCGCGCGACCCGCGCTTCGCCGCCCTCCTCACCGACCCCGGTGACCCCGTGTCGGGATCGCGGGACGCCGAGGGCCTGTGGTGGCCGCAGGACCCCACGCGATCCGTGCCCGACCTGGTCGCCGAGGTGGCCGCCACCCACGGGCTGGGCGGGGACGCGGCGGCCGTCTACCTGATGTTGCTGGCGATGCCCGACCCGACCGACCGCAACGTCGCCAGGTGGACCGGATGGAAGCCCGCCCGGCTCAAGGCCGCCCGCGCCGAGCTGGCCGCGACCGACCTCGTCGTGGCGGCCGGGCGGAGCCGGGCCGGGCGCGGGCTGTTCCTGCCCGGCGCCTGGGCCGAGCTCACCGCTCCCAGCCTGCCCGTGGAGCTGTGGAAGCTCGCCATGTTCCAGCAGTGCCCCGGCGCGCCGCTGGTGCCGATCGAGCCCGCCGCCGCTCTTTACGCCACGGCGTGGCGGCGGGTGCGTGACGGCGACCTGCCCCGGTTCGAGGAGCTCAAGGTCGGACGTGGCGCCCGGCGCCGCTGAATCCCCATCACCCCTTAAGGACTTCTCTCCCATGACCATGACTCAAGACCAGGTGGCGGGCGCCCCGGCCCGACAGGTGCTCACGGCCGAGGAGCGGCACTCGGCCGAGCTGGCCTTCCTCGCCGCCTACGACGACGGGCCCCGGCCGCCGGGGTGGCGGTTGACGCCGCGCGCGGTGGTGACGTTCATCTGCGGCAGCGGTGACGAGACGCTGGAACTGCCGAAGGACCGGCGGGGCGGCGCCGCGGCCCCGGCGGGCGGAAGCGCCGCGGCTCCGGAAGGCGGCGGCGCCGCGGCTCCGGAGAATGGCGGTGTCCCGGCGCGGATGAAGGTGGAGGCCAAGTTCGTCGGGGAGCGGGCGCTCGTGGAGCGGTGCGTGGTGACGCTCGCCGGAGAGCGCGGGCTGCTGCTCGTCGGCGAGCCCGGCACGGCCAAGTCGATGCTGTCGGAGCTGCTGGCCGCCGCCGTGTGCGGCACCAGCGCGCTCACCGTACAGGGCACCGCGGGCACGACCGAGGACGCCTTCCGCTACGGCTGGAACTACGCCCTGCTGCTGGCCCAGGGCCCGAGCCGGGCGGCGCTGGTCGACTCCCCGGTGCTCACCGCCATGCGATCCGGCCGCGTGGCCAGGGTCGAGGAGATCACCCGCTGCCTGCCCGAGGTGCAGGACGCCCTGGTGTCGATCCTGTCCGACCGGCGGGTCAGCGTGCCCGAGCTGTCCGGGAGCGAGGACGCCCAGGTGGCGGCGGCGCCCGGCTTCACCGTGATCGCCACGGCCAACCTCCGGGACCGCGGGGTGTCGGAGATGTCGGCCGCCCTGAAGCGGCGCTTCAACTTCGAGACCGTCGGGCCCATCTCGGACGCGGCGGCGGAGACGGCGCTGGTGCGCCGGCAGGCGACGGCGGTGGTGCACCGGGCGGGGGCGGCGTTCGGGGTGGACGACGCGGTGCTGGAGGCGCTGGTCACCGTCTTCCGCGACCTGCGTTCCGGGCGGTCGGACGAGGGCTGGGACGTCGAGCGGCCCGGCACGGTGATGTCCACGGCGGAGGCGGTGCAGGTGGCCGCCTCGCTGGGGGTGGCGGCCGCCTACCTGCCCGCGGGCGACGTGCTCGACCTGGTGCCCGGGCACCTGCTGGGCGTCGTGCGCAAGGACGATCCGGCTGATCACGGGCGGTTGCTCGGCTACTGGGACGGACCGGTACGCCGCCGCGCCGAGCACGGCGCCGCGATGTGGCGCCGCCTTTGGGACCTGCGGGAGAACCTCCGTTGAGCCCGAAGAACGGCTCTCCCGAGGAGCTCCGGGGAGTGGACGGCTCTCCTGGGGATCTCCGGGGGGTGGACGGCTCTCTCGGCGATCCTCGGCGGGTGGTGGCGGAGCTGGCCGGGGCGCGGCGGCCGTACCTGCTGGGTGTCCGGCACCACAGCCCCGCCCTGGCCGGCGTCCTGCCCGCGCTGCTGGACGCGGCGGACGCCGAGGTGGTGTGCGTCGAGCTGCCGGTGGACTTCCAGCCGTGGCTGGAACACCTCGCCGACCCGGCGACCCAGGCACCGGTCGCGTTGGCGGGGACCGGTGGGGCGGGCGGGCTCGGGTTCTACCCCTTCGCGGACTTCTCGCCGGAGCTGGTGGCCATCCGGTGGGCCTGGAAGCGCGGGGCGGAGGTGGTGTGCTGCGACCTGCCGCTGTCCGACGCAGGCTGGCACACCCCAGCCCCGAGCCCGGCCCCAGCCCCGAACCCGAACCCGGCCCCACGCGCCGACCCGGACCCGGCCCCAGACGCGAACCTGGACCGGGTCCCGGATCCGGACGGCCCCCTGGATCCGGACCGCGCCCTGAATTTGGACCGGGTTTCGGATTCGGACCGGGCCTCGGGTTCGGGGCGTGGGTCTGCAGGTGCGGTCGGGGGGCGGCGGCGGGCGTTCGCTGAGGCGCTGGCGGACTCCGCGACCGGGCGTGAAGGCGACGACATGTGGGATCGGGCCGTCGAGGTGCTGGCGCCCGGATGCGAGCCGGAAGCCGTGCGCCGGGCCGCGCTCGGCGTCGGATGGGCGCTGAGGCGGGATGCCGAGGCGGCGGGCGGCGTGCCCGCCCGGGACCTGGCGCGTGAAGCCCACATGCGCCGCGTCCTCGCCGAGGCCGCCGCCGGCGGGCGCCGGGTCGCGGCCGTGGTCGGTGCCTTCCACGCCCCTGCCCTGGTCGATGACGGCGCTGCGGAGCGGGGCTCGGCCGCTGGGCAGGTCACCCCGGGTCCCGTCGAGCGGCCCGTCACCTCGCTCGTTCCCTATGCCTTCGACCTGCTCGATTCCCGCTCCGGATACCCCGCGGGCATCCGGGATCCCCGGTGGCAGCAGGCGGTGTTCGAGGCGGGCGGGGATCCGGAGCGGGTGCGGGACGGTGCCGCGCGGGCGATCACCGACCTGTGCCGGGAGATGCGCGCCGCCGGTCATACGGCGGGCACCGGGGAGGCCGTCGAGACGCTGCGCCTGGCCTGCGACCTGGCGCGGCTGCGCGGCCTGCCCGCCCCCGGGCGGGGCGAGTTGCTGGAAGCGGTGACGACGGTGCTCGGGCAGGGCGAGCCGCTCGGCCGTGGCCGGGCGCTCGCGCAGGCGCTCGAGACCGTCCTCGTCGGTACGGAACGCGGCCGTACCGCCCCGGGCACCCCGCGTTCCGGGCTCGGACCGGCGGTCGAAGCGGAGCTGGCCGCGCTGCGGCTGCCCGGCCCGGACAACCCGGACCGGCGGGAAGTGCGCCTCGACCCGCTCCGCTCCGACCTCGACGCGCGCCGCGAGGTCCTGCTGCAGCGGCTGCAGGTCTGCGGCGTCCCGTACGGCGAGCCGGTCGAGGTGGCCGGGACGGGCGACGCCGCCGCGCTCGGCACCAGGTGGCGCCTGTCCTGGACACCGGCGGTGCCCGCGCTGCTCGACCTGGCGGGCGTACGCGGTGTGACCCTGGAACAGGCCGCGGCCGGCACGTTGCGGGAGGCGTACCGGAGAGAGTCCGCGGAGGGCGGGCCCACCTGCCGGCTGATTCTCGACGGCCTCCGCGCGGCGGCCCGGTGCGACCTGCCCGAGCTGGTCGCGGACCGGCTCGCCGACGCGGCGGTCGCGCTGCCCGCGACCGCCACGCTCGCCGAGCTGCTCGACGCCCTCGACCTGCTGGAGGCGCTGCGCCGCGAGCACCTGCCCGGCACCACGCCGCAGGGCCGCGGGCAGGCCGCCGAGCTGGCCGGCACGCTGCTCGAGGCCGCGGTACGCGCGCTGCCGGGCCTGGCGGGCAGCGACCTGCCCGAGGACGCGTCCGCGCTGGTCGCGCTCGCCACCCGGGTCGGCGAGGAGCGGCTGGGGCTGCGGATGGACGACGCGCTGGGCGAGCTCGCGCGTACGGCGGCGCCGCTCATGCAGGGCGCGGCGCTGGCCGCCCGGGTCCTGCTCGACCTCGACGGCGCCGACACGCTCGGCGCCCGCGCGGCCGGCTGGATCGACACCGCCACCGGCCCCGACGGCCGCCGCCGGTTGAGTCGCCTGCTGACCGGCGTGCTGACGGCCGCCGGCCCGCTCCTCGAGTCCGCCCCGGCGGCTCTCGGCCCGCTCATGGACCGCATCGACGACCTGGCCGACCAGCAGTTCCTCGACCGGCTGCCCGCGTTGCGCGGCGGCTTCGACACGCTCGCTCCCGCGGCGCGCACGCGGCTGCTGGACACCGTGTCCGAACGGCTCGGCGACCGGCTCGACCTGGCGTTGACCGCGTCCCCCGAGCTGATCGGACTGTGGACGGCCGCCGACTCCGCCGGACTGGCCGTACTGCGCTCTCTGGGGCTGTCCGGCTCCGGCGCGCCGGAGAGCTCGGCCGCCGAGATCGCGGATCCGGCATCCGCCCCATCGGCGCGGGCCGATGACGCGCGACGGCTGGCGCCGGGGGATCGGTGGCGGTTGCTGCTCGGGCGGGAGTCGGAGCGGCTGCCGTCGAACGCGCGGGCGTACGCGCGTGCCCTCGACGAGCTGTACGGCGCCGGCCGCGGCGAGGGCTCCGACGACTTCGAGCCCCGGGGCGACGGCGGGGGGCAGGAGGAGTCGTTCCCCACGGCGCGGGAGTGGGCGGAGGAGCTGGAGGCGCTGTTCGGGACCGAGGTGCGCGAGGAGGTGCTGGCCCAGGCCGCCGACGCCGGGCGTACCGACGTGCTGGCGCAGCTGGACCCCGCGTCCGTACGCCCGTCCGTCGAGCTGCTCACCTCCGTGCTCTCCCTGGCCGGTGGCCTGCCCGAGCAGCAGGTTGCCAAGCTGCGGCCGCTCGTGAAACGGCTGGTCGCCGAGCTCACCCGCGAGCTGGCCACGAAGCTGCGGCCCGCGCTGACCGGGCTGGGAAGCCCGCGCCCGACCCGCCGTCCTGGCGGGCGGCTCGACCTGCCCCGCACCCTGCGTGCCAACCTCCAGCACAGCCGGCGCCTGGAGGACGGGCGGCTGGTGGTAGTGCCGGAGCGGCCGGTGTTCGGGACACGGGCCCGGCAGGAGGCCGACTGGCGGCTGATTCTCGTGGTCGACGTGTCGGGCTCCATGGAGGCGTCGGTGATCTGGTCGGCGCTGACCGCCGCGGTCCTGGCGGGGGTGCCCACGCTTTCCACTCATTTCCTGACGTTCTCCACCCAGGTGATCGACCTGACCGACCAGGTGACCGACCCGCTCTCGCTGCTGCTCGAAGTCCGGGTCGGTGGCGGCACGCACATCGCGGCGGGGCTCGCTCACGCGCGCACCCTGGTGAGCGTGCCCAGCCGTACGCTCGTGGTGGTCGTGAGCGACTTCGAGGAGGGCTATCCGCTCGGTGGCCTGCTCGGGGAGGTACGCGCCCTGGCCGGGTCCGGCGTACACCTGCTGGGGTGCGCCGCCCTGGACGACAGCGGCGTACCGCGCTATTCGCTGCCCGTCGCCCAGCAACTCGTCGCGGCCGGGATGCCGGTCGCCGCCCTCAGCCCGCTCGCCCTCGCCCGCTGGGTGGGCGATCGCCTTCGCGGAGAGAACCGGTGAATTCCCCAACCTCGAACGTCCCCGCCGCCGCCTCCCAGCTGCCGGCCGCGGCGCCGCACGTGGTCGCCGCCGCCGTGGAGGGGCTCACCTCCCGGCTGCGGAAGAAGCTGGACGCGGCCGTCGAGCAGTACGCCGCCCTTGCCGTCGAGGTGGTGGATGGTGAGGGGGTTCGGATCGTCTGCGGTGAGGACGCGGTGGTGACGCTGTCGCCGGGGGCGTCCGGGGTGGTCGTGGAGGAGGGGCAGGCGAGGTGCAGTTGCCTGCTCGCGCCACGATGCCTGCACCGGGCCGCGGTGCTCTGCGCGTGCCCGGTGGGGGAGCCCGGGGCTGTGGCGGTCGGCCCCGATGCCGCCCCCGATGCCGCCCCCGATGCCGCCCCCGGTGCCGCCCCCGGTGCCGTCCTCGATGCCGCCCCTGATGGAGGCGTCGTTGGTGGTGGCGCCGGCTCCGGCGAGGTCGTGGCGGCCAATCCGGGAGCCGGTCCGGGGGCCGGTCTGGGGGCTGGTTCCGGTGCGGGTCCCGGGTCTGCCGGTGGGTCGCCGGCCGGGGCAGATCCAGCCACCGGACTGACGCCGGCCGGCGGTGACGGGTCAGTCGCCGCGGCCGGTGGCGGGCAGGTGGGCGCTGCGGCCGGTGGTAGACAGGTGGGCGCCGCGGCCGACAGCGGGCGGGTGGCGGCTGCGGCGGGGTTGTGGCGTGCTGGGGCGGCGGTGCTGGTGGCCGGGGTGCCGGGCGCCGGTGCGGTGGCGCAGGCCGAGTTGCTCCGCGCCGCCCATGCCGCTCGCCTGGCCGGGTTGCCCAGGGCCGAGGCCGCGGCCCTCCGGGTCGTACGCGGGCTGCGGTCGGCGCGCGAGCAGCACGGCGGCCACCGCCTGGCGGACCTCGTGTCCGCACTGCGCGAGCTCCTGCTCATCACAGGCAGGCTGGCCGCCGCGGATCCCGATCCGGCGCTGGTCGGCAGCGTTCGCCGGAACTACGAGCAGGGCGGCAGCCTGCGCGTCTACGGCGTCTGCCGGGAGCCGGTGATCAGCGCCACCGGGTACGGCGGTGCCGTCACCCACGTCGTCGCGGAGGACGGCCGCTGGTTCTCCGTCTCCGACGTCAGGCCGGGCGGGCCGGCGCGCGCCCGTGGCGCGGGCACCGCGACCGTCGCCATCGGCTCCGCGATGCTGACCCACGCCCAGCTGGCCAGGGCCGGACTGCTGATCGTCGGAGCCACCGTCTCCCCGGACGGTCGGCTCGGCGCGGGCAGCGGGGTACGCGCGACACCCTCGAACGGCATGCCCTGGACGGAAGGGCCGCTGGCCGCACTGTTCGCGCGCCCGCTGGGCGAGGCGGCCAGGGCCCGGCTCGCCGGGGATTCGTGGAGCGAGTCGGACACGGCGGACGAGGCCCGGGAGCCGGTCGGGTGCGATCTGGTGATCGTCGGCGCGGCGGGGGATCACGTGCTGGCGCGCGAACTCGTACCCGGCGACGGCGAGGTGCGAGCGGATGGGCCGATGATCCGGCTCGTCCCGGCCGACCGGCACCCCGACCTCGCCCACGTCGCCAACCTCCAGCGGCTCGCGTCCCGGCCCGGGTTGTGCGTGCGGGTCGTGGGACGGGTCGAGCCGGATCGGGCGGCGACCCTGTCCGCGCTGGCCGTGGGGCCCGTACCTGGGGTGGAGGCGACGTTGCGGCTGCCCGCCGAATGGCACGGCCGGGCCGACCTCGGCTACGACCGCCTGCAGAGCGCCCACCTTCCCTCGCCGGCCGACGACCTGGAAGGGCTCATGGGCGGGGCCGGCAACGTGGATCCGGTGTCCAGCGCGCCGTTGTGGCGGGTGCGGCGGCTCGTCGAGCTGGCCGTCGCCGGTGGACGCCGGGCGGTGGCGGAGTCGGGACGCGGTGGCGACTTCAAGGTGCAGGGGGCGTCCCTGCGCCGGAGCGGCTTCCCCGCCGCGGCCGAGCTGGCCGCGGGACTCGCCGCCGAGGCCGATCGGTGGCAGCGTGACGTGTTCGGCCGGTTGACGGATGCCGGGCCGGATCGGTACGCGCGGGCGTGGCTGGCCGCGGCCGTCCACCTGTCCGCGACGGAACGGGCCCTCGTCGAGGCGTCCTGGCAGACCGCCGATTGAGGGCTGCGCCGGAGCGTTTGGGAGGCGGCGGGCCTACGCGCCTGTGGTGGCCGGTCCGTCAGGACGTGTGGTGGCCGGTCCGTCAGGACCTGTCGTGGCCGGTTCGTCAGGGGGCGGGCCGGTGCGTTCGGGGGAGGGGCCTGCGGGGTTATGAGCTGCCGGGCATGAGCCGGGCGGCGAGGAGGGCGGCGAAGGCGAGCAGTGCGACCCCGCAGGCCGCCTCCAGGACTCGTACGGCCAGTGGCGGCAGCGCCTTGCGGAGCACGGCGATGAGGCCGGCCGAGACGAAGCACCAGGCCAGGGAGGAGGTCATGAAACCGGCGAAGAACACGGCCAGGCTCGCGGCCCCCGCGTCGGAGCCCAGCACCGAGCTGACGGCCCCGGCCGCGCCCGACCAGTAGACGACGTTCCAGGGGTTGCCGAGCGACATGGCGGCCCCGACCGCGAGGGCGCCACGGCCGGGGCGGGCGCCCGGGGGCGGGGCGGGGCGGGGGAAGGCGGCGTCACGGAGCGCCGTCAGGCCGAGCCAGCCGAGCAGGAGGCACCCGGTGACCGTCAGCGGGACGCGCAGCGCCGGTACCGTGAACAGCGCTCCGACGCCGGCCAGCCCGAGCAGCGCCCATACGGCGTCACCGGCCAGCGACCCGACCTGCACCGCGAACGCCGGCCGGAACCCTCCCCGTACGCCCCTCCGCAACGACTCGCTGAACACCGCACCCGGCGCCGCGTTGAACAGCAACCCCACCCAGAAGGCCAGCATGAAGATCTCGGACATGGCGTTCACTCTCGCGGCAGGTGCCCCGAGCCGTCTTGTCGGATATTGACGGCCCGGTAGCGGCCGGGCGTGATGGCGTACGCGGCGGTGAAGTGCCGGTGGAAGTGCGCCTGGTCGGCGAACCCGAGGTCGTGGGCCACGACGGCGACGGGCCGGCCCGCGCGCAGCCTGCGCCGGCCCTCCGCGAGCCGGGCCTGCAGGTGCCAGGCGTACGGCGGGCAGCCGGTGGCCCTGGTGAAGGACCGTACGAGGTGCTCGCGGGACATCCCGGCGGCGTCGGCGAGGTCGGCCAGGCGGGGCGGGCTGGACAGGTCGGACCGTAGCCGGTCCAGCACGGCGGCGATGGGCGCGGGGATGGCGGAGGGGACCGGCGTGGTGGTACGGGCGGCGGTGGGGAGCGGAGCGGCGGCGCGGTCGAGCAGGTGGAGGAGCATCTGCGTCAGCCGTTCCGCCACCAGGGCAGCGTCGTCGCCCTCGGCGTCCAGGTCCCGCGCCGCCCGCAGCAGCTCCGAGCGCAGGTGGGCGGCGCGTACGACCGGCCGTTCGAACTCCGGCGGCGGCCCGCCGACCAGTGACTCCAGCACGGCCGGCGGGACGTACCAGCTCACGCACGTGAACGCCACGTCGTCCGGTGTCCGGGTGGTGCAGGACTGGACCTGGCCGGGGTTGTACACGGTCACCTCGTCCAGGTCCACCTCGAACGAGGACCGGTCCAGCCGCACCTGCTCGCGCCCGCACAGGTTGACGCTGATGACGTACTCGTCGTGGCTGTGCCGGGCGAAACCGCCGGAGACCGGCCTGATGACGGCCAGCTGGGTGCCGTCCATGTCCCAGACCTGCATACCGGCAAGATTAGGTCATACGGGAGGAACCAGGACAAAGTAGCGATCGAGTACGGCCCTGTCGCCCCGCACGTCGAGCCCGTCGGCCGGGATCCGATGCCAGAGGAACAACATCAGGTCCGACGCCGTACCGGCCAGCTCGACGTCGAAGTCCCCGTCGCCGACCCGTACGTGCTCGCCCTCGAAACGGACCACCCACTCACCCGGCCCGTCGGTCCGGACGAAGCGGAACCCCTCGCCCGCCCCCGCCGGGGCCTGCGTCCAGGCCCGCCGCGCGGGCGCCATCACCTCGAACGTGTGCGCGATCGCATCCGCCGCGATCTCCTCGGCGATGGGACGAGGGGTGCCGAGGGCGCCCTCGGCGTCCCACCGGTGCACGGCGGCCTCGATGACCTGTATCCGCAGCCAGAACCCGACCGTCCGCTCCTCCCACCAGGTCCACGCGGGCTCGTCCGGCGCGCGCTCCCGGAACAGCGCCGCGAGCCGGTCCGCCCCCTCCGCGAACCAGTCCAGCAGGCTGCCCGGGATCGGCCCGAAGGTGGGGGACCGGTCCGGCGCGGGCCAGCCCGCCGTGTCGGGTGGCGATTCTGTGCGGGCCAGGTAGGCGAAGTCGGGCGGCTCCTTGAGCCGGTCCCGGACGATGACGCCGACGAATCGATGGACCCCGCTCAGGTGGCCCACGAGATCGGACATGGTCCAACCGGGGCAGGACGGCACGATGGGCGCGTCGCCTGCGTCGGCCGCCTGGCGGGCGGCGTCCTGGAATGCGCGTACTTCCCGCTGGAAATGTGCGACAGCTTCCATGGCGTTCACTGTGCCCTATGGGGAAGATCGGCCTCGACCGGGTTTCCCTTGGGCCGCGATCCGATCAGGTGAGCGCCGCCGGCGACGGCCAGGGCGAGGCCCACGAGCGCGGCGCTCACCCACAGCGGCGACCGGAACCCGAGCCCGGCCCCGATCGCGACCCCGCCCAGCCAGGGACCGAGCGCGGCCCCCACGTTGAACGCCGCCGTGGCGAACCCGCCGGCCAGGGTGGGGGCGCCGGTGGCCGCGTACAGGACCTGGGAGATCAGCGTGGAGCCGACCGCGAACGACAGCGTCCCCTGGACGAACACCAGCGCGACCGCCGGCACCGGCGCTCCGGCGGCCACCGCGAAGGCGGCCCATCCGGCCACCAGCGCCACCCCGCCGATCACCAGCAGCGGTAGGGGCCGCCGGTCCGCGATCCGCCCGCTGATCGTCACCCCGGCGAACGACCCCAGCCCGAACAGCGCGAGCATCCCCGGCATCCAGGCGGACCCGATCCCGGTGACCTCGGTGAGCAGCGGCGCGAGGTAGGTGAACGTGCAGAAGGTGGCGCCGTTCACCAGCGCTCCCAGCAGCAGGAGCACCAGCAGCCGAGGCCGCCGCAACGCCCGCGCCTCGACCCGCGCCCGCCCCGCACCCCGCCCACCGACGCGCCCGCCGTTCCGGCTGCCGGTCCCCCCGGAAGCGTCGGTCCCGTTGGAAGCGTCGGTCCCGTTGGAAGCGTCGGTCCCGTTGGAAGCGTCGGTCCCACCGGAAGCGTCGGTCCCGCCAGCAGCGTCGGCGCCGCCCGGAGCTCCGGCCGGTACGGACTTCAGGACCGCGACGATGGCCGGCACCAGCGCGAGGGCCACCGCCCAGAACGCCGAGCGCCACCCCCACAGCTCACCGAGCAGCGCGCCCCCGGGCACCCCCGCCACGCAGGCGACGGTGACCCCGCCCAGCAGGACGGACGTGGCCCGCCCCTTGGCGTCCGGCGGCGCCAGCCCGACCGCCGTCGCCATGGCCACCGCCAGGAACCCGGCGTTGGCCAGCGCCGCCACGACCCGCGTGCCGAGCAGCACCTCGTAGCTGGTCGTGACCGCGCCGAGCACGTGGACGAGCAGGAAGACCACCAGAAAGGCCAGCAGCGCGAACCGCCTGGACAGCCGCAGGCTCAGCACCGCCATCAGCGGCGCCCCCACCACCATCCCGGCGGCGAACGCCGAGGTCAGCAGCCCTGCGGCGGGGATGGACACGTTCAGGTCCCGGGCGATGCCGGGCACCAGCCCGGACAGCATGAACTCGGACGTCCCCTGGGCGAAGACCGCCAGTCCGAGCAGGTAGACAGCGAAAGGCATGAAAGAGACTCCGCGACCACGTCATGGATCGGCACATGGATGCGCGCAGGACGGAGTGAGGATCGTCCTGCCGCGTGAGAGGCGCCCGACGACCGGTGTCAGAAGGGCGACCAGAGCACGACGCAACGGTGCATCCGAATGGCGTGGCGGGAATTCCCGGGCAGAGGCCGGCGATGCGTGCGAACGCACGGCCAGTGCGGGAGGAATGGGTCCAGGCGTCAGCGCCCCGACCTGCGGGGGCAGCAGCGCGGAACAGCCACCGGACGACCGGTGGCTAGCGTCTTGACGCCTCGGGGCTGGACATACGCGGCAACGTAGCAACCGCGTACGCGCCACGTCCAATGGATTTGCTATCTTGGACCGACCGTTCCAAGTTAGGGGGTGCCGATGCCGGACGTGAAGCATTTCGATCCCGACGTCGTGCTGGAGCAGGTGGAGCGCCTGTTCTGGCAGCGCGGGGCCGCCTCCACGGGAGTCGCGGAGGTCGTGGCGGCGACCGGCCTGAGCCGCTCCAGCCTGTACGCGACGTACGGCGGCAAGCAGGACCTCTACGTCAAGGCGCTGACCCGCTACGTCGAGCGCCGTTCGGAGCCGGTGTTCCAGGCCCTGGCGACCGACGGGCGCGGCCTGCCCGCCATCGCCGCCTTCTTCGACCGGCTGATCGAGGCCCGGTGCGCGGGCGAGCACGCGCGCTGGGGCTGCATGGTCTCCAACGCCCATGCCGAAGGCGCCGACCCGGAGGTGCGCCGCGTGCTGGACCGCCACCAGGACCGGCTGCGCACGGCCATGCGCACCGCCCTGGAGGCGGCCGGTCCGCAGCTCCGCCCCGACACGGACCTCGACGCGGCCGCCGAGCTGCTCACCCTGCTCGCCTACGGGGTGAACCTGCGCTCGCGCGCCGGCGCCGACGCCGCCGCGCTCCGCAAGGGCGTGACCGCCGCCCTCGACTTCCTCCGCCCGGCCGCCGCCTGACCGAAGCCCGCCGGACGGAAACCTGACACCCGACAGAACGCGAGGAGAAGACAGATGGACGTCAGACCGCAAGTAGTGATCTTCGACGTGAACGAGACCCTCACCGACATGGAGCCGCTGAGGGTGAGGTTCGAGGAGGTGGGCCTGTCGGGCGAGCAGATGACGGCCTGGTTCGCGAGCGTGCTGCGTGACGGCTTCGCGCTCACGGCCGCCGGCGGCTACGCCGAGTTCGCCCAGATCGCCACCGACGTCCTCAAGGCCCTGGGCCTGGAGGACAAGGCGATCGGTCACGTGCTGAGCGGGTTCGCGGAGTTGCGGGTGCACCCCGACGTGCCGGCGGGCATGCGGGCGTTGCGCGAGGCCGGGATCCGGCTGTTCACCATGACGAACGGCGCCGCCGCCATGACCCAGGGCATCCTGCGCCGCGAGGGCCTGCTCGACCTGGTGGAGGCCACGCTGGACGTGAGCGGCCCCCGGGTCTGGAAGCCGGCCGGAGCGGCCTACGAGTACGCCGTGGCCCAGGCGGGGGTGGACCCCGGGCAGGCGGCTCTGGTGGCGGTGCACCCGTGGGACATCGACGGCGCCCAGCGGGCGGGGCTGATCGGGGCGTACCTGGACCGGCGCGGGACGGCGTACCCGAGCGTGATGAGCACCCCGCACGTCTCCGCCCCCGACCTGCGGGCACTGGCGGAGAGGTGGACGTAGGAGGCTAGAAGAACCGGGCGCTCTGGACGTACTCCATCGCCTTCGTGAACTCCGGATCGTTCATCCGGCGCCCCAGCTCCTCCTCGGAGACCTCCTCCACCCGCGTCTGGATCCACCACAGGTTGCCGAACGGGTCGCGCACCCGGCCCACGCGGTCACCCCAGTACAGGTGCGTGACGTCGGTGATCGACGTCCCGCCCGCCGCCACGGCCCGGCGGTGGGTGGCGTCGGCGTCGGGGACGTACAGGCGCAGGAAGGCCGGCGTGGGCGGCCAGCCCGGCGCGGAGTCGAAGAGCATCACGATGGCGTCCCCGATGCGCACCTCCGCGTGCCCGATCCGGCCGTCGGCGTCCGTCACGCGGCCCAGCTCGACGGCGTCGAAGGCGGTCTCGAGGTAACGGATGATCCCGTCCGTGTCGGGGGAGATGATCCACGGCGTGACGGTCGTGTACCCCTCGGGGATCGGCTTGACGGTCATGTTCCCTCCAGGAAGGTCAGTGCGTTCTCACCGACACTAGGCCCGAAGTAGGCCAGAACCTGTCCTACATAGGATGGGATCCATGGCCGACTCCCGCCTCCTGAACTTGCTGTCGCTGCTCCAGACCCCGCGGGAGTGGCCGGGCGGAGAGCTCGCCGAGCGCCTGGGCGTCAGCCGCCGCACCGTCCGCCGTGACGTGGAGCGCCTGCGCGACCTCGGCTACCCGGTCGAGGCCACGATGGGGGCGGCCGGCGGCTACCGGCTGGTCGCGGGCACGGCCATGCCGCCGCTGCTGCTGGACGACGAGGAGGCGGTGGCCATCACGGTGGGCCTGTCCACCGCGGCCAGGCACCCGGTGCAGGGCATCGAGGAGGCGTCCGTACGCGCTCTGGCCAAGCTGGAGCAGGTGTTGCCCGCCCGGCTGCGCCACCGGGTCAGGTCGCTGGGCGGCGCCACCGTGCCCATGCCCGCCCTCGAAGGGCCCCAGGTCGATCCGGGGCGGCTCACCGCGCTGGCGGTGGCCGCGGCGGGCAAGGAGCGGGTGCGGTTCGCGTACCGGGCCAACGACGGGGGCACGAGCAGGCGGCTGGTCGATCCGCATCGGCTGGTGGTGGCCGGGCGGCGCTGGTATCTGCTGGGCCACGACCTCGACCGCGACGACTGGCGGATCTTCCGGATCGACCGCATCGACGAGCTGCGTGCGACGGGTGCCAGGATCGTGCCGCGCGAGCTGCCTG
Source organism: Nonomuraea sp. KM90 (assembly GCF_052246675.1). NCBI lineage: Bacteria > Bacillati > Actinomycetota > Actinomycetes > Streptosporangiales > Streptosporangiaceae > Nonomuraea > Nonomuraea sp. KM90. The sequence continues at coordinate 49,048 of NZ_JBQQCB010000019.1, read as the reverse complement.
CCGGGGACGCGGCCGCCTACGTGGCGGGCCGGCTCTACTCGCTGGCGTCCACGTACGAGGCCGTCGTCACGCTGCACGCCCCCGTCACGGAGCCGATCAGGGCGCTGGGCGAGGTCACCCCGATCGGCGAGCGGGCCTGCCGCCTGCGCATGCACGCCGACACCCTCGACTGGCTGGCCTTCCGGCTGACGACGATCGGCTGCGAGTTCGAGGTGCACGAGCCGCCCGAGCTGACCGAGCACCTGCGGGAGCTGGCCGCCCGCCTCACGAGGGCCGCGACAGGAACTCCAGCACCATCGGACCCGCCACCTGCCTGAACTCCTCGAAGTACGCGTGCCGCGCCCCCTCGATCATCCGCAGCCCGGCCCCGGGGATGCGCCCGGCCAGCAGCGGCGCGTTGGCGGCCGGGTTGAACACGTCGTCGGTCCCGTGCACGACCAGCGTGGGCGCGGTGATGCCGGGCAGCGCGTCCCAGCTGTCGTGGCCCGCGCTGGCGGCCAGGTGGCGGCGCCGGGCGAAGGCGGGCATGTCCGGGTCGCCGGTCGTGCGGTGGGGGCCGGGGTGTGCGACCAGCCAGGCGGGGGTGTACATGAGCTCCAGCAGCGCCCGCTCGGCGGCGGCCCGGTCCGGCTGGGCCAGCGACCTGCGTACGTCGTTGCTCCGTTCGATCCCGTGGGCGCCGCCCGGCGAGCTGCAGCCGAGCACCAGCGCCCCGACGCGCTCGGGGTAGTCGGCCGCCAGCCACTGGGCCACCCGGCCGCCCATCGACGTCCCGTACACGTGCGCCCGCCCTGCCCCCACCTCGTCGAGCACGGCCAGCACGTCGGTGGCGAAACCGCGCGTGGTGTACGGCTCGTCGGGTTTGTCGCTGTCGCCCGTGCCGCGGTAGTCGAGGGTGATGGTCTGGTACGTCCCGTCGAAGTCCGCGCGTACGGAGTCCCACCAGCGGTGGTCGTTGGCCTGCCCCTGCAGCAGCACGAGGGGCGGCCCGTCGCCGCGGACCTGGTAGGACAGCTTCACGCCGTCGGAGGTGGTTGCGTAAGGCACGACTTCGATGGTGCCCTACGTTGGAAGGTGTCCGGTTCGCCGCCCCGGCTCCGACGTCCCTCCCGAAAGGCAACCCAGAGAGAGGACGACCCCCGTGAAGTACATGATCCTGTCCTACGCCTCCCAGCAGGACTACGACGAGATGTCCGGCAAGGACACCGGGCGGGTCACCTGGACCGAGAAGGACATGGCGGCGATGAACGAGTTCATGACGGCGGTCAACAAGGAGCTGGAGGAGTCCGGCGAGCTGGTCGAGACCCGCGGCCTGGCCGCGCCCGTCCACACGCGCAGGGTGGGTGCCCGCGACGGCGTCCCGTTCGTCACCGACGGGCCCTACGCCGAGACCCAGGAGGTGCTGGCGGGCTACTGGATCGTGGAGTGCGAGAGCTTCGACCGGGCCACCGAGATCGCCGCCCGCCTGGGCCAGTGCCCGTTCCCCGGCGACGTCCACGCCAACGCGTACGCCGACATCCGGCCCATCATGGAGTCCGCGGACGACATGGGGTTCTGAGGGAGGGACGGGATCGACGGGATCGCCGGAGAGGGCCTGCTGCGCGAGCTGGCGCCGCAGGTTCTCGGCGCGCTGGTCCGGCGCTACGGGCACTTCGACACCGCCGAGGACGCGGTGCAGGAGGCCCTCCTCGCGGCGGCCACGCAGTGGCCGGAACAGGGCGTACCGGACGATCCGCGGGCCTGGCTCATCACGGTGGCCGCGCGGCGGCTGACCGACCTGCTGCGCGCCGAGCAGGCGCGCCGCCGCCGTGAGGACACCGTCGCGGCGCGGGCGCTGCCGGACGACTGGCTGGCCCCGGCCGCCGACCAGCCGGCCGGCGCCTCGGACGACACGCTCATCCTGCTGTTCATGTGCTGCCACCCGTCGCTGACGCCGGACTCGCAGATCGCGCTCACGCTGCGCGCGGTCGGCGGCCTGACGACCGCGGAGATCGCCCGCGCGTTCATGGTGTCCGAGGCCACCATGACGCGCCGGATCACGCGGGCCAAGCAGCGGGTCAAGGACAGCGGCCTGCCGTTCCGCCTGCCCCGCGCGGCCGAGCGCGCCGAGCGGCTGGGCGTGGTGCTGCACGTGCTCTACCTGATCTTCAACGAGGGGTACGCCAGCACGTCCGGGCCGGACCTGCACCGCGCCGAGCCGGCGGCGGAGGCGATCAGGCTGGCCCGCATGGTGCACCGGCTGCTGCCCGGCGATGCCGAGGTGGCCGGGCTGCTGGCCCTCATGCTGCTCACCGACGCGCGCAGCCCGGCGCGCACCGGGCCGGACGGCGCGCTGATCCCGATGGCCGAGCAGGATCGCGGCCGGTGGAACGCGGCCTACATCGCCGAGGGCGTCGAGCTCGTCACCGGCGCGCTCTCCCGGGGGACGCCCGGGCCCTACCAGCTCCAGGCCGCCATCGCCGCCCTGCACGACGAGGCGCCCACGGCGGAGGAGACCGACTGGCCGCAGATCACGGCGCTGTACGAGCTGCTGATGCGCATCTCCGGCAACCCCATGGTGGCGCTCAACCACGCCGTGGCCGTGGCCATGGCCCACGGTCCCTGGGCCGGGCTCGACCGGCTCGAACGCCTCCGGGACGACGACCGGGTCTCTGGTGACCACCGGCTGCACGCGGTCCGGGCGCACCTTCTGGAGATGGCCGGCGACCTCGCGGGGGCCCGCCAGGCGTACGAGGAGGCGGCCGGCCGCGCCATGAGCCTGCCCCAGCAGCGCTACCTGCACGCCAGGGCGGCCCGCCTGTCAGCCGAACCTGATGTGCCGCAGCGTGACCCCGATCCGACGCAGCCGGCGCCGTAGCGCGCCGTCGGTGTCGGGCGCCAGGCGCAGGCCCGCCGCCTCCGCGATCCGGTCGGCGACCTGCTGCAGCCCGAAGCCGACGTGCTCGGGGTCGCACACCACGCTGGACGGGAGGCGGCGGTGCAGCTCGTGGGCGGTGTGCGTCTTGCCGCCGCCGAACGGGCCGTTGATCCACACGAGCATGGCGGTCAGCCTACGGGTTCGCACCCCCCGGGGCCGCCTCGAAGACGGTCAGGGACTTCAGCTCGTGCCGTCCGACCGCGCCGAACAGCTCCGCCAGCCCCTTGTGGATCCGGCCCAGCTTGTCCTCGGGCAGGCGCAGGCGGCGGGCGATCGGGCCGGGAGCGGCGCCGCCGTGCCAGGCGAGCACCAGGCGCCCGCCGGGGCGGGTGACCCGGCGCAGCTCCCGCAGGCCGGCCTCCAGGTCGGGCCAGAGGGCCACGTTGTTCACCGCCACCACGCAGTCGAAGCTGTCGTCGGGGAAGCCGGTGTCGGCCGCGCTGCCCAGCCGCAGGTCGGCGCCTCCCGCGTGGCGGGCGGCCTGGGCGCGCATCTCGGGTGAGGGGTCCACGCCGCAGACGCGACCGGCGCCCGTACGGGTGAGGAGCCGGACGAGGCCGCCGGGGCCGTACCCGATCTCCAGCACGTGCTCGCCGGGGCGCACGCGCAGGACGCGCAGGAGCTCGCCCTGCCGGTTCGTCCACAGCATGAAGCGCCCGGCCAGGCGTCCGAGCAGCCCGGACGGCGCGGCGAAGGGCGAGTTGACGGGTCCGCCCGTGACCCACGATGTGGTTCCCATTCCTCCAGGGAAGCGGTTCAAGGCGACTTGAAGTCAAATGGAGGCATGGAACCGATCCCGATCGGCGAGGCCGCGCGTCTGCTCGGCATGAACGCCTCCGCGCTGCGCTACTACGAGGAGCGCGGCCTGGTCGTCCCGGCCGGCCGCAGCCGGGGGCGGCGCGTGTACGGCAGGCAGGAGCTGCGGCGGCTGGTCTTCCTGCGCATGTTGCAGCAGCTCGGCGTGCCCCTGGAAACGGCCGGGGCGGTGCTGGACGCGCCGGGGGAGGAGTGGCGGGCGGCGGTGGGCGAGCGGATCGAGGAGCTGGACGAGGTGATCGCGCGGGCCAGGGCGGCGCAGTGGGTGCTGGGACACGCGCTGGAGTGCCCGGCCGAGCATCCGGCCCGGGACTGCGACCACCTCGTCGGGATGCTGGATCAGCTGCTGGAGGGGTACACGTTCGCGCAGCTCGCCGCCGAGCACGAGCCGCGGTGGACGTCGCTGGGATTGACGGAGTGAGCCCTCACTCCGTACTGTGGATGGTATGACGAACCCGACCGCACGCCGCAGAGCGCCGGCGATGAGCCCGGAGCAGCGGCGCGAGATGATCGTCCGCGCGGCCCTCCCCCTGGTGGTCGAATACGGCACGTCCGTCACCACCGCCCAGATCGCCCGCGCGGCGGGCATCGGCGAGGGCACCATCTTCCGCGCCTTCGGTGACAAGGACAAGCTGCTGGCCGCCTGCATGGCCGAGGCGGTGCGGCCGGACGACACGCTCGCCCACGTGGCCTCGATCTCGCTGGACCTGCCGCTGGCCGAGCGGCTGGTGGAGGCGTCGGAGGCGCTGCGCGGCTACCTGTCGCGGATGGGCGCTGTGGCCGGCGCGATGGCGGCCTCGGGCGCCCTGCGCCGCGGGGCGCCGCCCGCCGACGAGGGCGAGCCGGCCGAGGAGGGCGGGCCCGAGGGAGAGGGCCGCCGCGATCGTGCGATGTCCTCGCGGGACGCCTCGATGGCGGCCACCAATGAGGTGTTGGCCGGCCTGTTCGAGCCCGAGCGCGACGCGCTCAGGCTGCCGCCGGAGCAGCTCGCCCAGGCGTTCGGGTTCCTGACGATGGCGGCCGGCCGGGGCCCGGCCCCGCTGGGCTCGGCCGAGCTGGTGGACCTGTTCCTGCACGGGGCCTACGCGAACTCCGGAAAATAATCGGCGCGGCGGGGGAATGCATCGGCGGGGGGTGTGGTTACATACATCGTGGCCGGTGTGCCCAGTGTCCCCGGGCCTCACCTATTGCCTTCGCGGACTACCGTTCGGCTGGAGCCGCGTTGTGCCTTTCGCCGAGAGGCGACACGCACACCGGTACGCACTCGTAGAACGCCCGCCCTCTCCGGAGGGCGGGCGTTCGCGCATGTTCAGGACTTCTCCCAGTACGGATCCGTGACGCCCCCCGGAGAGGCCAGCGCCTCGGAGTCGAGCCCGGTGAGCCTGGCCCCCGCCTGGTAGGCGCTGTCCAGGAACTCCAGCACGGCCCCCACGGGATCCTCCATGGCCCGCACGTCGTCATACCGCAGGACCGCCAGATGGCTGCCCCGGGCCGTGATCCACTCCGCCTGGGCGGGGCGTAGCGGCTCCCGTTCCAGCCCCTCGGGCTCCGGCGCGGTGTAGGAGTAGAAGGCCGGCCACGGCCGCTCCTTGTCCCCGAACCAGAACCCCGAGCTGATGACCTCCCAGCTGTAGGCCTCCCGCGTGACCGGGTCGGCGTCAGGCGAGATCTTGACCACGCGCCCGGTGAACCGGGTGACCGCGATGTCGAAGGTGTGCCAGAAGTGGTGCACCGGGCTCGTCTTGCCGGCGAAGTCGGCGGCGAAGCGGTCCAGCAGCTGCACCACCTGCGACAGGATCCGCCAGTAGCGGTTGATCAGCATCGGGTCGTAGCGCGCGTGCAGCGTGTCCTCGGCGAACGGGGTGTCGTCGCCCATGTCGAACGGCACCGCCCAGATCTCCGGCCGGATCCCGAGCCCCGCCAGGGTCTCGAACAACCGGTCGTGGAACGAGGCCACCGACCTGCCGATCAGGCTGAACTCCGCGCTGCGCCCGTCGAACACGTCCACCACCAGCCGGTGCCGTACGAGGTCGAAGTCGACGCAGAACAGCGGCTGCTCGCCCAGCCCGCCCATCGGCCGCGTGGTGAGCCCCCGCCCGGTCGGATGGAACGGCACCTGCCACCAGTGGTTTCGCCGGTTGCTCGAAGCAAGCCGGATCTTCCCCACGATCTGGGCGAACCTGTGAAAGGTCTCCTTGGCCTCCGTCCACTCAGCAAGCGGCATTGCCGGGAACAGCTCCATGACGGCCCCCTCCGACTTAGAGCATTCACCGCAATCGTAACTACCCGGAGTATTCGGTCAGCTCCCAGGGGTCGTGAGCGGAGAACACGGCCACTCCGTGATCATGCCGGAGCGAGCGCAGGAGCCCCTGGCTCGACAGCCGCCGCTCGCCGTCGACCTGGGCGTCGAGCTGCACGATGTCCAGCAGCGGGTGGGAGCGCGGCGCGCGGTCCAGCTCGCCGTGGTAGAAGTACGCGTCCCCGGCGTGCAGCAGCCAGCGCCCGCCGTCCCTGACCGCCACCCCGGCGTGCCCCCGGGTGTGCCCGTCGAGCGGCACGAGCAGGAAGTCCCCTTCCGGCAGGCCCGCCAGCGGCCGCACCCCGTCGGCGCCCAGCCAGGTGGTGCCGGTGCCGGGGTAGGTCACCCAGTTGGGGGCGTGCGCCCAGTGCGAGGGCCGGTAACGGCGGTTGGGCGCCTGCGCCAGCGCGTCCTCCAGCTCCGCCGCCATGACGTGCACCCGGGCCCCCGGGAAGTCCGGCAGGCCGCCGCTGTGGTCCACATCGAGGTGGGTGAGGACGATGTGGCGTACGTCGGCGGGGTCGTACCCGAGCGCCGCCACCTGGCGTACGGCCGTCTCGCCGGGCACCAGCACCGGCTCGACGAGCTCGGCCCACTCGCGGTCGAGGCTCTCGCCCGGCTTGGCCACGTCGTCCAGGCCGAGCCCGGCCTCCACCAGCACCAGTCCGGAGGCCGGGGTCTCGACGAGCAGCGCGTGGCACACCGCACGCGCCGCGGGCAGGCCGTCGATCGAGTCGATCTCGCGCATCGAGGCGAGGTTGAGATGATGAATTCGCATGCCGACTAGACTGCGACTTGAAGTGCGGTTCAAGTCAAGGAGCCAGGTCGTGGACGAAGCGTTGATCGACATCGGTGAGGTGGCGAGGCAGAGCGGGCTGGCCGCGTCGGCGCTGCGGTTCTACGAGCGCAAGGGGCTCATCGAGGCCGAGGGGCGCAACGGCCTGCGGCGCGCGTACCGGCCGGAGACGCTGGCGCGCCTGGCGCTGATCGCCTGCGCCCGCGACGCCGGGTTCAGGCTCTCCGAGATCGCCGACTTCCTGCGGGCCAGGCCCTCGGACGCGCGGCTGCGCGAGCGCATGGCCGCCAAGGAGCGCGAGGTGGCCGAGCGTGTCGCGCAGCTCACCCGGCTGCGCGACAGCCTGCGCCATGCGGCGGTCTGCGAGCACGATCCGCTGGTGGAGTGCCCGGAGTTCAAGCAGGCCCTGCGGCGGGTGCCGCAGGGGTGAGGGCCGTCAGCTGGAGCTGACGTATTTCCTGGGTCGCAGCGCGTGGGCCCGCAGCGCCGCCAGCGCGGCGAGCTGGCCCGGCCGGTCCATCCGCACCGCCAGCTCGTCGCTGAACGCGAGCCCCAGCGCCGTCAGCTGGGCCACCAGGTCGGTCACCGGCCCGGTGACGTCCTCCACGCCGGTCGCCGGATGCCAGCCCTCGCCGCCCACCACCTCGGCCACCCGCTCGCGCAGCTCGCCGGGCGACATCAGCGTGCCGTCGGCGAGCAGCATCAGCGCGGCCTCCCTGGCCGACACCTCGAACTCGTGCTCGCCCCTGGCCAGCAGCAGCCTGGTGACCGCCGTCCACATGGCTGTGGACGACTTGAGCAGCCGCAGGCCGTAGTCGGTGATGGCCAGCTTGGCCCCGTCGCGGCGGATGGCGCCCAGCTCCCGCTCGGCCAGGTCACGCAGCCTCAGCGCCTCTGGCGAGGGCGCCAGCCGCAGCGGCAGGCTCTCCCCGGAGGCGGCCAGGGACAGCAGCCGGTGCAGGGCGGGCATCGGCTGCGGGGTCACCGGCGCGTGCAGGCGCACCTCGAAGGGCTGGGCCAGCTCCCGCCTGGCCGGGCCGCGGCCCAGCACCCAGCGGTTGAGCCGCTCGCCGTGCACCCGGTTGAGCCAGCTGTCGCCGCCCAGCTCGGCACGCGGCTCGGTGAGCCAGCGCCGGGTCAGCGCCGTACGGTCCACGCTCTCGCCGGCCACGATCGCCAGCTCAAGCGCGGCGGAGCAGGCGATGTGCGCACCCAGCTCCTCCGGCCCCATGATCATGCTCCACTGCAGTTCGGGCACGTCGGGCGGGAGCACGCCCGTGGCCTCCAGGGCCTGCTGGTAGGCGGCCGTGCCGGCGTCCTCGCCCTCGCGGGCGTAGGTGCGCAGGATCTGCAGGGTCGTCGGCGACACGCACAAGGCGGCGTATCGTTCCATTCCACCCAGCTGGAGCAACTGCCCCAGTGAACGAGCCAGGCGCTCGTGGTCCCCGCCGGGCTTCTGCGGTCCGACCTTGAGCGGCAACGTGTACCAGAGAAACTCGCAGACGTCGAGCTGGGTCACCGTCTCCAGCGGCTCCCCACCCGTCAACCATTCGACGGCGGTCCTGGCCTCCTCGGCCAGATCCGGCTGAGATCGCTCCAACTCGGCGAGAAGGGCGGTGACATCCGGTGCACTCATGCCTCGAAGTTTGCCGTATCGACCCCGGGCCTGACGATGACCGAATCCGGTGCGTATTGGGTCTTGCACAGCGACTACCCTAAGGAACCCCTGTTGAGCCTTCTGCAGCGGTTCATATCCACCGCTTCTCGAAGAGCATGCGGGCCTTCCAGTCGACGTACGGGATCAGCTCGGCGGACAGGATGGGGTGCAGCCACCAGAAGTTGATCAGTGCGAGCAGGGCGAACGCGCCGACGGCGGCGGCCCCGATGGTACGGCGCACCGGCATCGCCCCCGTGGCCGTCGGCGTGGACGGCCCGATCAGCAACCCGGCGCACAAGGTGATGGCCAGCACCATGAACGGCACCATCGGGATGGCGTAGAACAGGAACATCGTGCGGTTGTCGGCGATGGCGAAGTAGAACCACGGCAGCCAGCCCATGGCGTAGGCCAGCAGCACGGCCCCGGCCCGCCAGTCGCGGGAGGAGACGTACCAGGCGATCAGGGCCACCAGCGCGGCCACCGCGCCGAACCAGATCACCGGCGTGCCCACGCCGAGCACGGCCTCCGAGCAGTCCTTGACCCCGCAGGCGTTCTGCTTGCCCTCGTAGTAGAAGGCCACGGGACGCAGCAGCAGCGGCCACTGCCAGGGCTCGGACATGTACGGGTGCGAGGTCTCCAGCCCGCTGTGGAAGGTGAAGACCTGCCACTGGTAGTGGACCCACGACCGCATCGAGTCGAAGACGAAGAAGAACGGGTTGCCCGGGGAGGTCGCCTGGTCCCAGTTGCGTCCGTAGCCGGTGGCGTTGACGAACCAGCCGGTCCAGGTCGCCATGTAGGCCACGAAAGGCACGATGCCGAACGCCAGGACCCCCTGCGGCACGTCCTTGTTGAACGCCCCCACGTAGGGCTGCCGCAGCCCCACGGCGCGGCGGGCGCCGAAGTCCCACATCAGCGACATGATCGCGAACGCGACCGCGAATGCCAGCCCCGACCACTTGACCGACATCGCGAAGGCCAGGCAAACCCCGGCCCCGATCCGCCACCACCTGATGCCCAAGGACGGCCCCTGCGGCGAGATCGGCGAGCCCTCGTACCAGGAGACCAGCTTCTCGCGCGCCCGGTCCCGGTCGACCACCAGGCAGGCGAACGCGGCCAGCACCCAGAACATCAGGAAGATGTCCAGCAGCGCCGTGCGCGAGAGCACGTAGTGCAGGCCGTCGAGCGCCAGCAGCAGGCCCGCGAAGCAGCCCAGCAGCGTCGAGCGGGTCATCCGGCGGGCCACCCGGGCCAGGATGAGGATCGACAGCGTGCCGATCACCGCCGCCGCGACCCGCCAGCCGAACGGGTTGAGCCCGAACAGCCACTCGCCCACGCCGATCATCCACTTGCCCAGCGGCGGGTGCACGACGTAGGAGGCGCACTTCTCCAGGTCCTGCGGCGCGCACGACTGCCAGATGTCGGTGTTGCCGGCCATGATCGCCTTGTCGGCGTCCTTGATCGTGACCCGCTCGACGCCGTGGGTGATGAGCGAGAAGCCGTCCTTCATGTAGTACGTCTCGTCGAACACCACGGCCTTGGGATGGCCGAGCCCGATGAACCGCAGGATCCCCCCGAACAGGGTGACCAGCAGCGGCCCGCCCCACCCCCACAGCACGCTGCCGCGCATGGGAGGAATGACCCGATCGCGTACGGACCGCGCCTTGGGTTGGCTCTCGCCGACCTCCGAACTTTCGTAGGCCTGGTACGGGGAATCGGTCACCGCCATTCGGACATCGTACGGGCCCCAGAGCGGTGGTTACCCAAGAAACACGGTCTATTTGGGATGCCCTGCCACAATGGTCGGGTGACAGGGAACGGCAGGTTGGTGCTGGCAGGAGCCCCCATAGGCCAGGCGGGCGACGTCTCGCCCCGGCTCCGAGAGGTGCTGGCGGGCGCCGACGTCGTGGCCGCCGAGGACACCAGACGGCTGCGCAGGCTCGCGGCCGACCTGGACGTCGAGATCACCGGCCGGGTGGTGTCCTACTACGACCAGAACGAGGCGAGCCGCGCCCAGGAGCTCGTGGAGACCCTCAAGGAGGGCCGCACGGTCGTGGTGATCACGGACGCGGGCATGCCGGGCGTCTCCGACCCCGGCTACCGCCTGACGCACCTGGCGATCGAGGCGGGCGTCACGGTCACCGCGCTGCCTGGGCCGAGCGCCGTCACCACCGCCCTGGCCGTGTCGGGCCTGGCCAGCGACCGGTTCTGCTTCGAGGGCTTCCCGCCGCGCAAGCCGGGCGAGCGGGCCCGCCGCCTGGCCGGCCTGGCGGCCGAGGAGCGCACGATGGTCTTCTTCGAGGCGCCGCACCGGCTGGCCGGCTCCCTGGAGGCGATGGCGCAGGCGTTCGGTCCCGACCGGCGGGCCGCGGTGTGCCGTGAGCTGACCAAGACCTACGAGGAGGTGCGCCGCGGCGGCCTCGGCGAGCTGGCCGAGTGGGCGGCCGCGGGCGTCAAGGGCGAGATCACGGTCGTCGTCGCCGGCTACGTACCCGGCGAGGCCGAGCAGGACCTCGACGCGCTGGTCGCGGAGGTGGACCGCAGGGTCGCCGAGGGGGAGCGGCGCAACCAGGCGGTCGCCACGGTGGCCAAGGGCGCGGGCATCCCCAAACGGGAGCTCTACGACCTGGTTCACAGGCGATCCCCCACGCCATAGGGTGCGCTCGTGAGGAACTGGGGGGTCTCGGCGCAGCGACTGGTGCCGCCGTTCCAGGGCACCGCCCTCCTGGGCTGGATCGCCCCGCTCGCGGTCGCGATCTTCGGCGGTCTCCTGCGGTTCATCAGGCTCGGCGAGCCCAAGGCCGTCGTCTTCGACGAGACCTACTACGTCAAGGACGCCTACTCGCTGATCACCCATGGCGTCGAGCGGACGATGCTCGGCGACGCCAAGGACCCCATCGCCGACCGGCGCCTCCTCGCCGGCAGCCTGGACATCTTCAAGCAGTGCGCGCAACCTGCCGACTGCGCCTCCTTCGTGGCCCACCCGCCGCTGGGCAAGTGGATGATCGGCGTGGGCGAGTGGCTGTTCGGGATGAACCCCTTCGGCTGGCGCTTCGCCGCGGCCCTCGTGGGCACGCTGTCCATCCTGGTCATGGCCCGGGTGGCCCGCCGCATGACCCGCTCGACGTTGCTCGGCTGCCTGGCCGGGCTGCTGCTGGCGCTCGACGGGCTGCACCTGGTGCTGTCGCGGACGGCGCTGCTGGACATCTTCCTGATGTTCTGGGTGCTGGCCGGGTTCGCCTGCGTGGTGGCCGATCGCGACTGGGCCCGGCGGAGGCTGGCCGACCGGTACGACAGCCGGCCGGCCGGCGAGCTGGGCCCGCGGCTCGGGTTCCGGCCGTGGCGGCTGGCGGCCGGGGTCTGCCTGGGGGCCGCGTGCGCGGTCAAGTGGTCGGGGATCTTCTTCCTCGTCGCGTTCGCGGTGCTGTCGATCATGTGGGACATGGGCGCCAGGCGGGCGCTGGGGCTGCGGGAGCCGTACCGGGGGGCGCTGTCGTACGACCTGCCCGGCGGGCTGGGGGCGATGGCGCTCGCCCCCGTGGTGACGTTCATGGCGACGTGGACGGGGTGGTTCGTCACCTCGGGCGGCTGGGGGCGCAACTGGGAGCAGGCCACCTCCTCGGGGCCCTTCTACTTCCTCTTCGACTCGACCCGGTCGTGGATCCAGTACCAGTCGCAGGTGCTCGGCTATCACAGCGGCCTGGAGAGCTATCACCCGTACATGTCGGAGCCCTGGCAGTGGCCGCTGCTGTTACGCCCGGTCTCCTTCCACTACCCCTCCGACCTGCCGCCGTCGGCGTGCGGGAGCAGCAGCTGCTCGCAGGCCGTGCTCGGAGTCGGCACCCCCGCTATCTGGTACGCCGCCGCGATCGCGCTGGTCGGCCTCGTCGCGTGGTACGTGGCCTCCCGCGACTGGCGGGCCGGGGCCGTGCTGCTGGCCTACGGGGCCGGCTGGCTGCCCTGGTTCTACTACGCCATCGCCGACAACCGCACGATGTACCTGTTCTACATGATCCCCGTGGTGCCGTTCATGGTTCTGGCGGTCGTGCTCATGGCCGGGCTGATCCTGGGCAGGCAGGACGCGCCGCCCACCCGGCGGGCGATCGGGGCGGCGGTCGTGGGCGCGTTCGCGCTCGTCGCGCTGATCAACTTCTGGTGGCTCTACCCGGTGCTGGCGTCCGAGACGATCACGTACGCACAGTGGTGGGCCCGGATGTTGCTGCGCTCTTGGGTGACCGTCGCGCCCAAGTGACCCCGCGGCGCAGCGTGATCGCCGCCGCGACGCAGGCCAGCGGGACGGCCGGAAGCACGTAGCGGTAGTCGAACTCCGCCGTCGCCGCCGGGGCCAGCAGCAGCCCCACCGCGCCCAGCCAGGGCAGCACCACCGGGCCGCCGAACTTGCGCCAGCGCACGACGACGCCGTACAGGCCGATCAGCAGGATCCCGCCGAGCATGATGCCGCGCAGGTAGAACACCTTCTGGTAGCCGCTCATGATGTCGGCCCACGGGTGCACGATCCGCGTCTCGGCCGGGCCCTGCTCGTAGCTGAACGCGTCGGTGTCGGTCCGGCCGCCCCCGTAGGACGACCACTTCGGCAGCCGCTTGGGCTGGCCGTTCTCGTCGATCTCGACGTACGGCTTGAACTGGTACATGTTGTACGTCGACTCGTCCGGGAAGCGCGGGCGCGACCAGTGGAACGAGCGGAAGAAGTCACGCGCGACCACCTTCAGGTAGTCGCCGGGCTGCGACAGGATCGCCCGCGTGGCGAACGCGCTGGCGGCGTCGTTGGTGATCTCGCTCCACTTCTTGTTGATGCCCCACCGGTGGAGCACCTCGCCGGTGCCGGTGCCGTCGCCGTTGCCCTGGCCCCACAGGTACCACTGCGCGTAGTCCTTGCGCTGGCTCACCGGGTCGTTGATGCACAGCAGCAGGAGCTGGACCTCTTTGTACTTGTCGATCTCCATCTTGTTGCAGTCGGCGAAGATGGCCGTGCGCATGTACAGGATGAGGCCGTCGCTGTTGGTCATCGCGAACTTGCCGTACGCGGAGGCGAACCACCCCATGTACGCCATCACCGGGATCGCGCAGGCGGTGATGAGCGCCGTGATCGGCCGCCACCCGGCCCGCTTGACCAACAGGTAGAGCACCACCAGCGCCAGGATCGGCAGGCCGATCGAGCGGGTCAGCCAGGTCAGCGCCAGCAGCAGGCCGACGACCGCCCCCGCCTTCCACGTGAGCCGCCGCTTCCACAGCACCATGGTGATCACACCCACCACGAGCAGCATGAACAGCGTGTCGGACATGACCAGCTGCTCGAGCTGGATCTGGTAGGCGTCGAACAGCACCGGCGCCGCCGCCAGCGTGGCCCCCCACTTGGGCAGCCGGAACTTGATCCGCAGCAGCGCGTAGATCAGGCAGGCCGTGGCCAGGCCCATCAGGTGCTGGGTGAAGGTCACCAAGGTGAAGCTGTGGAACGGCTTGAGCAGCATGAGCCAGGCGCTGTAGCCGTCGGGCCGGATCGGGTGCGGCCGGGGGTGCAGCGCCACCGAGACATACTCGTAGGAGTCGTTGAACCACATGGCCGGCCCGTAGCCGAGCATGGTGATGAGCCGCAGCACGGCGCCCACGCCGAAGGCCGCGGCGAACACCCGATGCCTGCGCAACATCGCCAGCGCACGTGCCAGCCGACCAGGGGCGGAGGGGTCCACAGGGGTAATCTCCGCGACGCTCACCATGCTGTAAAGAATGCCAGTCGTTTTCGCTTCCGTGCCCGAGCATGGTCGTGTTCAGGGCATGATGGTTCACTGGAAGAGCCTTAACTGAAGGGTAGACACGTGGAACTGACGGTGGTCATGCCCTGCCTCAACGAGGCGGAGACCGTGGAAGTCTGTGTGCGCAAGGCACTGGCGTGCATGGAGGAGCACGGCATCGAGGGCGAGGTCCTGATCGCCGACAACGGCAGTACGGACGGCTCACAACAGCTGGCCCGCGACGCCGGAGCCCGCGTGGTCCACGTCGACGAGAAGGGCTACGGCAACGCCCTCATGGGCGGCATCAGGGCGGCGCGCGGCAAATACGTCATCATGGGCGACGCTGACGATTCCTATGACTTCACCGCGCTGCTGCCGTTCGTCGAGCAGCTGCGCGAGGGTGCCGACCTGGTGATGGGCAACCGCTTCAGGGGCGGCATCGCCCCCGGTGCCATGCCGCCGCTCCACCGCTATCTCGGCAACCCGGTGCTGTCGTTCATCGGCCGGCTGTTCTTCCCGTCGGCGATCAAGGACTTCCACTGCGGGCTGCGGGGTTTCCGGCGCGACTCGATCCTGCGGCTGCAGCTCCAGACGGGCGGCATGGAGTTCGCCTCCGAGATGGTGGTCCGCTCCACGCTGGCCGGCCTCGACGTGCGCGAGGTGCCGACGACGCTCTCGCCCGACGGCCGCTCCCGCCCGCCGCACCTGCGCTCCTGGCGCGACGGGTGGCGCCACCTGCGCTTCCTGCTGCTCTACAGCCCCAAGTGGCTGTTCTTCTACCCCGGCGTGCTGATGATGGTCGTCGGGCTGGTCGCCGGCACGGCGCTCACCTTCGGCCCGGTGGAGATCGGCGAGCTGGCGTTCGACGTCGACACCCTGGTCGGCACGGCCGCCCTGGTGGTGATCGGGTTCCAGGCGGCGTTGTTCGCGGTGTTCACCAAGGTCTACGCGGCCGAGGAGGGCTTCCTGCCGGAGTCGCCGCGCATCCGCAAGCTGATCGACATCGTGAGCCTGGAGAAGGGCCTCGTGGTCGGCGGGCTGCTGGCGCTGGCCGGTCTGGTCGGCCTGGTGATGTCGCTGGTGCACTGGCAGGTGCGCAGCTTCGGCGAGCTCGACCCGCGCGAGTCGCTGCGCATCGTGGTGCCGTCCGCCACGGCCCTCATCATGAGCTTCCAGACCATCTTCGCCGCGCTGTTCATCAGCATCCTGGGCATCCGGCGCACCCGCGAGAGCTCCATCGACGTCGCCGCCAAGGCGGCGGAGGAGGCGGCCGAGGCGGTCTCGCTGGAACAAGCGAAGCGATGAGCTGGTCCTTACGCGCCGCCGGGGCCGGCGGCGCGTAACAAATGATCATCACAGACCCCGTAGGCTTAGGACCATGTCCCAGCACATCTTGACCGCCGTAGCGTGGCCGTACGCTAACGGCCCCCGCCACATCGGGCACGTCTCAGGATTCGGCGTGCCGTCCGACGTCTTCAGTCGTTACCAGCGCATGGCGGGCAACAAGGTGCTGATGGTGTCCGGCACCGACGAGCACGGCACACCCATCCAGGTGCAGGCCGACAAGGAGGGCGTGAGCGCCAGGGAGCTGGCCGACCGCTACAACCGCGTCATCGCCGAAGACCTGACCGGGCTCGGCCTGTCCTATGACCTGTTCACCAGGACCACCACGAAAAACCACTACGCCGTGACGCAGGAGATCTTCAAGGGTCTCTATGACAACGGCTACATCTTCCCCAAGACCACGATGGGGGCGATCTCCCCGTCCACCGGCCGCACCCTGCCCGACCGCTACATCGAGGGCACCTGCCCCATCTGCGGTTACGACGGCGCGCGCGGCGACCAGTGCGACAACTGCGGCAACCAGCTCGACCCGATCCAGCTGATCAACCCCAAGAGCCGCATCAACGGCGAGACGCCGGTGTTCGCCGAGACCGAGCACTTCATGCTCGACCTGCCCGCCTTCGCCGAGGTGCTCGGCTCCTACCTGCAGGCCAAGCAGGGCGAGTGGCGGCCCAACGTGCTGAAGTTCGCGCTCAACCTGCTCGGCGACCTGCAGCCGCGGGCGATCAGCCGCGACCTCGACTGGGGCGTGCCGATCCCGCTCGACGGCTGGCGCGACCAGCCCAACAAGCGGCTCTACGTGTGGTTCGACGCGGTCATCGGCTATCTGTCGGCCTCCATCGAGTGGGCCAGGCGCTCGGGCGACCCCGACGCGTGGCGCCAGTGGTGGCAGAATCCCGACGCCCGCGGCTACTACTTCATGGGCAAGGACAACATCGTCTTCCACGCCGAGATCTGGCCGGCGATGTTGTTCGGCTACAGCGGCATCGGCGCGCGCGACGGCTCCCCGGGCTCGCTGGGGGCGCTCGACGTGCCGTCCGAGGTGGTCTCCAGCGAGTTCCTGACGATGGAGGGCAAGAAGTTCTCCTCCTCCCGCCAGGTCGTCATCTACGTGCGCGACTTCCTCGCCCGCTACGACGCCGACGCGCTGCGCTACTACATCGCGGTGGCCGGCCCGGAAAACCAGGACACCGACTTCACCTGGCAGGAGTTCGTCAACCGCAACAACGGCGAGCTGGTCGCGGCCTGGGGCAACCTGGTCAACCGGTCGATCTCGATGGCGGCGAAGAACTTCGGGGTCGTGCCCGAGGCCGGCGACCTGACCGACGCCGACCGCGCGCTGCTGGAGCGCTCGCGCAACACGTTCGGCCCGGTGGGCGCGGAGCTGGAGCGCTCGCGCTTCAAGAACGCCATCACCGAGGCGTTCGACGTGGTCCGCGAGGCCAACAAATACCTGGCCGACCAGGAGCCGTGGAAGCTCAAGGAGGACCCGGAGCGGCAGAAGTCGATCCTGCACGTCGCGCTGCAGGTGGTCGACGATGCCAAGACCATGCTCACGCCGTTCCTGCCCGGCTCCTCCAACAAGGTCTTCGCCATGCTGGGCGGCGAGGGCGTCTGGTCGGGCATGCCGGAGATCCACGAGGTCGACGAGGACGGCGGCACCCCCTACCCGGTGATCACCGGCGAATACGACGGGGCGGCCCGCTGGGAGCACCGGCCGATCAAGCCGGGCACGCCGCTGGCGCCGCCCGTGCCGCTGTTCAAGAAGCTCGATCCGAAGGTCGTGGACGAGGAGCTGGCCCGGCTGGGCGAGTGACCTCATAGTTCTCGAGGGCGATGGCGGAGGGGACTTCCCGGCCCGGCTCCGCCGTCGCCCTGTCCGCGCCGGGGGCTAATTTAGATGGCGTGACCAAGCTACCTGCCGCCCCAGAGCCGCTCTCCGCACCCGTGTTCGACAGCCACTGCCACCTCGACATCATGGTGGGCAACCGGCAGGCGTCGTCCGGCGACCCGGTGGCGCAGGCCGCGCAGGCGGCGTCGGCCAGCGTACGGAGCATCCTCGACGACGCGCGGGCCGTCGGCGTGACGAGGCTGGTGACGATCGGCTACGACCTGAAGTCCTCCCGCTGGAACGCGGAGGTGGCCGCCGGGGAGGAGGGCGTGTACGCCGGAGTGGCCATCCACCCGAACGAGGCCCACGAATCCACCCCCGAGGTGCTGGCCGAGATCGAGAGCCTGGCGGGGCGGCCGGAGGTGCGGGCCGTGGGGGAGACGGGCCTCGACTACTACCGCGACTGGGCGAGCAAGGACGACCAGCACGCGAGCTTTCGCGCGCACATCGAGATCGCCAAGCGGACCGGCAAGGCGCTGGTCATCCACGACCGCGACGCGCACGACGACGTGCTGAAGGTGCTGGCCTCGGAGGGCGCGCCGGACAAGGTCGTCTTCCACAGCTTCTCGGGCGACGCCGAAATGGCGAAAAAGTGTGTTGAAGCTGGATATTTCATGTCATTCTCCGGGCCTGTGACGTACAAGAACGCCGCCTACCTCCGCGAGGCGGCCGAGGTCGCGCCCGCCGAGCTCATGCTGGTCGAGACCGACGCCCCCTACCTGCCGCCGGTCCCGCACCGCGGCAAGCCCAACGCCCCTTACCTCATCCCGCTCACCCTGCGCTGCCTGGCCGAGGTCAAAAAGGTCCATCCGGACGAGCTCTGCGAGGCGATCAGCGTCAACGGAGTCACGGTCTTCGGCGAGTGGTGACCATCTTTTGGTGAACCGGTGGATGCGGGGAAGCGGCCGCCGCTAGCGTTCGGGCGGTCCTGACCCCTCACCGGAGGTGGTTCGTGCGAGGAAAGAGGCGTGCGCCCCGTCCGCCGATCCCGTGGCGTTCTGCGTGGACGCCGGTCGTGTGCCTGGCCGGCGCGGTGGCCGTTGGTGCACTCGTGACCGTGTCATTCCTGGTCAAAGAGGTCATAGTGGTGGTGGACGGCGAGCGTACGCCGGTCCGCGCCTTCGGCGGGACCGTGGCGGAGGTGCTCGCCGACGCCGGGGTGCCGGTGGAGTACGGCGACGTCGTACGCCCGTCCTCCCAGGAGGCGGTCGCCGACGGCACCACGATCGAGGTGCGCCGCGCCCGCCCCCTCACCCTGACCCTCGACGGCCGCACCAGCACGCACCTGGTCACCGCCACGAACGTGGGCGACGCCCTGGCCGAGCTCGACATCACCCCCGCCGCCGGCAAGCTGTCGGCCCCGCGCGGCGACGCGGTGCCGCTGGAGGGGATGGAGCTGACGGTCTACACCAGGCGGAAGGTGTACGTGGTGGCGGGCACCACGCGGCTGACCTCGCGTACGACGGCGAGAACGGTGCGCGAGGTGCTCAGGCAGAAGCGCATCGGGCTGCGGCGCGGGTACCAGGTGAGCCCGCCCCTGGGCAGCTTCCCCAAGGACGGAACGGTCATCACCGTCACCCCACCCCGGACCGTACCGATCCAGCCCGCCATCGCCCAGCTCAACTGGCCGGCCCTGGCCGAGTGCGAGTCCCAGGGCGACCCGCAGGCGTACAACCCGAACGGGCCCTACTACGGCATGTACCAGTTCAGCCTGGTCATGTGGCAGGCCGTGGGCGGGATGGGACTGCCGACCACCTGGCCGGTGGAGGAGCAGACCTACCGGGCGCAGGTCCTCTACCAGCAGGTGGGCGGCAAGTGGCAGGGCCAGTGGCCGAACTGCGGCGACCGCCTGTTCGGCCCCTGACCCTTCTCTGACCGGATACGGCGACCGCCTGTCCGGCCCCTGACCCCTGACCCCTGACCGGATACGGCGACCGCCTGTTCGGCCCCTGACCTTCCCTAACCGGATATGGACACCCCGAAGTCGGCTCCCTTGGGCGGCTGGAGCGGCTCCAGCGTCTCGGCGTTCCGCCCGGCCACCGCGACCTTCCCGGACGGAGCCGCGTCCGGCTGTCCCACGTACAGCTTGTTGCCGCTGAAGGCCACCGCCCAGCCGAACAGCCCGTCCTTGGTGGCCAGCCTCCGGTCCTCGGAGGCGTCCTTCCACGACACCACCCGGACACCCCCGCCGTACGGGGCGCCGATCGCCAGCCGGCCGTCGGCCGAGGCCGCCATCGAGAACCCGAACGCCTGCTTGCCGGCCTGCGTCACCGTCCTCGTGGGCTTCCTGGCGGGGTCCAGGAGCTGGACGCTGCCGGGGCCCGGCGAGCTGACGGCGTAGCCGGAGCCCTCGGAGTACGCGACCGCGTACCCGTACCGGTCGCCGGAGGCGTTGGTCGGGGAGTCCAGCTTCAACGAGGTGATCTTCGGGGCCAGCACGTCGTCGATGAAGACGACCGAGCCCGAGTCGATCTTGCCGGCCTCGATCTGGCGGCCCGCGCCGTCGTCGTTCTCGTACGGGACGCCGACGACCAGCCCGTTCTTCGGCCCGAACGCCATCGACCAGCCGAACTGGTCGCCCACCTCGCTGTTCCCCCGCACGTCCACGGTCTCCTGGCTGATCCGGCGCAGCTCGCCCGCGCCCTTGCGCACGTAGACGGCGCCCACGTCGAGGAGCTGGGCCTCGTCCTCGTACGGCGCGCCGATCGCGACCAGGTCGCCGCGGGCGGCCAGCGACCAGCCGAAGTGCGCGAACTGCTGGGGCTGGGGCGGGGCCAGGCGCTGCGGGGGCGTGGCGCCGCCGCCGTAGACCACGTACGCGGCCCCGGCGTCCTCGGCGCCGTCGACGTCCGCGTAGGGGGCGCCGATCACCAGGTCGGCGCAGGCGTCGCCGTTGACCTGCGCCAGCCGTACGGACCAGCCGAAGCCGTCGCCCGCGGCCAGCCCCGGAACGCTGACCGGCACGACCTTCCCCCCGGACAGGACGTGCACCGCCCCCTTCTGCTCGTCGGCGAACGGATCGCCCACGGCCACGTCGTCCACGCCGTCCCCGTCGAAATCGGCGACCCCGGCGCAGGCCACGGCCGTGGTGGTGGCGCCGAGGCCCGGCACCCCCGTCGCGAGCGCCAGCGCGAGGAGCGCGGATCTGATCATCACAGGCCCACCTCGATCTGCTTGCCGTTCTCGAGCATGGTGGCCGTCATCTTCACGGGCTTGCGGTACGTGGCCAGGTCGAACACGAACGCGCTGTCCACCCGCGCGCCCGGCAGGATCGCCGGCGGCAGCGTCACGGGAGCCGCGTCGTGCTCGCCGCCGCGGTCGTCGATCATGGTGACCACGGGCTGGATCAGGACCCGGCGCTCGCCGCCCGGGTTGAGCATCGTCCAGCGGATCACGCAGAGCTGGCCCTCGGCGGAGACCGTGCCCTCGTACTCCTTCAGCCCGCACTCGGGCGCCGTCGCGACGATCGCGACGGGGTCGTCGAAGTTGCCGCCCAGTGCGAACCTGCGGCCCACGTCGTTGGGACCGGAGCTGGTCGCGACCTGGGACGGGGTGCCCGGGGTGGCGGTCGTGACGGTGTTGCGCGCGGAGGTGACGATCAGCACGGCCACCGTCACGACGATGGCCAGCACGGCGGCCGCGGCGGCGATCAGCCACCGGGTGCCCGGCGTGCGCGCTCCGCCGAGGGTGTCGGGCTCGTCACCGGCGACCGCGGGGGCGGTCCGGCCGCCCGGCTGGGTCTCGGTGCCTAAGCCGCTCCCTTGCCGTACTTGTGCCGCCTGCCCCTGCTGCCACGGCGGTACGAGCTCCTGGGCCGCCTGCCGCGCCTGCTCGCGCCCCTGGCCCGGCTGCCCTTGCCGCCGCGCCTGCCCGCGCTCCTGGACCGGCTGGCCCTGCTGGCCTTGCTGCCGCGCCTGCCCGCGCTCCTGGGCCGGTTGGCCTGGTTGCCGCGCCTGCTCGCGTTCCTGGACCGGCTGGCCCTGCTGCCACGCCTGAGCCTGCTCAGGCCCCTGCGCCGACCGGCCGCGTTCGCTGCCCTGCGTCGGCTGCTGCTGCCCCTCCTTGGCGCGCTCCGACTCCCGCCGGGACGCCCCTCCGGAGCGGAACAGCCCCCGAGCCCGCTCCCGCAACGGCTCCCTCGGCGGCGCCTGGTCGGGAACCTTCCAGCGTGCCAGCTCCTCCTTGGCCGCCGCCTCCTCCCGCCGAGCCAGTTCCTCCACCGACGCGGCACCCTGCGACGGCACATTCGCCGCCTCGCCGGAACCCGGCACGCCGGGCGCGCCGGCCGCGCCGATAGAATCCGGCGAACTGGACGCACCGGGCGCTGACGCGGGACCGGTCGCCGGGTTGGTGGGCGCCCGCCCACCGGAAGCCGGCGCTCGCCCACCAGCGGCCGGCGCGCCCCCAGCCGCCGGACCGGACCTTGCCGGACCGGACTTCGCCGGGTTGGAGCCCCTCGCACCCCCCGCACCCCCCGCACCCCCCGCACCTTCCGCGCCGAATGCCGCAGGCGGCACGCTGGGCGCCCGCCCCGTCGTATCACTCGGCGGCGGCGTCGTGAACGTGGCCGTGATGTCCGGCTCGTCCACCACGTTCTGCGGCGGCTGCCAGTCGCTGAGCATCTCGGTCGCCACCAGGGTCGGCGGATCGGCCACCGCCGCCGGTGCGGGCGCAGTGCCCCCCACCAGGGCGATCAGCAGATCCTGCGCGGTGGGCCGCAGGGCGGCGTCCATCGAGGTGGCCCGCCGTACGAGCTCGTTGAGCGGCGCCGGCAGCGCGCCCAGGTCGGGCGGGGTGTTCAGCACGCGTGTGGCCAGCGTGATGGGGTCGCCACGCCCGAACGGATGCCGCCCGTTCCCGGCGTAGGCAATCAGGCAGCCCCAGGCGAAGATGTCGGCCGCCGGGCTGACGACCTCCCCCCGTACCTGCTCGGGCGCCCACCATCCCGGGCTCCCCAGCAGCTCGCCGGAGAGTGTGAACCCCGTCTCCCGGTCGAGCGCCCGCGCGATGCCGAAGTCGATCACGCGCGGCCCAGACAGCGAGAGGATCACGTTCGCCGGCTTCAGGTCCCGGTGCACCAGCCCCGACACGTGGATCGCCGCCAGTGCCGCCGCGACCCCCAGCGCGACGCCATGCAACGGCCCCGGGTCCAGGGCCCCGTACTTCGAGATCTGGTCCGACAGGGGAGTGCCCGCGATGTACTCGGTCACCATGTACGGGCGCCCGTCCCCGGTGTTGCCGTTGTCCAGCACCTGGGCCGTACAGAACGACGCCACCCGGCGGGCGTTCTCCACCTCCGCATGGAACCGGGCCGCGAAACCCTCCTGGTTGGCGAACTCCGCCTTGACCACCTTGAGCGCGACGAAACGCCCCGTGGGTGCCCTTGCGAGGAACACGGTTCCCATCCCGCCCTCGCCGAGTCGCCCCAGCAGCCGGTACGGCCCGATCTCCCGCAGGTCGGTCGGCCGGAGCGGCGCGGCGCCCGTTGGCTCCATGAGGGACGTTCCTTCCTGTTCCACGCCATCCTCTCCTTTGGTCTCCCCATCCGCCATCACACGTTCTTCGATGCGAGAGACTGATTGGATGATGAGGCTGTTGGGCCCTGCAGAAATACGTATTTTGGCGAACAAGCTAGATCTTCGCCCGACAAAAAAATTTGGCCAGAACTTCGTGATCGACGCAGGGACCGTCCGGCGCATCGTCCGCGTGGCCGATCTGTCCCCTGATGACGTGGTCATAGAGGTGGGGCCGGGCCTCGGCTCGCTGACCCTCGCGCTCCTGCCGTCGGCCGCGCACGTGGTCGCCGTCGAGATCGACCCGGTGCTGGCCGGCCAACTCCCCATCACCGTGGCCGAGCGCGACGCGGCGGACAAGCTCACGGTCGTTCACGCCGACGCCATGAAGATCACCCTCGACGACCTGGCGGGCCACGTCCCCACGGCCTTGGTGGCCAACCTCCCGTACAACGTGGCCGTCCCCGTGGTGCTGCACGTCCTGGAGGCCCTCCCGTCGCTGCGCAAGGGCCTGGTCATGGTGCAGGCGGAGGTGGCAGACCGGCTCGCCGCCGGCCCGGGCTCGAAGGTGTACGGGGTGCCGTCGGTCAAGGCGGCCTGGTACGCGGACGTACGCCGAGCGGGCCAGGTCGGCCGCACGGTCTTCTGGCCCGCCCCCAACGTCGATTCCGGCCTCGTCTCCCTGATCCGCCGCGACCCACCGGCCACGACGGCTTCGCGCGAGGAGGTCTTCGAGGTGGTGGACGCCGCCTTCGCACAGCGCCGCAAGACACTGCGAGCGGCCCTAGCCTCCTGGGCGGGCAGCCCCGCCGACGCGGAACGCACCCTGCGCGCCGCCGGCGTGGACCCATCGGCGAGGGGCGAACAGCTGGACATCCACGCCTTCGCCCGCATAGCCGAGCTCAGACCCTGAACGGCACACCCATCTGAACGGCCCCGGGGCCGGAGACCCAACCCTCCTGCCCTGAGGCCCCTGTCCACAGCCCCGCAGCGCCCACCCCTCCTGCCCTGAGGCCCGCTGTCCACAGCCCCGCAGCGCCCACCCCTCCTGCCCTGAGGCCCCCTGTCCACAGCCCCGCAGCGCCCACCCCCGCTGTCCACAGCCCCGCAGCCGACCGCCCAGGCTGCCCGCAGAACGCAGCCGGCCGCCCCCGCCGCCCACAGAACCGCACCCGCCTCACCCCGCCGTCCATAGCCCCGCAGTTGCTTACGCCCGCTGTCCGCCGAAACCGCAGCCGCTTACGCCCGCTGTCCACAGCCCCGCAGCTGACCATCCCCGCTGTCCACAGAACCGCGCTCGGCCCATCCCCGCCCCCTCCCACCAGCCGATCCTGGCCTCCCACCCCGATCAACCCGGAGGCCACCCATGACCGACCCCATCGTCTCCCTCTGGCTCACCCTCAGCGGAGCTCTGCTGACAGCCGTCCTCACCACCACCCTGACCACGACCGCCGCCCGAGCAGCCACTCCGACCCGATCCGCCACTCAAACCCAGATCGCCGCCACCCTCACCCGAGCCGCAACCCCCGCCAAGCTCCTGCTGACCAAGAAGAAGCAGAAACTCCTCACTAGGGGCCAGATCGCCGCCGCAGCCGCCCTGACCCAGCTCGGCGTCTCCTTCTCCTGGGGTGGAGGCTCAGCGAAGGGCCCGACCCTCGGGATAGGCAGGGGAGCCTCCACCAGAGGTTTCGACTGCAGCGGCCTCACCCTCTACGCCTGGTCCAGAGCGGGCATACGGCTGGCCCACTACACAGGCACCCAGTTCCGCCAGGGCCGCAAGATCCCTTTCGGCGCCCGCCGTACAGGCGACCTGCTCTTCTTCGGCGGCGGCACGGGCGACCCCACCCACGTGGCCCTGTTCCTAGGAGGAAGCCTGATGATCCACGCCCCAAGGACAGGCGACGTTGTCAGAAGAACCAACTTCCTCAACACGCCCTACTACCGCACCACCTTCCGAGGCGCCGTACGCCCAGGCTGACTGACGCACCCCTCGACCGTCTCCGAGCCGCCAAATGTCATCAGACCCGCCCAAGCGTCGCAGCCCCCAAGCGTCCGACTCGCCCAAGCGTCACAGCCGCACACAAGCGCCACAAGGACGGCCTGACCGTCAGGCCCCTGACCATCAGCTCACGACCGTCAGCCCATGACCGTCTCGGAACTTGACCGTCTCTTGAGACGCCTGCCATTTCACGACCGGTCACATCCGCCCCCCGCGCTCAGAGGACAGGGGACCAGCGACCCCGAGAACCCCGCAACCCCTCCCCCCATAGGCACCCGCAACTGGCGTATTCACCAGGTAGTTCACGGTGCCGGAACCACCGTCTGACCGAATCACTCTTCGTGACTTGCGAGGATCGGGCAAATGCCTACTATCTTGACTCTCTGTGTTGAGGAGTCGGCAGGACCCCGGGTCATATTTCAAGAACCGCATGTCAGGGCAGCGAGCCCCGATAACATCGAGTGTCCTTGACCCCGGCAAGTGATGAGAGTGGCAGAAGATCGATGAGTTCGGTGACCGTACGTGTGCCCGCGAAGGTCAACGTGCAGCTTTCTGTCGGCCCGCTCAGGGAAGATGGCTACCACGACCTGGTCAACGTCTTCCACGCAGTATCGATCTTCGATGAGGTGGTGGCGAAGGAGTCCGAGTCGATCACCGTGCAGGTGAACGGTAAGTGGTCCGACCAGGTGCCCACCGACGACGGCAACCTGGCGATCCGGGCCGCTCGCGCGCTCGCCAAACACGCGGGTCGCACTTATGGCGCCGATCTCATCATCCAGAAGGACATCCCCGTGGCCGGTGGCATGGCGGGCGGCAGTGCCGACGCCGCCGGTGCGCTGGTCGCCTGCAACGAGCTGTGGGGTTTGGGGCTGCCCATGGAAGATCTCATGGAGATCGCCGGAGACCTCGGCAGCGATGTCCCGTTCTCGCTGATCGGCGGCACGGCGGTCGGCACCGGGCGCGGTGAGCAGCTGAGCGAGTTGCCCACCGGGGGCACGTTCCACTGGGTGTTCGCGCTGGCCAACGGCGGCCTCTCGACGGCGAGTGTGTACGCCGAGTGCGACCGCCTCAGGGAGGCGTCCGGAGCCGACGTCCCCTGGCCCCAGCTGAACGACTCGCTGATGGAGGCCCTCGGCACCGGCGACGCCTACGCCCTCGGCACCCACCTGAGCAACGACCTCCAGGCCGCTGCCCTCAACCTTCGCCCCGAGCTGGCACCCACCCTCGACTCGGGCCGCCAGCACGGCGCGCTGGGCGCGATCGTCTCCGGCTCGGGCCCGACCTGCGCCTTCCTGGCCATCGACGCCACCCACGCCCGCGACCTGGCCCACAGCCTGACCAGCACCGGCGCCGCCCACACCGCGGTAGCCGCCCACGGCCCCGTCCACGGCGCCACCCTGGTCTGACCCCGGCCGCCCACCCCAACGCGCGCAGGCCCGGGGCGGCCTCCGGGCCTGCGCGAGATCCACCGGATACATGCGCCGCCTGCCCGCTCCCGGTGGGTGTCGCAGGCGGTCCAGTTGCGCTGCTGTCGCAGCCGATCCGCTTGCGGTGATGTCGCAGCCGATCCGGTGCGCTGATGCCGCAGATGATCCGTTTGTGGTGGTGCTGTGGACGAGGGCGTGCCGCGATACCAGACCAAGCCCCCCGCCCACGAGGGCTTGCGGCGATGCCTCGGCCAAGGCGGGCCCGCGCCTGCCATCCCGGCCAAGGCGGGCCCGCGCCTGCCGCCTCGGCCAAGGCGGGACTGCGCCTGCCAACCCGTCCTGGGCGGGTGGGAGGTCGGTGGGGAGCCGATACCCTGGGAAGGCCATGAATCTGGTCAATCTTGAGTCGGTTTCCCATGCGTATGGGCCCAAGCCACTCCTCAGCGACGTCTCCCTCGGTGTGGAGGCCGGCGAACGCATTGGCGTCGTCGGGCGCAACGGCGGCGGCAAGACGACCCTGCTCTCGGTCATCGCAGGAGCCGTACGACCTGACAGCGGTCGTGTCACCCACAACCGTGGCCTGCGGGTCGGGTTCCTGTCGCAGCAGGACGACCTCGACCCCACAGCCACCATTCGACAGACGGTCCTCGGCGGGTTGGCCGAGCACGAGTGGGCCGGCGATCAGCGGGTCCGCGAGATCCTGTCCAACCTGATCGGCGACCTCGACCTCGACTCCAGGGCCGGTGATCTGTCCGGCGGCGAGCGCAGGCGTACGGCGCTGTCCCGGCTGCTCATCGACGACCACGACCTGATCATGCTGGACGAGCCCACGAACCACCTCGACATCGAGGCCATCGCGTGGCTGGCCGGGCACCTGGCGGTGCAGAAGAGCGCGCTGGTGGTCGTGACGCACGACAGGTGGTTCCTCGACGCCGTGTCCACCCGCACCTGGGAGGTCGTGGACGGCCGGGTCGAGCGCTACGAGGGTGGTTATGCCGCCTATGTGCTGGCCAAGGCCGAGCGCGCGCGGATCGCCCAGGTCACCGAGGAACGCCGCCAGAACCTCATGCGCAAGGAGATCGCCTGGCTGCGCCGCGGCCCGCCCGCCCGTACGTCCAAGCCGAAGTTCCGCATCGAGGCCGCCCAGGCCCTGATCGCGAACGAGCCCCCGGCGCGCGAGACCGTCGAGCTCATGCGGTTCGCCGCGGCCCGGCTCGGCAAGACCGTCTACGACCTCGAAGACGTCACCCTGCACGCCGGCGGCCCGGACACCGGGCCGCTGGTGCTCGACCACCTCACGTGGCAGTTCGGCCCGGGTGACCGGATCGGGCTGATCGGCGTCAACGGGTCCGGCAAGTCGTCCGTGCTGCGGTTGCTCGCCGACACGATCAAGCCCGACTCCGGGCGGGTGGTCCGCGGCAAGACGGTACGTCTGGCGCACCTGTCCCAGGAGCTGGCCGAGCTCGACCCGACGCGGCGCGTGCTGGAGACGGTCGAGGAAGTACGCAAATACCTCCAGCTCGGCAAGAGGGAGTGGACCGCTTCCCAGCTCCTCGAACGCCTCGGCTTCCGGGGTGAGGCGCAGTGGAAGATGGTCGGCGACCTGTCGGGCGGCGAGCGGCGGCGGCTGCAGCTGCTCCGGCTCCTGATGGACGACCCCAACGTCCTGCTGCTCGACGAGCCCACCAACGACCTCGACATCGAGACGCTCAACGAGCTCGAAGACCTGCTGGACGGCTGGCCCGGCACGCTGATCCTGGTCAGCCACGACCGCTACTTCCTGGAGCGGGTGACCGACCGTTCCGTGGCGCTGCTCGGCGACGGCAAGCTGTCTCTGCTGCCGGGCGGGGTGGACGAATACCTCGAACGGCGCGCGGCGGGCACGGCGGTGACCGCCCGCCTGGCCACCGCCGCGACGACGGGCCGTCCTGACGCCGGTGGTGCGGTGTCCAGTGGCCCGGCGACCGTCGGCACGGTCGCAGGAGCGGCGGCTCCCGACACGTCTGGCCAGGTGAAGGACGGCGGGCTGTCGGCCAAGGAGGAACGGGAGCTCCGTAAGGAACTCAGTCGCCTCGAACGCCAGCTCGACAAGCTGGGTGACCAGGAATCCCGCCTCCACGCCGCCATGGCGGAGGCGGCCAGCGACTACGCCAAGCTCGGCTCGCTGGATGCCCAGCTTCGCGAGATCACGGCCCAGAAGGACACGATCGAGGCCGAGTGGCTGGAAATGGCCGACCGCCTGGGCGACTGACCGGACGCCCGCTGGCGTCCCGGGCTCCGGGGGATGGCTGACTTCGCATGGCTGTTCGCTGGAGCGGGCCTGAACAGGCCCGAGGCGGGTCCGCCTGAGTTGGGGTGGGTGTGCGGCGGGGCTCGCCTCGGTTGGGTGGGTGTGGGGCGGGTCCGCCTGGGCGGGGTGGTGGCGGATGTAGGTGACTTGGGTGGAGTGTCCCGGGCGCGGGGTCAGTGGGAAAGCGTCCCGGGAAGGGGCACAGGGAAAGCGTCCCGGGAAGGGCGCCGGGAAAGCGTCCCCGGTGGGTGTCAGCGGGGGGAGTCGAAGGGGGCGAGGAGGGTGCGGAGGAGGGACGCGAGGGTGCGCTGATCGGACTCGCCCAACCCCGACAACAACTCCTGCTCCCGCCGCAACAAGTCCGCGAACGCCGCATCCACCCGCGCCAGCCCCGTGTCCGTCAGCGACACCAGCACCCCCCGCCGGTCCTCGGGATCGGGCCGTCGCCGTACCAGCCCCGCCTGGGCGAGGCGGTCGATGCGGTTCGTCATCGTCCCAGAGGTCACCAGCGTGGCCCGCAGCAAGGTTCCGGGGCTGAGCTCGTACGGCTTCCCGGCCCGCCGCAGCGCCGTGAGCACGTCGAACTCCCACGGCTCCAGATCGTGTTCGGCGAACGCCGCCCGCCGCGCCCGGTCGAGATGCTTGGCCAGTCGTGACACCCTGGAGAGCACCTGGAGCGGCTCGACGTCGAGGTCGGGGCGCTCCGTTCGCCAGGCCGCGACGAGCCGATCGACCTCGTCTCTAGCATCCTCCGTCATGACACAGAGTGTACTGTCTTGACATCGAGATATCTCTCTCGATATCAATTATCTTCATGTCAAGAGATATCTGGGACCCTGTGACGTACGCCGTCTACGCGGACGAGCGGTCACGGCCGTTCATCGAGCTGATCTCCAGGGTGGGGGCGGTCGCGCCCGATTATGTCGTGGACGCGGGCTGCGGCAGCGGTGAACTCACCGTGGAGCTGGGCAATCGCTGGCCCAACGCGACGATCGAGGGCTTCGACTCCTCGCCTGCGATGATCACCAAGGCCCGCAAGCTGGAGACGCCGATCAGGTTCGCGGTCGCCGACGTCGCCATGTGGCGCCCCGACCGGCCCATGGACGTGATCATCTCCAACGCCGTCCTGCAGTGGGTGCCCGAGCACCGCGACGTGCTGGAGCACTGGATGGAGAACCTGGCGCCGGGCGGCTGGCTGGCCTTCCAGGTGCCGGGCAACTTCGACGCCCCCAGCCACGTCGCGATCCGCGAGCTGTGCTCCTCCCGCGCCTGGTCGGACAAGCTCGGCGGGTTCACCAGGGGAAACCCGGTCGGCGAGCCCCTCGAATACGTCGACATGCTCAACGACGGCGGCTCCCAGGCGGACGCGTGGGAGACGACGTACGTGCACATCCTGCACGGGGAGAACCCGGTCCTCGACTGGGTCTCCGGCACCGCCCTGCGCCCGATCCTGGACCGCCTCGACCCGGACGAGCAGCGGCGGTTCAAGCAGGACCTGGCCGGGCCGCTCGCCGAAGCCTATCCGGCCAGGAGCTACGGCACGCCCTTCCCGTTCAGAAGGATCTTCGTGGTGGCGCAGCGATGAGAATCACCCGGTTGCACCACGTGCAACTCGCCGCGCCGAGGGGCAGCGAGCCGCTGTTAAGGGAGTTCTACGAGGGTGTCCTCGGCCTGCGCGAGGTGCCCAAGCCGCCGGAGCTGGCCGACCGGGGCGGCGCCTGGTTCAGGGGTGACGGCGTGGAGGTCCATCTCGGCATCGAGGACGACTTCAGGCCCGCCCGCAAGGCCCACCCCGCCTTCCTGGTGGACGATCTCGCCGCGTACGCCGCCAAGCTGCCCGGCGCCGTCCCTGACCACCTGTTCCCCGGATACCGGCGGATCTACGTCTCTGACCCGGTCGGCAACAGAATCGAACTCCTGCAACCCGTGTGATGTTCACCCAACGGTGGCATCATGGTCCGAAATCGGACTCTTGCGAGGTGCAGTGGGCATCGAGATCGAGGACAAGTTCGACGTTTCCCCGGAGTACGCGGTCCCGGACCTCAGTGGGCTGGCGGACGTGGTAGGCCCGAAGAGCTACCAGCTCGTGGCTCTTTACTACGACACGCCCGATCTGCGGCTGGCCTCCCGAGGCGTCACGCTCAGGCGAAGACGGGGTGGCGCCGATCCGGGCTGGCATCTGAAGTTGCCCAAGGCCAAGGGCGTACGCCAGGAGATCACCCACCCGCTCACCCGCAGCACCAAGGTCGTGCCCGATGAGCTGGCCGAACTCGTCCGTGCCTACACCCGCGGCGCCGAGCTGCAGCCGGTCGCCGAGCTGGACACCCGCAGAACCGTCACGGTCCTGCTCGACGGCGAGACCGGCCTGGTCGAGATCGCCGACGACCGCGTCAAGGGCACCGTGTACGGCGAGGAGCCCAAGGTCGTACGGTGGCGCGAGGTCGAGGCCGAGCTCCTCGAAGGCGGCAGCCAGGCGCTGCTGGCCAAGGTCGGCAAGCGGCTCAGGAAGGCCGGGGCCAGCCCGTCCGAGGCGGCCAGCAAGCTAGCGAAACTGCTCGAGCCCGCCCCACTCCCCACGGCCCCCACGAAACCGGGCTCGGCGGGCGAGGTCGTCATCGCCTACCTGTCCGGCCAGGTCAGGGCCCTCCTCTCGCAGGATCCGCGGGTCCGCCGGGCCGA
Source organism: Nonomuraea sp. KM90 (assembly GCF_052246675.1). NCBI lineage: Bacteria > Bacillati > Actinomycetota > Actinomycetes > Streptosporangiales > Streptosporangiaceae > Nonomuraea > Nonomuraea sp. KM90. The sequence continues at coordinate 17,673 of NZ_JBQQCB010000019.1, read as the reverse complement.
GGAGGACGCCGTGCACCAGATGCGCGTGGCCTCCCGGCGGATGCGCAGCGCGCTCAAGGCGTTCAAGACCGTCGTGGTCGACACCGGCGAGCTCCAGGAGGAGCTGCGCTGGCTCGGCAACGTGCTCGGCGAGGCCCGCGACCTGGAGGTGATCCGGGCCAGGTACGCCAAGATGCTGGCCGGCCTGGCGCCGGAGCTGGTGACGGGTCCCATCCAGACCCGGCTCGGCTCGGACCTGCAGAGACGCGAGGAGGAGGCGTACGGGCGGATCAAGGATGTGCTCAGCGGGGAGCGCTACTACGTCCTCCTCGACGCGCTGGACGAGCTCGTCTCCGCCCCGGCCCTGGGCAAGGCCGCGGCCAAGCCGGCGGAGGAGAAGCTGCACGCCATCGCGGTGGCCAACTGGGAGCGGGTGACCAAGGCGTACGACCACGCCCAGGCCATCGACGACCTGGAACGCCGCGAGATCGCCATGCACGACGTGCGCAAGGCGGCCAAACGCGCTCGTTACACCGCCGAAGCGCTCCAGCCGAGCCTGGGTGGCGGCATGGGCAAGCTCGCGAAGCTGTCCGAGGACATCCAGGAGGTTCTCGGGACCTACCAGGACGGGGTGGTCGCGCAGGAGACCCTGGCCAAGGAGGCGGAGAGCGCGCGGCAGGCGGGCGAGGACACGTTCACCTACGGGCTGCTGATCGGGATCGAGCGCAATGCCGCCGAGCGCGCCCACGCGGAGTTCCCCAGGGTCTGGAAGGAGACGCTCAAAGCGGTTACGAAGGTTCTATGAGTCACCTTCCTACCATTCCCTTCGAACGCAGCAGTCTGCTCGAGGTGCCCGAGGCGTACCGGGAACTGCGGGCCGAGAAGGGCATCGCGAAGGTACGCACCCGGATGGGCGACGAGTTCTGGCTGGTGAGCGGGTACGAGGACGCCCGCTCGCTGTTCAACGACGGCCGGCTCGGACGCTCGCACCCGGAACCGGACAAGGCCGCGCGTCTGTCGGGGTCCGCCCTGCTCGGCGGGCCCCAGGGCGACGCGGCCACGGAGAAGGCCGAGCACGACCGCATGCGCAAGCTGTTCATGCCGTCCTTCTCCGCGCGCCGCATGAAGCGGCTCGGCGACCACGTCGGCTCGCTGGTGGACGAGCGGCTCGACCACCTCGCCAAGCTCTCGCCGCCGGCGGACCTGCACGCCGAGCTGTCCTTCCCGCTCCCCGTGCTGGTCATCTGCCAGCTCCTGGGCGTCCCGTACGAGGACAGGGAGTACTTCGGCGGCGTCTCCCAGCGCATGGGGGACATGCTGGACACCGAGAAGAGCCAGGCCGCCAGGGAGGAGCTGAGCGCGTACATGGCCGGCCTGATCGAGCGCAAGCGGCGCGAGCCGGCCGAGGACGTCCTGTCGGACCTGGCGAAGGAGCTGGACGACGACGGGACGATCGCCGACCTGGCCGCGGCGCTGCTGTTCGCCGGGCACGAGACGACGGTCAACCGCATCGACTTCGGCGTGCTGCTCCTGCTCGCCAACCCCGACCAGCTCGACCTGCTCAAGGCCGATCCGGGGCTGGCCCCCGGCGCGGTGGCGGAGATCCTCCGGATGGCCGTGCCCAGCCTGCACGGCCTGCCCAGGTACGCGCACGAGGACATCGAGATCGGCGGCCGTACGATCCGCAGGGGCGAGGCGGTCGTGATCATGCCGGGCGCGGCCAACCGGGACGAGCGGATCTATCCGGATCCGGATGTGTTCGACCTGCGCCGTCCGCAAACCGACCCGCACCTGAGCTTCGGGTACGGCCCGCGCTTCTGCATCGGCGCCGGCCTGGCCAGGGTCGAGCTGGAAGCGGTGTTCAGCAGGCTGTTCCAGCGCTTCCCGACCCTGCGGCCGGCCGTCCCGGAGGCGGAGCTGCCGCGCAGCGAGGGGAGGATCGCCGACGGGTACGCGCGGTTGCCCGTCACGTGGGATAGCGCTCGACGCTGACCACGCGCCCGCCGGCCCTGTGCAGCACGGCGAACGCGCCCTTGCGCAGGTGCACGCTCTTGCCGCTCAGCGCTTCGATCAGGCCGGGCAGCACCTTGCCGTGGCTGCACGCGACGGCGGGCGCGGAAAGGTCCCCGACCAGCGCGGGGGTCTTCTGCGGATCCTGGCTCTCCTCGCTGAGCAGCGGCTCGATCCTGATGTCGGCCCCGACCTCGCCCGCGTACGGCTCCAGCGTCTGCACGCAGCGGGCGCTGGGCGAGCTCAGCAGCAGCTCGGGCCGGTAGGCGGGCAGGGCGGTGGCCAGGTTCGAGGCCTGGGAGGCTCCGTCGGTGTCCAGCGGGCGCGCGACGTCCTCGCCGGTCCACTCGCTTCTGGAGCCGGCCGAGCCGTGCCGTACGAGGACGAGGGGCACGGTCTCCAGCGGCGCGGTGGCCAGGGCGCGCAGCAGCCCCACGTCCCACTCGTACGTCAGCAGCCGCCTGGCCTCCGCCAACGGCAGCCAGCGCAGCTTGTCGACCTCGTCACCGGGCTCGAACCCGCCGTCGGCGGCCTCCTGCGCCACCCAGTAGTCCACCCGCTTGAGCCGGCCGGTGCTCATGTAGTGGACGGGCGGCAGCGCGCGGCCGAGCAGCACGGTCAGGCCGGTCTCCTCGCGCACCTCGCGCAGGGCCGCCGCGATCACGTGCTCCCCGGACTTCAGCTTGCCCTTGGGGAAGGTCCAGTCGTCATAGCCAGGGCGGTGGATGACGGCCACCTCGGGGCTGCTCTGCTCGCCCCTCCAGACCACGGCTCCGGCTGCCCGGAGCAGGTCAGTCATCAACGGTCCTCCAGCGGCGGGTGCCGATGAGACGGCTCTGCAGGTCCTCGCCCTGATGGCGGGCCCAGGTGCCGTCGGAGTTGAGCCACCACGCGTTCGTGGTCTCTGCCATGGCGTGGTCCATCAGTTCGATGAGATAGGCCTTGTGCTGCTGCGACGTCACCTTGACCAGCGCCTCCACGCGGCGGTCGAGGTTGCGGCGCATCAGGTCCGCGCTGCCGATCCAGACCTCGGGCCGACGTCCGAGGCCGAACTCGTACACGCGGGAGTGTTCGAGGAACCGCCCGAGGACCGAACGTACGCGGATGTTCTCCGACAGGTCAGGGATGCCTGGACGGAGGATGCAGATGCCGCGTACCCACAGGTCGACCGGGACGCCGGCCCTGGAGGCGCGGTAGAGGGCGTCGATGATCGGCTCGTCCACCAGCGAGTTGGTCTTGATCCTGATCCGCGCGGGCCGCCCGGCCTGCTGGTGGGCGATCTCCCGCTCGATCCTGGCCACCAGCCCGCTGCGCATGGAGTGCGGCGCCACCAGCAGCCGCCGGTAGGCGGAGTGGTGGGAGTAGCCGGTCAGGTGGATGAACAGGTCCGTCACGTCCTCGCCGACCAGCGGGTCGGCCGTGAGCAGGCCGAAGTCCTCGTACTGGCGGGCGGTCTTGGGGTTGTAGTTGCCGGTGCCGATGTGGCAGTAGCGGCGCAGCTCGCCGGACGGCTCCTGGCGGACGACCAGGGCGAGCTTGCAGTGGGTCTTCAGCCCGACCACGCCGTAGACGACGTGGCAGCCGGCGCGCTCCAGCTTGCGGGCCCAGGAGATGTTGGCGTGCTCGTCGAAGCGGGCCTTGATCTCCACGACCACCACGACCTGCTTGCCCGCTTCGGCCGCGTCGATCAGGGCGTTCACGATGGGGGAGTCGCCGCTGGTCCGGTAGAGGGTCTGCTTGATCGCCAGGACCCTGGGATCCTCGGCGGCCACCTCGATGAAGCGCTGCACGCTGGTGGCGAACGAGTCGTACGGGTGGTGCAGCAGCACGTCGCGCTCGCGCAGGGTCGAGAAGATGTCGTCCTCGGCGTTGATCACCTCGGCCGGCACGAACGGCCGGTAGCTCAGCTCGCCCCGGTCCAGGTCGGCGATGGCGTGCAGACCCGACAGGTCGAGCGGCCCGGGCAGGCGGTAGATCTCGTGCGGGGCCAGCTCCAGCTCCTCCACCAGCGGCGCCAGCACCTCGGGCGTGATGGTGTTCTCGACCTCTAGCCGCACGGGCGGGCCGAACCGCCGCTTGAGCAGCTCCTTCTCCAGGGCCTGCATGAGGTTCTCGGTGACGTCCTCGTCGACGTCGAGATCCTCGTTCCTGGTGACGCGGAAGACGTGGTGCTGGAGGATCTCCATGCCCTTGAAGAGCTGCCCGAGGTGGGCGGCGATGACATCCTCGAGCGGGACGAACCGGTCCTTGGACGCGGGCACGAAGCGGGGCAGCTGCGAAGGAACCTTGACCCGGGCGAACACGGTGTGATCGGTCGCCGGATTCCTCACCAGGACGGCAAGATTCAGGCTGAGCCCGGAAATATACGGAAACGGGTGGGCGGGGTCCACGGCCAGCGGCGTCAGCACCGGCCTGATCCGCTCCCTGAACAGCTTGCGCAGCTCAGTACGCTCCTCGCGGCCCAGGTCGTCCCACCGGACGATCTCGATGCCTTCGCCGGCGAGCTGCGGGCAGATCTGCTGGTGGAAGGCCGCCGCGTGCCGCCTGGCCAGCTCGTCCGCGATCGTGGCGATCCTGGCCAGCTCCTCGCGCGGCTTGAGCCCGCTCTTGGTCCGCAGCAGCAGGCCGGTCGCCATACGGCGTTTGAGCCCGGCGACACGGACTCTGAAGAACTCGTCCAGGTTGTTGGCGAAGATGGCGAGGAAGCGGACCCGTTCGAGCAGCGGCAGCGAGGGATCCTCGGCCAGTTCGAGCACGCGCTCGTTGAACTGGAGCCAGCTTTCTTCGCGGTTGAGAAACCGCTCCTGTGGTAGGGGCAGGTCGTTGGCAGGCTGGAACGGTTCCGCGGACATATGGCGTATATTGCCCCGTTTGGTTGAACAGAACGTTAACGTAGCCGCAACGGCTTACCCCGGATGGTCAGCCCTGCTCAACCCAATCGTCACTCCTGACGCCCTACTCGTTCAAGGCTCACTCAGGATGATCTACCTGTTCGAGACGGGCGGCCCGCTCGGCCAGCCGGGCCTCCCGCTGGCGGATCTTCTCCTCCCGCTCGCGGGCCTTCTCCGCCTCCTTGAGCAGCCGCTCGCGCTCCTTCAGCTCGCGCACCCGGGCCTTCTCGGCCTCCTTGAGCTCCCGCTGGCGGACCTTCTCCGCCTCCTTGAGCTCCTTCTCGCGGGCCTTCTCGAACTCGCGCAGCTCCTTCTCGTTGGTGGTGCGCGGCTTGACCGCGGGCGTGTGCGCGCGGCTCGTGGCGGTGATCGTCGGGTTGGGGTTGAGCCCGGTCAGGCCGTTCCACGCCAGGTTGACCAGATGGGCGGCGACCTCCTCGCGACCCGGCTTGCGCACGTCGAGCCACCACTGGCCGGTCAGCGCGACCATGCCGACCAGCATCTGGGCGTACATCGGCGCCAGCTTGGGGTCGTAGCCCCGGGAGGCGAACTCGTCGGCCAGCACGTCCTCGACCTGGCTCGCGATCTCGCTGATCAGGCTCGCGAACGTGCCGGTGCCCGAGGCGGCGTGCGAGTCGCGCACCAGGATGCGGAAGCCCTCGCTGCTCTCCTCGATGTAGCGCAGCAGGGCCAGCGCGGCCCGCTCCAGCTTGACCAGGGAGTGGGAGGCGGCGAGGGCTTCGGTGATCATGCCGAGCAGCTTCTGCATCTCGCGGTCCACGACGACCGCGTAGACGCCTTCCTTGCCGCCGAAATGTTCGTACACCACGGGTTTCGACACCTGTGCGGTAGCGGCGATCTCCTCGATAGAGGTCCCGTCGAACCCCTTCTCGGCGAAGAGGGTGCGGCTGATGTGGATCAGCTGCTCTCTCCGCTCTGCACCGGACATACGTCTGCGGGATCGGGGTTCGGTCACGGTCTCCATAATGACGGCCACGGATCCATGGCCGTTCACCGCCTGATTGACATCAGGCAATGCGCTTCGCCGCCAGACGCTCAGGCGTCGGCCAGCGGACGTCGTACACCCAGCCCAGCTTCTCGAAGATCCGGATGAGGCCGGCGCTCAGGTCGATCTGGCCCTTCAGCGCGCCGTGCCTGGCGCAGGTCGGGTCGGAGTGGTGCAGGTTGTGCCAGGACTCGCCGAAGGAGGGGATGGCCAGCCACCACACGTTGCGCGACTTGTCGCGGACCTGGAAGTCCTCCTCGCCGAAGACGTGGCAGATCGAGTTGATCGACCAGGTCACGTGGTGCAGCAGCCCGATGCGTACGAGCGAGCCCCAGAACAGCGCGGTCAGCCCGCCCTGCCAGGACCAGGTGAACAGCAGGCCCAGCACGCCGGGGAGCAGGATCGAGGTGAGCGCGAGCGCGCCGAACCACTTGTGCAGCTTGAGCACGTCCTGGTCCTTGCACAGGTCGGGGGCGTACTTCTCCCGGTTGGTCCGCTCGCTCTCGAACAGCCAGCCCATGTGGGCGTAGAGCAGGCCCTTGGCCATGTTCTTGAAGCCAGGGCCGAAGCGCCACGGCGAGTGCGGGTCGCCCTCCTTGTCGGAGAATTTGTGGTGCTTGCGGTGGGTGGCCACCCAGTCCAGCACGGACATCTCCAGCGACAGGCTGCCCGCGATGCCCATCGCGATCTTCAGCGGGCGCTTGGCCTTGAACGAGCCGTGCGTGAAGTAGCGGTGCAGGCCGACGGTGACGCCGAGTCCGGAGACGACGTAGAAGACGAAGGCGATGGCGATGTCCGTCCAGCCGAGTCCCCACCCCCAGGCCAGCGGCACGGCGGCCGCGATCGCGACGAGGGGCAGCCCTACGACCAGGCCGAAGATGACGAGTTCGGACTTGGACTTCGGCTCGGGTTCGAAGTCGGGCTTCGGGGCAGATGATGAGCGCTCGGCAAGAACGGTCATGGGCGACCTCCAACGACATGTATGAGGATGAATGTCCGGTCTACGCAACCGTAACCTACGCCAGCGTAAGTAAGGAAGACCTAAGGCGTGAATGTGGAGAAGGTGACGCTCCGACGCCTGAGGTGCGTGGGTTTCGTGTCTTGCGCCGTTTCGGAGGGTCTGTTACGCGAGTGACGTGGCGAGGCGCGGGTGAGGGAGAATTACCGGCGCGCGCCAGGGTGCGGGGTCGGTATCGTAGGGGGGTGTCGGACATCACGTGTCCGATCCGTCCCGGATCGTCTAATCGGCAGGACAAGTGGTTTTGGTCCACTTTGTAGGGGTTCGAGTCCTCTTCCGGGAGCTCTGAGGTGCCTCCCCCCGAGAATGTTCGGGGGAAGGACAGGTATCCTCACGGTGTCGGGAGGGTAGCTGCCCAGTGGGCAGGCTGCGACGGGCCGCTGAACGCGGCCCATTCGCAGCTGTGCAGTCGATGCACCGAACCCTGATCCGTCCAGTCACAGGGAGCCTCAGTCCGTGAGTGTGCCGCGCCCGGCAGCCGTCATCGTCCTCGCCGCCGGCGAGGGCACCCGGATGAAGAGCCAGACCCCGAAAGTCCTGCATGAGGTGTGCGGCCGCGCGCTGGTCGACCACATGCTCTCCGCCGCCCGCGACCTCGGTCCCGAGCAGCTCATCGTCGTCATCGGCCACGCGCTGGAGCGGGTCGGCGGCCATCTGGCCGCCACCAGCCCCGACGCCCGCGCCGTCGTCCAGCGGGAGCAGCGGGGCACCGGCCACGCCGTGCGGACCGTGCTCGAAGAGGTCGGCACGATCTCCGGCACGGTCCTGGTCACCTACGGCGACGTGCCGCTCCTGCGCACCCAGACCCTGACCGAGCTGCTCGAACGGCATGCCGCCGACGGCAACGCGGTCACCGTGCTGACGGCCGAGGTGCCCGACCCGACCGGCTACGGGCGGATCATCCGCGACGACGCCGGCGCGGTGCTGGAGATCGTCGAGGAGAAGGACGCCAGCCCCGCGCAGCGCGCCATCAGGGAGATGAACTCCGGCATCTACGCCTTCGACGGCCTCCTGCTCGCCGACGCGGTCAAGCGCGTGTCCACCGACAACGCCCAGGGCGAGGAATACCTCACCGACGTCCTGGCCATCCTGCGCCGCGACGGCCACCGGGTCGGAGCCTGCGTGGCCGGCGACTTCGTCGAGGTCGAGGGCGTCAACGACCGCGTGCAGCTGGCCGCCGCCCGCAAGGTGCTCAACCAGCGCCTGCTGGAGGCCCACATGCGCGCCGGCGTCACGATCATCGACCCGGCCAGCACCTGGATCGACGTCGGCGTACGCATCGAGCCCGACGCGGTCATCCACCCCGGCACCCAGCTCCACGGCAGCACCGCCATCGAGGCCGGCGCCGAGGTCGGGCCCGCCACCACGCTGACCGACACCCTCGTCGGCGAGGGTGCGGTGGTCCGCAACGCCGTCTGCGACAGCGCCGAGATCGGCCCGGAGGCCAACGTGGGCCCCTACGCCTACCTGCGCCCCGGCACCGTCCTCGGCCGCAGGTCCAAGGCCGGCACGTTCGTCGAGATGAAGAACACCAAGGTCGGCCAGCGCTCCAAGGTGCCGCACCTGTCCTACGCGGGGGACGCCACGATCGGCGACGACGTCAACATCGGCGCCTCCACGGTCTTCGTCAACTACGACGGGGTCAACAAGCACCACACCACCGTGCGTGACGGCGCGTTCGTCGGCTGCGACACCATGCTCGTCGCTCCCGTGACGGTCAACGACGGCGCCTACACGGCGGCGGGCTCGACCATCACCGACGACGTACCCCCCGGCGCCATTGGTGTGGCACGTGCGCGACAGCGCAACATCGAGAAATGGGTCTTGCGCAGGCGCGCGGGCACGAAGTCGGCAGCGGCCGCGGAGCGGGCGCTGACCGAGCAAGAGCAGGAGAGTCAGCAGTGACCAGCATCAAGCAGCCCGGCGAGAAGAACCTCATGCTCTTCTCCGGGCGGGCCCATCCGGAGCTGGCCGAGGAGGTGGCCGAGCACGTCGGCGTCTCCCTCACCCCCACCAAACTCATCGACTTCGCCAACGGCGAGATCTACGCCCGCTACCTGGAGTCCGTACGCGGCTGCGACGCCTTCGTCATCCAGAGCCACACCGGGCCCATCAACAAGTGGATCATGGAACAGCTCATCATGGTCGACGCGCTCAAGCGGGCCTCCGCCAAGCGCATCACCGTGGTCATGCCGTTCTTCGGCTACGCCCGCCAGGACAAGAAGGGCCGCGGCCGCGAGCCCATCACGGCGCGGCTGATGGCCGACCTGTTCAAGACCGCGGGCGCCGACCGGCTCATGTCGATCGACCTGCACACCTCGCAGATCCAGGGCTTCTTCGACGGCCCGGTGGACCACCTGTTCGCCATGCCGGTCCTGGAGAGCTACCTCAAGAACAAGCTCGACCTGGAGAACACCACGGTCGTCTCGCCCGACACCGGCCGCGTGCGGCTGTCGGAGCGCTGGGCCGACACGCTGGGCACGCCGCTGGCGTTCATCCACAAGCGCCGCGACCTCGACGTGGCCAACTCGGTGAAGGTCAGCGAGGTCGTCGGCACCGTACGCGGGCGCACCTGCGTGCTCATCGACGACATGATCGACACCGCGGGCACGATCTGCAAGGCGTCCGACGCCCTCTACGAGCAGGGCGCCACCAACGTCATCGTCGCCGCCACCCACGCGGTCTTCTCCGACCCCGCCGTGGATCGGCTGAAGAACTCCCGGATCTCCGAGGTCGTCGTCACCAACACGCTGCCGTTGGCGCAGGCCAACCGCTTCGACAAGCTGACCGTGCTGTCCATCGCGCCGCTCATCGCCCGCGCGATCACCGAGATCTTCCAGGACGGCTCGGTCACCAGCTTGTTCGAAGGGGACACCTGAGCCATTAAGCTATGAGGGTTGCGCTCGTAACGCCTTCCGCTAGGGCGGGTGAGGGGGAGCGCAGACAGTCCGTCTACCGCATCCCTAGGAGATGTCGTGTCTGAAGTACGTATCGCCGCCGAGCCGCGCACCGTGTTCGGCAAGGGCGCCGCTCGCAAGATCCGCCGCGCCGACAAGGTGCCCGCCGTTCTCTACGGGCACGGCATCGAGCCCAAGCACCTGACCCTGCCGGGCCACGAGGTCCTGCTCGCCCTGCGCACCGCCAACGTGCTGATCCACCTCAAGGGTGACGGCGTCGACGAGCTCGCCCTGCCCAAGGGCGTGCAGCGCGACCCGATCAAGGGCTTCGTCGAGCACGTCGACCTGCTCCTGGTCAAGCGCGGCGAGAAGGTCACGGTCGAGATCCCGGTCACCACGGTCGGCGACGTCAACTCCGAGGGCCTGCTCGACCAGCAGCTCGTCTCCATCGCGGTGGAGGCCGAGGCCACCCACATCCCGACCGGTGTCGAGGTCGACGTCGAGGGCCTCGAGATCGGCACCGTGGTCACGGCCGCCGACCTGAAGCTGCCCCAGGGCACCACCCTGATCGCCGACCCCGAGGTCGTCGTCCTGCACGTCATCAACAAGCCGGTCGAGGCTCCGGCGGAGACCGAGACGGTCGCCGAGGGCGAGACCGCGGAGGCCGCCGAGGGCGAGTCCGCAGAGGCCTCCGAGTAGGCGCGACGGGTTCACTCGTGAACGGGGCGGCCGGACTCGAGCCGTCCCGTTCCGCTGCAGGGGGATCTCATGGATCGCTGGCTGATCGCCGGACTGGGCAACCCGGGCCCCGAATACGCGGGTAACCGGCACAACGCGGGCTTCATGGTGCTCGACGAGCTGGCCGCCAGGGCCGGCGGGCGGTTCAAGGCCCACAAGAGCCGGGCCGAGGTGTGCGAGACGCGTGCCGCCATCCTGGCCAAGCCCCTGACGTACATGAACCTCTCCGGCGGGCCCGTCAAGGCGCTCGCCGACTTCTACAAGATCGGCCCCGAGCGGCTGATCGTCGTCCACGACGAGCTCGACGTGCCCTACGGCGCGCTGCGGGCCAAGCTGGGCGGTGGCGACAACGGCCACAACGGGCTCAAGTCCATCACCAAGGTCCTCGGCACCCGTGACTATCTCCGGGTCCGGTTCGGCATCGGGCGCCCGCCCGGCCGCATGGACGCCGCCTCCTTCGTGCTCAGGGACTTCGCCACCATGGAGCGCAAGGACCTGCCCTTCCTCGTGGACCGGGCCGCCGACGTCGTGGAGTCGCTGATGACCCGCGGCCTGGAGGCCACCCAGAACGACTTCCACCGGGCTGATCTGCACATTTCCGGCCCTCCTCGCTGATCACCGCATAGGGTCGTTCGCCGGTTCCCGGCCTCCCGCGCGGCTACGATCTGTGACTGTCCATTCAGGAATGGTCGCCTGGAGGCACGCGTGCGCGGTGAAGGTCTCATGGCCGTCGTGAGGACCGGTCATGGGGTTGGCTGGGGGGCCGGTCCGCGCACGCTTTCCTGGGTCCGCTCCTACCGGCTGCTGGCGGTGCTGGGCGATCTGTGCGGGGCGGGGATCGGGGCCGGGACCGCGTTCTCCGTCAGGTTCGGCGGGTTCACACCGTACGTGCTGCCGTACCTGCTGGTCAGCGTGGTGCTGCCGGTGGTGTGGTGCTGCGCGGTGGCGCTCACCCGGGCCTACGAGCCGCGCATGCTGGGCGTCGGCTCCGAGGAGTTCCGCCGGGTCGTGCAGGCGGGCGTGGCGCTGACCGCCGGCACCGCCATCGGCTCCTACGTGACCAAGACCGACGTGGCCCGCGGCTACGTCGTGCTGGCCCTGCCGCTGGTCACGCTCTTCACGCTGGTCTTCAGGTACGCCCTGCGCCGCTCCCTGCAGCGCCGCAGGGCCGCGGGCGCCTGCATGCGCAAGGTGGTCGCGGTCGGCCATCCGGCCTCGATCGCCGAGCTCGTCCGCCTCTTCCGCAGGGAGCGCCACCACGGCATGGACATCGTGGCCGCCTGCCTGCCCGGTGGGCACGCCGGGCAGCGGGTGGACGACGTGCCGGTCGCGGGCGACCTCAGCGACGTGCCGATCGTGGTGGACCAGTACGACGCCGACACCGTGGCCGTGCTGGCCTGCCCCGAGATGGACGGGCACGCGCTGCGGCGGCTGGCCTGGCGGCTGGAGCGCACCCACACGGAACTGGTCGTCGCGCCCGCGCTGATGGACGTGGCCGGGCCGCGCACCATGATCAGACCGGTCGCCGGGATGCCGCTGCTGCACGTCGAGCACCCCGAGCTGGGCGGCGCCAGGCAGCTCGTCAAGAACGTCTTCGACCGGCTGGTGGCCGCCACGCTGCTGGTGCTGCTGTCGCCGGTCCTGGCGGGGCTGGGGATGGCCGTACGCGCGACCAGCCCCGGTCCGGCGCTGTTCAGGCAGACCAGGGTGGGCCGGGACGGGCGGCTGTTCACGATGCTGAAGTTCCGTACGATGCGGCGCGGCTCGGAGCAGCAGAAGATCACTCTGGTCAGCGACCGCGACGGGCTGTTGTTCAAGATCCGGAACGATCCACGCGTCACTCCTCTCGGCACGCTGATGCGCCGGCACTCGCTGGACGAGCTGCCGCAGCTCATCAACGTCGTGCTGGGCCACATGTCGCTCGTGGGGCCCCGGCCGCCGCTGCCGGAGGAGGTGGCACGCTACGGTGACGACGTGCGCCGACGACTCCTCGTACGCCCTGGGCTGACCGGGCTGTGGCAGGTCAGTGGTAGATCTGACCTATCTTGGGAGGAATCCGTACGTCTAGACCTGCGTTACGTGGAGAACTGGTCCCTCACTCTGGACCTCCAGATCCTGTGGAAGACTTGGTCGGCCGTCGCCCGCGGGCAAGGAGCATATTGATGACGATTCGCGACGACCACGCCCTCGCCGGCGATCTGGCGACCGAGGCGGGCGAGAGGCTGCTGCGGATCCGCGAGCGCACGGGGTTCGGCGACCCGGCCGCGCTGCGGGCCGAGGGCGACCGGGCCGCCCACGTCTACCTCATGGAGTCGCTGGCCCGGTTGCGGCCCAGCGACAGCGTGCTGTCGGAGGAGGCCACGCGCGAGGAGCGGCTCGACCCGCGCCGGTTGGGCGCGGAGCGGGTGTGGATCGTGGATCCGCTCGACGGCACCCGGGAGTTCTCCGAGGAGGGCAGGGCCGACTGGGCCGTGCACGTGGCGTTGTGGGAGCGCGGCAGGCTCAGCGCGGGCGCCGTGGCGCTGCCGGCCCAGGGGCGCACGCTGACGACCGCCGAGCCGCCGAAGCCGCTCTCCCATGAGAAGGGCCGGTTCCGGATCGCGGTGAGCCGCACCAGGCCGCCCGAGTTCGTGCAGAAGCTGGCCTACCTCGTCGGCGCCGACCTGGTGCCGATCGGGTCCGCCGGGGCCAAGATCTCGGCGGTGCTCACCGGCGAGGTGGAGGCGTACGTACACGCCGGTGGCCAGTACGAATGGGATTCCGCCGCGCCGGTCGCCGTAGCGCTGGCCGCGGGGGCCCACGCGAGCCGTATCGACGGCTCCGAGCTGACCTACAACCAAGCCGACCCGTCACTACCGGATATCCTGGTTTCCCTACCGGAGCTGGCGGCATCCCTGCTCGCCGGGATCCGGGACCTGCACCGCTGAACCGCCGGAGGAAGCTCCCATGCTCCAGCGCGACTACACGACGTCGCAGCTCGACGTGCTCGAAGCAGAGGCCATCCACATCATGCGTGAGGTGGCGGCCGAGTTCGAGCGTCCATGTCTGCTCTTCTCCGGGGGCAAGGACTCGATCGTCATGCTCCGCATCGCGGAGAAGGCGTTCTGGCCCGCCGCCATCCCGTTCCCGCTCATGCACGTGGACACGGGCCACAACTTCGACGAGGTCATCGAGTTCCGCGACCGCCGCTCGGCCGAGCTGGGCGCGCGGCTGATCGTGGCCAGCGTGCAGGACTCCATCGACCAGGGCCGGGTCGTCGAGGAGACCGGCCGGCGCGCCTCGCGCAACCGGCTGCAGACCACGACGCTGCTCGACGCGATCGAGGAGCACGAGTTCGACGCGGTGTTCGGCGGCGCCCGGCGCGACGAGGAAAAGGCCCGCGCCAAGGAGCGGGTGTTCTCCTTCCGCGACGACTTCGGCCAGTGGGACCCGAAGAACCAGCGCCCCGAGCTGTGGAACCTCTACAACGCGCGCATCCGCAAGGGTGAGCACATCCGCGTCTTCCCGCTGTCCAACTGGACCGAGCTCGACGTCTGGGACTACATCAGGCGCGAGGGCATCGAGATCCCCTCCATCTACTTCGCCCACACCCGCAAGGTCTTCGAGCGCGACGGCATGTTGCTGCCCGACTCCGACGTCGTCCAGCGCGGCGACGACGAGCCGCTGTTCGAGTCCGTGGTGCGTTACCGCACCGTGGGCGACATGACCTGCACGGGCGCCGTCAAGTCCACGGCCGTCACGGTCGAGGAGATCATCGAGGAGATCGCGGCCACCCGGATCACCGAGCGCGGGGCCACCAGGGCCGACGACCGCTCGTCCGAGGCCGCGATGGAAGACCGTAAGCGAGAGGGTTACTTCTAAATGGACATTCTTCGCTTTGCCACTGCGGGAAGCGTCGACGACGGCAAGTCCACCCTCATCGGACGGTTGCTCTTCGACTCCAAGGCGATCTTCGAGGACCAGCTCGAGGCCGTCGAGCGGACCTCGCGCGACCGGGGCACGGAATACACGGATCTGTCGCTGCTGACCGACGGCCTGCGGGCGGAGCGGGAGCAGGGGATCACGATCGACGTGGCGTACCGCTATTTCGCGACGCCGCGCCGCAAGTTCATCATCGCCGACACGCCCGGCCACATCCAGTACACGAGGAACATGGTCACCGGCGCCTCCACGGCCGACCTGGCGATCATCCTCATCGACGCCCGCAAGGGCGTGCTGGAGCAGTCGCGGCGGCACGCCTTCCTGACCTCGCTGCTGCGCGTCCCGCACCTGGTGCTGGCCGTCAACAAGATGGACCTGGTCGACTACTCCCGGGAGCGCTTCGAGGAGATCAGGGAGGAGTTCACGGCGTTCGCGTCCAAGCTGAACGTCTCCGACCTCACCTTCATCCCGATCTCCGCGCTCAACGGCGACAACGTGGTCTCGCGGTCGGAGAACATGCCGTGGTACCTCGGCACCTCCCTCCTGCACCACCTGGAGAACGTGCACATCGCCTCCGACCGTAACCTGACCGACGTGCGCTTCCCCGTCCAGTACGTCATCCGCCCGCAGCGAGCCACCGACCACGCCTTCCACGACTACCGCGGCTACGCCGGCCAGGTGGCGGGCGGCGTGCTCAAGGCCGGTGACGAGGTGATGCACCTGCCGTCGGGCCTGACCACGCGGATCGCCTCGATCGACACCTTCGACGGGCCGGTGGAGGAGGCGTTCCCGCCCATGTCGGTGACGCTGCGCTTCGAGGACGACCTCGACATCTCGCGCGGCGACATGATCGCCCGGCCCAACAACCAGCCGCAGGTGGCGCAGGAGCTGGAGGCGATGGTCTGCTGGATGGCCGACGGCCTCAAGCTGACGCCCAGGTCCAAGCTGACGATCAAGCACACGACCCGCACCGCCCGCGCGATGGTGCGCGATCTGCACTACCGGCTCGACGTCAACACGCTGCACCGAGACGAGGATGCGACGTCGCTCGGCCTCAACGAGATCGGGCGGGTGTCGCTGCGGGTCACGCAGCCCATGTTCGTCGACGACTATGCCCGCAACCGGCTGACCGGCGGCTTCATCCTGGTGGACGAGGCCACGAACGGCACGGTCGGCGCCGGCATGATCATCGACGCCAGCTGAGGTAGATCTTTTAGGGTTCTCGTTACCCGCTGATTACTCTGCGCGCTAGGGTCATCGCGTTCCGTGTTCACGCGACGCGAAGGCCCTTCCCGTGACCGATCCCACTCCCGCGACCGCCCAGGTGGTTTACCTCGGCGGCCTCGGCCGCAGCGGCACCACGCTGCTCGAGAGGCTCCTCGGCGAGCTTCCCGGCGTGGTGGCGCTGGGAGAGGTGGTGCATCTCTGGGAGCGGGGGATCCTCGCGGAAGAGCTCTGCGGGTGCGGTATGGCCTTTCCGTCCTGTCCGTTCTGGCGCTTCGTGGGGGAGCGCGCGTTCGGTGGATGGACCCGGCGGCTGGCCGAACGGATCCTGGCCCTGCGGGCCAGGGTCGACCGCACCCGCAGGATCGCGCGCATCGCCCATCCCGACCTGGCCGAGTACGCGCGGGCGTACCGGCAGCTGTACGACGCGGTGGGCGCGCCGGTCGTGATCGACTCCAGCAAGCACGCGTCGCTGGCCTGCTGCCTGGTGGCCGGCGGGCTGGACGTACGCATCGTGCACGTGGTCAGGGACCCGCGCGCGGTCGCCCATTCCTGGAGCAGGACCGTGCACCGGCCGGAGGACGGCCACCCCATGACCCGCTGGAGCCCGGCCCGCACCGCCGTCCACTGGGCGGCCCAGAACGCCGCGCTGGAGCTCCTCCCCGGGCGCGGGGCCCGCGTGACCAGGATCCGGTACGAGGACCTGCTCGCCGACCCCGGGGCCACCCTCAAGGCGCTGGCGCTCCGGCTCGGGCTGCCGGAGCCCGAGCTGCCGTTCATCGAGGGGCGCACCGCCTGGCTGGGGCCCTCCCACACCGCCTCGGGCAACCCGATGCGCTTCCACGTGGGGCGGGTGGAGCTGCGGCGGGACGACTCGTGGCTGTCGGGCCTGCCCGACGGCGACCGGCGCATGGTCAACGCCCTCACGTGGCCGCTCAGGGCCCGGTACGGCTACGCGGGGGCGGCCGCGTGAGCCGGTGGCCGTCCGTCGGGGTGGTCATCCCGACGCGCGGGGACCGTCCCGGGCCGCTGCGCGAGGCCGTGGAGGCGGTGCTCTGCCAGGACTACGCGGGGGAGCTCTCGGTGGTCGTGGTGGCGGACGGGGTGCCGTTGCCCCGGGTGGGCGGATCCGTACGGGTCCTGGGCAACAGGCTCACCCCCGGGCTGCCCGGCGCGCGGAACACCGGCATCGCCGCCTGCGACACCGACCTGATCGCCTTCTGCGACGACGACGACGTGTGGCTGCCCGGCAAGCTCACCGCCCAGGTGCGGGCCCTGCGGGACGGGGGCGAGTTCGCCAGTTGCGGCATCGAGGTCGAGCACGGCCGCCGCCGCGTGCCCCGCCTCGCCGGCGCCTCCGCCATCACCGTGGCCGACCTGATCCGGTCGCGGATGGTGATGGTGCACTCGTCGACGTTCCTGTTCCGGCGCGGCGTGCTCTGGCCCGACGAGAGCGCGCCCGGCGGCCAGAACGAGGACTGGGACCTGGCCCTGCGCGCCGCCAAGCGGCGACCGCTCGTCCACGTCGACCAGCCGCTCGTCCGGGTGCGCTGGGCCGGCTCCCACTACGCCGCCCGATGGGCGGACCGCATTGCCGGGCTCGAATGGATGCTCGCCCGGCACCCCGAACTGGCCGTGGACCCGTGCGGCGCGGCGCGGGTCTACGGCCAGCTGGCCTTCGGGCACGCGGCGCTCGGGCAGCGCGGCTCGGCCGTCCGCTGGGCCGCCCGCAGCTTCGCCTCCCGAGCCGGCGAGCCGCGCGCCGCGATCGCGCTCGCGGTGGCGGCCGGCCTGATCTCCGCGTCCACCGTCCTCTCCGCCCTCCACAACCGAGGACACGGCATTTGACCCCCCACCCCCACGTCGGCTCCCCTTTGGGGGCTGCTTCGGCTTCGGGGCCCGCTTCGGCCGTGAGGATCGCCTCACCCCCCGGCGCCGCCCCACCTCCCGCCACCACCCCACCGCCCCGGCGGCCCAGCGTCCCCGCAC